>NZ_JACBZA010000001.1:935261-1247015 GCF_013408535.1 Actinopolymorpha cephalotaxi
GCAGCTCCTCGGCGCGCGGCCACGGCTGCCGGTGGATCGAGCCGTCCTGCCACCACGACCACACCTCCTCGGTGACGAACGGCATGATCGGCGCGAACAGCCGCAGCTGCACCGACAGGGCCAGTGCCAAGGCCGCCTTGACAGACGGGTCGCCACGGTAGGCGCGGTCCTTCACCAGCTCGAGGTAGTCGTCGCAGAACGTCCAGAAGAACCGCTCGGTGACCTCCAGCGCGGTGGTGTAGTCGTACGCCTCGAACGCGCTGGTGGCGCGGGCGGCCACCTCGGCGAGTGCGGCCAGCATCGCCTGGTCGAGCGGCTGCGTCACCGCACCCGGGTCGGCCGCGCTCGACTTCCCGTTCGCGCCCAGGCCGAGCACGAACCTGCTGGCGTTCAGGATCTTGATCGCGAGGCGCCGGCCGACCTTCATCTGGGTCTCGTCGAACGGCGAGTCCAGGCCCGGCCGGGCCATCGCCGCCCGCCAGCGCACGGCATCCGCGCCGAAGGTGTCGATGATCTGCTCGGGCACCACCGCGTTCCCCTTGGACTTGCTCATCTTCTTGCGGTCGGGGTCGACGATGAAGCCGGAGATCAGCGCGTGCGTCCACGGCACGGTCTGGTGCTCGTGGTGGGCGCGCACCATCCGGGAGAACAGCCAGGTGCGGATGATGTCGTGCGCGTGCGTGCACAGGTCCATCGGGAAGACCCGGGCGAACAGGTCCGGGTCGCGTTCCCAGCCGCCCGCGATCTGCGGGGACAGCGAGGAGGTGGCCCAGGTGTCCATCACGTCCGGGTCGCCGAGGAAGCCGTTCGGCCTGCCGCGCCGCGACTCGTCGTACCCTCGCGGCGCCTGCGCGGACGGGTCGACCGGGAGCTCGGCCTCACTCGGCAGCAGCGGGTGGTCGAAGTCCGGCTCGCCGTCGCCGTCGAGGGGATACCAGGCCGGGAACGGCACGCCGAAGAACCGCTGCCGGGAGATCAGCCAGTCGCCGTTCAGGCCGCCGACCCAGTTGTCGTACCGGTGCCGCATGTGGGTGGGCACCCAGGTGATCCGCGCGCCGTCCTCCAGCAGCTCGGCCCGCAGGCCGTCGTCGCGGCCGCCGTTGCGGATGTACCACTGCCGGGTGGAGACGATCTCCAGCGGCTTGTCGCCCTTCTCGTAGAAGTTCGTCATCCGCTGCGTGGGCGTGGGTTCGCCGTCGAGGTCGCCGGACTCGCGCAGCAGGGCCACCGTCGCCTGTCGGGCACCGTGGGTGGTCTTCCCGGCGAGTTCGGCGTACGCGGAGGAGGCCGGCTCGTGCGCCAGCCACTCCGGGGTGTCGCGCAGCAGCCGGCCGTCGCGGCCGATGACCGTACGCACCGGCAGGCGTAGCTCACGCCACCACGTGACGTCGGTCAGGTCGCCGAACGTGCAGCACATCGCGATGCCGGCGCCCTTGTCCGGCTCGGCCGCCTCGTGCGCCAGCACCGGGATCTCCACCCCGAACACCGGCGAGGTCACCGTGCTCCCGAACAGCGGGGCGTAGCGCTCGTCGTCGGGGTGCGCGATCAGAGCGACCGCTGCCGGCAGGAGCTCCGGCCGGGTGGTTTCGACGTACACCGGTCCGGCCGGGCCGTGGAACGCGATCCGGTGGTAGTGGCCGGGGTACTCCCGGGACTCCAGCTCCGCCTGGGCGACCGCGGTCTGGAACGTCACGTCCCACAGGGTCGGCGCCTCCTGGAGGTACGCCTCGCCGCGGGCGTAGTTGCGCAGGAACGCCCGCTGGGACGCGGTCCGGGCCACCGGCCCGATGGTGGTGTAGGACTGCTCCCAGTCCACTGACAAGCCGAGCTTGCGCCACAGGGTGGCGAACGCCTCCTCGTCCTGTTCGACGAGCCGCTCGCACAGCTCCACGAAGTTCGGCCGGCTCACCGGCACCTGGCGCTTCGGGTCCGGCTTCTCCGGCGGGGTGAAGCCGGGGTCGTACGGGAGCGAGGGATCACAGCGGACGCCGAAGTAGTTCTGCACCCGGCGCTCGGTGGGCAGGCCGTTGTCGTCCCAGCCCATCGGGTAGAAGACCTCCTTGCCGCGCATCCGCTGGAAGCGGGCGATGAGGTCGGTGTGGGTGTAGGAGAACACGTGCCCGACGTGCAGGCTGCCGGACACGGTGGGTGGGGGCGTGTCGATCGCGTAGATCTCCGAACGCTCCGCGGTTCGGTCGAAGCGGTAGAGGCCCTGCTCGTGCCAGCGCCGCGCCCAGGTCTGGTGCAGGCCGTCCAGGGTCGGCTTGTCCGGGATGGCGGACGTACCGGCCGCGGGTGTGCCGGCTTCGGGTGTGGCGTCGGGCGCGGTGGTGGCGCGGGTGGATCCGGGTGTTGTGGTCGTCGCGTGGGTAGTCACGATGGCTCACCTTGGAGTCGCGGCGCCGCTGGAGGATGGTGGCGTACGCCGGAAGTGTGTGCGGTCGGCGAAGGCGCGCCGCGAGGATGCGCGTGAAGGTGTTGCTACGCGCCCTGGCGGCGCACGGTTACTCGCGCCCGGGCGCCGAGGGCGCGGCAGCGGGCGCGAGGGAGGAACGGACCGTTCGTAGCCATCGCCGCCGATAGTACGCGAGGGAGCCAACCGCGCGCGCGGCATTTGTACTACCAGGCGTAGGACATGTCCTCGCCTGTTCGTAGACTGACCGGCGGACCGGCCCGGAGGACCTTCCGGCCCGGCGACGGCGATCGGACCGGACGGAGGAGCAGCGGTGATCGGCCCCCTGGCGGTCGCGGTGATGGTCGTGGCCCTGGCGTACGCCGTGCTGGCCCTGGTGAGCGCGGCGCTCAACCGGCTGCCCGGCACACTCCAGGTCGGCGGCGCCGCTCTGGTCGAACTCCTCGCCCTGGTCCAGCTCGTGACGGCGATCGTCCAGCTCGTGCTGGGGGAGCGGCCGGCGGAGTTCGGCACGTTTCTCGCCTACCTCGTGGTGTCGGTGCTGGTGATGCCGGTCGCCGTGCTGTGGGCGGCCTCCGAACGCAACCGCTGGAGCAGCGTCGTCCTCGGCGTCGGCGGCCTGGTGGTCGTAGTGCTGGTCCTGCGGATGCAGCAGGTGTGGACCGGTGCCTGAGGAGCGACCGGTGCCTGAGGAGGGACGGGTGCCGGCGAGCACTCGCTCCGGCCCGGGGCGGGTCCTGGTCGCGGTGTACGCGGTGTTCGCCGTGGCCGCGACGTCGCGGGCGGCGGTGCAGATGCTGACGAAGTTCGCCGAGGCCCCGCTGGCGTACGTCCTGTCGGCGTTCTCCGCGGTGGTGTACGTCGTGGCCACCGTGGCGCTCGCCCGCGGCGGCCCGACCGCCCGCAGGGTCGCCTGGTGCGCGTGCGGCGTCGAGCTCACCGGGGTGCTGGCAATCGGGTTCCTCAGCCTGTTCGACCCGGTGGCCTTCCCCGACGCCACGGTCTGGTCGGTGTTCGGGCGGGGCTATCTGTTCGTGCCGCTGGTGCTGCCGATCCTCGGGCTGGCCTGGCTCAGGCACACCGGCCGCGCCGCGGCCGAGCCCGCCTGATCCACGCCTGATCCGCGCTGATCCGCGTGCGGCCTCAGACCTTCCGGACCATGGTGTCGGCGTTCTCGTCGCCGCCCACGACCTCGAACCCCTCGGCGGCGTAGAGCGCGGCGGCGTGGTTGGCGCGTTCGACGCTCAGGCTGAGCCGGGCAATCCCGGCCGCCCGCGCCTGGTCGACGATCGCCCGGATCAGTGCCCGGCCCAGTCCGCGTCCGCGCCAGTCCGGCGCCACAGCGATGCCCACCTCGGGCACGTCCTCGGCGACGAAGCCGTACCCGGGCCCGTCGGCGGGGAAGTAACGCCACCACGCCGCGCCGACCGGCCGGCCCGGCGAACCGCCGCTCCCGGCGTCGTCCTCGGCGTCCCCGGATTCGGCGTCCCTGGATTCGGCCCTGGCCACCGCGACCACGCCCTGCTCACCCGGTGCCGGCCAGCCCTCGACGTACTTCCGCAGTGCCGGGTCCGCCCAGATCTGCTCGAGGGTGAACGCGGGCCGGTCCGGTGACCAGTTGAACGCCTCCAGGGTCATCTCGGCGACGAAGCCGGCGTCCTCGGCGGTGGCGGCGCGCAGGGCGTAGGCCGGGCGGCCGGCGCCGGGCTCGGCGGAGTTCATGGGGTGCACCCGGGCAGTGTGCCCGGCGGCCGGGAACCCCGCCAGCCCATTTCGTACGAAACCGGCATCGGCGCGGCACGCCGTTCCCGCGTGATCGGACCCCGGGAGCCGGTCCCTAAACTTCACCGCATGAGTGCGCCGCAGCGGCCCGAGTCCGCGCCCGAGCTTCCGCAGACGTTCGTTCCGGCCGAGGTGGAAGGCACGCTGTACGAGCGGTGGGTCGAGCGCGGCTACTTCACCCCGAGCGGCAAGCCCGACGCCACGCCGTACTCCATCGTCATCCCGCCGCCGAACGTCACCGGCTCCCTGCACGTGGGGCACGCGCTCGACCACACCATCCAGGACGTCCTGGTCCGCCGGCGCCGGATGCAGGGTTTCGACGCCCTCTGGCTGCCGGGCATGGACCACGCCGGCATCGCCACCCAGAACGTCGTCGAACGCGAGCTCGCCAAGGAGGGTCTGTCCCGCCACGACCTCGGCCGGGAGGCGTTCGTCGAACGCGTGTGGCAGTGGAAGGCCGAGTCCGGCGGGAAGATCCTCGGCCAGATGCGCCGGCTCGGCGACTCGGTCGACTGGTCCCGCGAGCGGTTCACCATGGACGAGGGACTGTCCCGGGCCGTCGGGACGATGTTCAAGCGGCTGTACGACGACGGGCTGATCTACCGCGCCGAGCGGATCATCAACTGGTGTCCCCGCTGTCTCACAGCGCTGTCCGACATCGAGGTGGAGCACTCCGACGACGACGGTGAGCTGGTCTCCATCCGCTACGGCGACGGCGACAACTCCCTCGTGGTCGCCACCACCCGCGCGGAGACGATGCTCGGCGACACCGCCGTCGCGGTGCACCCCGACGACGAGCGCTACGCCCACCTGGTCGGCACCGAGGTCGAGCTCCCGCTGACCGGCCGCCGGATCCCGGTGGTCGCCGACGAGCACGTCGACCCGGAGTTCGGGACCGGCGCGGTGAAGGTCACCCCCGCCCACGACCCCAACGACTTCGAGATCGGCCGCCGGCACGACCTCCCCAGCCTGGTGATCATGGACGAGCACGGCGTGATCACCGCGCACGGGCCGTTCCAGGGGCTGGACCGGTTCGAGGCCCGGCCGGCCGTGGTCGCGGCGCTGCGGGCGGACGGGCGGATCGAACGCGAGGTCCGGCCGTACCGCCATGCCGTCGGCCACTGCCAGCGGTGCGACACCGTGGTGGAGCCGCGGGTTTCCCTGCAGTGGTTCGTGAAGGTGGAGCCGCTGGCCAGCGCCGCCAGCGAGGCCGTGCGGTCCGGGCGGATCGCGATCCACCCGCCCGAGCTCGCCAAGCGCTACTTCTCCTGGGTCGACAACATGCACGACTGGTGCATCTCGCGGCAGCTGTGGTGGGGCCACCGCATCCCGGTCTACTACGGGCCGGACGGCGAGGTGGTGTGCGTCGGGCCGGACGAGCAGCCGCCCAGCGGACCGGGCTGGACGCAGGACGAGGACGTGCTGGACACGTGGTTCTCCTCCGGGCTGTGGCCGATCTCCACTCTCGGCTGGCCCGCGCAGACACCCGACCTGGCGCGTTACTACCCGACCAGCGTGCTGGTCACCGGCTACGACATCCTGTTCTTCTGGGTCGTGCGGATGGCGATGTTCGGCCTGTACGCCATGCAGGACCGCGGCCCCGCCGACAGCGTGCCGTTCCGCGAGATCGTCCTGCACGGCATGGTCCGCGACGCGCACGGCAAGAAGATGTCGAAGTCGTTCGGCAACGTCGTCGACCCCCTGGACTGGATCGACCGCTACGGCGCCGACGCCACCCGCTTCACCCTGGCCCGCGGCGCCAACCCCGGCTCCGACGTACCCATCACCGAGGACTGGGCGCAGGGCTCGCGCAACTTCGCCACCAAGCTGTGGAACGCCTCCCGCTTCGCGCTGATGAACGGCGCGTCCACCGCGCTGCCGGTGCCGCCGGCCGCGGGGTTGTCCAGTGCGGACCGGTGGATCCTGTCCCGCCTGCACACGGTGATGGCCGAGGTCGACGCGTCCTACGACAACCACGAGTTCGCCAAGGCGTGCGAGACGATCCAGGCGTTCGCGTGGGGTGAGTTCTGCGACTGGTACGTCGAGCTTGCCAAGACGTCGTTGACAGCGGGCGGGGACGCGGCCCGGGCCACCCGGGCGGTGCTCGGGCACGTCCTGGACCGGCTGCTGCGGCTGCTGCACCCGGTGATGCCGTTCGTCACCGAGCAGTTGTGGCTCGCGCTGACGCAAGGCGGCGTTGACGGTGAGGCAGCGGTGGCCGGAGCGTCGGGTGAGGCGGAGCGGTCGCTGGTGGTGGCCGCGTGGCCGGTGCCGGAGCAGGCGTACGCCGACCCGGCCGCGGAGGCCGAGATCGCTGCCCTGCAACGGCTGGTGACCGAGGTCCGGCGGTTCCGTTCCGACCAGGGCCTGCGCCCCGGGCAGCGGGTCCCGGCCCGGCTGGCCGGTATCGAGGCGGGCGTCCTCGCCGCGCACGAGCCGGCGATCCGCACGCTGCTGCGGCTGGAGGAGGCGGGCCCGGACTTCACCGCGTCGGCGTCCCTGCCGGTCGGCGACGTCCGCGTCGAACTCGACACCGCCGGCACGATTGACGTGGCGGCCGAGCGGCGGCGCCTGGAGAAGGACCTCGGCAACGCCAACAAGGACCGCGACCAGGCCCAGCGCAAGCTCGGCAACGCCGAGTTCCTCGCCAAGGCACCGCAACCTGTGGTTGACAAGGTGAACCGCCAGTACGCCACGGCCGAGGCCGACATCGCCCGCCTGGAAGCCCAGCTGGCCGCCCTGCCCACCGGCTGACCCATGAGGGCTCGGGACTTGGGCTCCGCCGCCCCGGACGAGCGTTTCGGCGACCCGCCCGGCGCGCCTTCCGGCGACCGTTCCGGCCCGGGCGGTGACGTCTCGACACGGATTCGCGCCGTGCTCCGCGACGCGCACGCCGACGCCGCCCTGCATGCCAGGTCGATCTTCGGTGCGGGTGAGGTCGGGCTCGACGCCGACCGGCGCTCGGCGGCCGCCTCCACCTACAAGGTGGCGGTACTGCTCGAGGTCGCCTGCCAGACCGCCGAGGGCAGGATCGGGGCCGCCGACCGGATCCGGGTGCCCTCCGATCGCCGCACCACCGGACCGACCGGAATCTCCATCCTGAACGACGACGTGGAGATGTCCGTGCGGGACCTCGCGATGCTGATGATCCACGTGAGCGACAACACCGCGACCGACGTCCTGCACGAACTCGTGGGGCACGAGGCCGTCACGGCCCGGCTGCGCGCCCTCGGCCTGACGGACACCAGCTTCGAGCTGGACTGCCACCACCTGATCGCCGCCCTGCTCGACGAACTCGGCGACGACCGGGACGCGCTGACGCCGGAGGAACTCGCCGAGCGGTTCCGCCGGAGCCCGTCCCTGCGGGGCGAACGCGGCAACACCACGACGCCGCGGGACATGACGAGCCTGCTGAGCGCCGTCTGGCGGGACGAGGCCGGACCACCGGAGGCGTGCTCGGAGGTACGCCGGGTCATGGGCCACCAGTTCGCGCCGCACCGGCTGTCGACCGCCTATCCGAACGGTCCGAGCGTCTCCGGCAAGACCGGAACCCTCTTCGGCGGGATCCGCAGCGAGGTCGGCGTGGTCGACTTCGGGGGCGGGGAGGCGTACGCGGTCGCGGTGTACCTCCGCGGGCACCGAGTCGCCCGGCGCGACCCCGACGCCGACCGGGCGATCGGCCGGGTCGCGCGGCTGGCCATCGACGCGATCCGGGAGGCACGGTGACGCCCGAATCGTCCTCGCTCGCGGGGATACCGGCTCTGCTCGCGCACGCCCTGCCGGCGATGGTGGACGACCTGGCGCGGCTCGTGCGCCAGGAGTCGCCGTCGGCGGACCCGGCCGCGGTCGCCGCGAGCGCGGACGTCGTGGCCGAGCTGGGGGAACGCCTGACCGGGCAGGCGCCGGAGCGGATCGTCGTGGACGGGCGCTCGCACCTGCGGTGGCGCTTCGGCGGCGAGCCGAGTGGTCCGCGGGTGTTGCTGCTCGGGCACCACGACACGGTGTGGCCGGTGGGTTCGCTGGCCGAACACCCCTGGCGAGTACGCGACGGACTGGCGTACGGCCCGGGGTGTTTCGACATGAAAGCCGGGCTGGTGCAGCTGTTCCACGCTCTGTCGGTCCTGCCCGGCCGCGAAGGGGTGACCGTCCTGGTGACCGGGGACGAGGAGATCGGCGCCCCGAGCTCGCGCGGTCTGATCGAGGAGGAGGCCCGCCGCAGCGTCGCGGCGTTCGTGCTGGAGGCGAGTGCGGACGGAGGTGCGCTGAAGACCGCGCGCCGGGGCGTGTCCCACTACGAGGTGCGCGTGCGCGGCCGGGCGGCGCACGCCGGACTCGAACCCTGGAACGGCGCCAACGCCGGCGTCGCACTGGCCCACATGGTGGTGGCGCTCGCCGAACTGGACGAGGGGCCGGACGGCCCGACGGTGACCCCGACCGTGCTGGCGGCCGGTACGACGAACAACACCGTGCCGGCCGACGCGTCTGTGCACGTGGATGTCCGGGTGTCCTCGGCGGCCGACCGGGACCGGATCGACGCCGCGATCCGCCGCCTTGCCCCGAAGGTCGCCGGTACCTCGGTGGAGGTGCTGGCCGGCTGGGCGCATCCTCCGCTGGAGCCCTCGGCCTCGGCGAAGCTGTTCGCCCTGGCCGAACGGGCGGCCGGTGAGCTCGGCCTCGAACCCCTGACCGGCGCGAGCGTCGGCGGCGCCTCCGACGGCAACATCGCGGCGGGCGTTGGCACCCCGACCCTGGACGGGCTGGGCGCGGTCGGTGCGAACGCCCACGCGCCCGGTGAGTACGTCGAGATCGCGCAGCTGCCCCGCCGCGCGGCGCTGCTGGCCCGCCTCGTCGAACTCGTCCGCGAGCAGAACCGATGACCCGGGATAACCGCGAGGTTGTGGCCCCTTCCGTCGACCCCGGGACCCCTTGCGGCGGCCCGGCGCCCGCGCGCGAAACAATGCCCGGGTGACTACACGAGCAGGAGCTGGTCGCCATGGCACGCGGTGACGCCGGCCGGGCGGGCCAGGGCGCGCAGACCGACCGGGCCGCGCAGCAGGCCTACGTCGAGGTGGAGCGGGCGCTGCTGCGCCGGCTGCCCGAGCACAAGTCGGTCGAAGGCCCCACCCTCGAGCGGATCCGGCTGCTGTGCGAGCTGCTGGGTGAGCCGCAGCACGCGGCGCCGGTGATCCACCTGACCGGCACCAACGGCAAGACGTCCACCGCCCGGATGGTCGACTCCCTGCTGGCGGCGTTCGGTGTCCGGGCGGGCCGGCTGACCAGCCCGCACCTGGCCGAGATCCGGGAGCGGATCAGCCTGTCGGGGGAGCCGGTGTCGCCGGAGCGGTTCGTGCAGGCCTACCACGAGGTGATGCCGTTCGTGGACCTCGCCGACCCGCGGCTGGATCGCCCGCTGTCGTTCTTCGAGATCGTCACCGCCATCGGATTCGCGGTCTTCGCCGACGCCCCGGTCGACGCGGCGGTGCTGGAGGTCGGGCTCGGCGGGCGCTTCGACGCCACCAACGTGGCCGACGGCCGGGTCGCGGTGGTGACCCCGGTGGCGGTCGACCACGCGCAGTACCTCGGCGACACGCCTGTCGAGATCGCCGGGGAGAAGGCCGGCATCATCAAGTCGGGCGCGGTCGCGGTGATCGCCCAGCAGGAGGTCGAGGTCGCGGAGGTGCTGATGCGCCGGGCCGCGGAGGTCGGCGCCTCGGTGGCGAGAGAGGGCCTGGAGTTCGGGGTCGTCAACCGCGACATCGCGGTCGGCGGGCAGCAGCTGACCCTGCAGGGCCTGCACGGCACGTACGGTGAGATCTTCCTGCCGCTGCACGGCGCCCACCAGGCGCACAACGCGTCGGTGGCGCTGGCCGCGGTCGAGGCATTCCTCGCCGGCGGGGTCACCGAGGGCGAAGGCCTGGACGCCGACCTGGTACGCGAGGGCTTCGCCAACGTCAGCTCGCCCGGACGGCTGGAGGTCGTCCGGCGCAGCCCGACGGTCCTGCTGGACGCGGCGCACAACCCGCACGGCGCGACCGCGACCGCGGCGGCCGTCACCGAGTCGTTCTCGTTCGAGCCGCTGATCGGCGTGGTCGGGGTGATGGCGGACAAGGACGTGGAGGGCGTGCTGGAGGCGTTCGAGCCGGTGCTCAGCCGGATCGTGGTCACCCAGAACTCCACCGCGCGCGCCATGCCGGCCGCAGAACTCGCCGAGATCGCGATGGACATCTTCGGCGAGGAGCGGGTCTCCCTCGCGCCGCGGCTGGACGAGGCGCTGGACCTCGGCATGCGGCTGGCGGAGGAGGAGGCCAGCGCACTCGGCTCCGGCGGGGTCCTGGTCACCGGCTCGGTCATCACCGCCGGCGAGGCCCGGGTCCTGCTCGGGGGACGGTGACGGCGTGCGTTCGGTACTGGCGGCCGTCCTCGTCTTCGAGGCGATCATCGTCGGGCTGGCCATCCCGGTGGCCGTCTCGATCGAGGGCGTCGGCGGCGGCCAGGCCGGTGCGGTCGGCGGCGGGATCGCCGTCGCCTGCCTGGTCACCGCGGGCCTGCTGCGGTTCCCCGCCGGTCGCGTGATCGGGTCGGTGCTGCAGGTGGTGGCGATCGCGCTGGGAGTCTTCGTACCCCTGATGTTCTTCCTCGGCGGGATCTTCGCCGTGCTGTGGTTCGTCTGCCTCGTCCTCGACCGGCGGATCGTCGCGCTCCGGGCCGAGCGGGACCGCGCCGAGTGACCGGTTACGCTGCGCATCCTGTCCGTCTGATCAGTTCTGTCCGTTCTTCCGGGCCGGCGTCCCCGCACGCAGGCCCGTCCCACCGCGAGGAGTACGCGTGTCCGAGCGCACCCTGGTCCTGATCAAGCCCGACGCCGTGAGCCGTGGCCTGGTCGGGGAGATCCTGAGCCGCTACGAACGCAAGGGGCTGGCGCTGGTCGCCGCCGAACTCCGCACCATCGACGCGGCGACGGCTGACGTGCACTACGCCGAGCACGTCGAGAAGGCGTTCTACCCGCCGCTGCGCGACTTCGTGACCAGCGGTCCGCTGCTCGCGGCCGTGCTGGAGGGTGACCAGGCGATCGAGGTCGTCCGGGCGCTCAACGGCGCGACCGACGCGCGCAAGGCGGCCGCCGGCACCGTCCGCGGTGACCTCGCGCTGTCCAACCGGGAGAACCTCGTGCACGGCTCGGACTCGGCCGAGTCGGCCGCCCGCGAGATCGCCCTCTGGTTCCCTAAGCTCTAGCTCGTTCCGGCGCGTCCTCGGCTAACCCGTTCCGGTGAACGTGAGCACCACCAGGCCGAGGTTCAGCGCGGTCACCACGGCGGCGACCACTCCCGCGGCCGCTGTGGTGGCCGGGTGGTTGGTCGCCTCGCCCATCAGCCGCCGTCGGGCGGTGAGGAGCACCAGCGGCACCACCGCGAACGGCACCCCGAACGACAGCACCACCTGGGACAGCACCAGCGCGCGGGTGGGGTCGACGCCGGCCCCGAGCAGCAGCAGCGCCGGCGCCAGCGTCACCAGCCGCCGGACGAGAAGCGGGATCCGCCGGCGCAGCAACCCCTCCATGATCATCGCGCCGGCGTAGCAGCCGACCGAGGTGGACGCCAGCCCGGAGGCGAGCAGCCCGACCGCGAAGACCACCGCGATCCCGCCGCCGAGCTGGTCGGCGATCGCGGCGTACGCACCTTCCAGCCGGTCGGTGCCCGGCACGCCCCGCAGCGCCGTGGCGGCGGCCAGCAGCAGGCCGAGGTTGACGGTGCCGGCCAGCACCATCGCCACCAGCACGTCGATCCGGGTGACGGCGAGGTAGCGGCGCACCACCCGGCCGGCACGGCGGCGCACCCGGGCAGCGGCGGGGTCCGCCGCCAGCAGCCTTGCCGGGTGCCGTCCCGCGGAGGTCCAGGCGGCGAGCCGGCGCGCGGCCGGACCGTCGGCGGACAGGCCGGAGTGCAGATAGACCGCGTGCGGCATCAGGGTCGCGCCGAGCATCGCGGTGGCCAGCAGCACGCTGTCCAGGCCGGCGAACCCCGGAACCATGCCCGCCGCGACGTCGCCCGGCGCCGGTGGCGCGACGACCAGACCGGCGAGGAACCCGACCGTCACGATCAGCAGGAACGACACGATGACGCGCTCGAACGGTCGCCGGCCGAGCCGGTCGTGCACCGCCAGCACCGCCATCGACACCGTGCCGGTGACCAGCCCGCCGAGCAGCAGCGGCAGGTCGAACAGCAACGCCAGCGCGATCGCCCCTCCCACCACCTCGGCGAGGTCGGTGGCGACCGCGACCAGCTCCGCCTGCAGCCAGTACGCCAACCGGGCCGGCCGGGAGAGCTCGTCGGCGACCAGGGCCGGCAGGGACCGCCCGGTGACCAGCCCCACCTTGGCGGAGAGGTACTGCACCAGCCCGGCCATCAGGTTGGCGGTGACGATCACCCAGACCAGCAGGTAGCCGTACGTCGCGCCGGCGGTGACGTTGGTGGCGACGTTGCCGGGGTCGACGTAGGCGACCGCGGCGACCAGCGCCGGACCGATCAGCGCCGCCCCGGAGCGCTTTCGCACCCCCGTCCGCGGCGCACGGGCCCGGCTGCGTGCGTCCCCCGTACCCCCGATCGTGGTCGGCATCGGGGTGTCGCGGCCCGCCTCGGCCCTACGCCTGGGCGCCGGTCAGCGCACGCACCCGCCGCAGCACCTCCGGCGCACCCAGCGCCCGGGCGACCGAGAACAGGTCGGGGCTGCGGGTGGAGCCGGTGAGCGCCACCCGGATCACCTGGGAGGCCTCCCGGATGGAGCCGGGGAAGGCGTCCGGGTCGCGCTTGTACTCCTTGGCGTTCTTGGCGAAGCCGTGCCGGGCGGCGAGCTCACGGATCTGGCCGAACCACTCCTGCGGGTCGTCCAGCTCCTGGTATCCGTCGGCGAACTCACCGGCCAGCGTGCGGACGATCTCCGGGTCCAGCCCGCCCAGCCGCTCGTCGCCCGGATCGGCGACCAGCGGGAAGAGCGCGGGGAAGAAGAAGCCGTACACCGGCCGGAAGTCCGACCACCGGCGCAGGTCCTTGCGCGGGTTCTCCACCCCTTCGCGCTCGACCGCCAGCGCGCGCAGCGCGAGGTCGCGGTCGTTCGCCACGACGTCCACCAGCTCCGGGTCGTAGGTCCGTGCCCAGACGGAGAGCTGGTCGAGGATCTCCTCACCGGACAGGGTGGCGATGTGGTCGGCGCTGATGTCGGACAGCTTCACCAGGTCGACCAGGGGACCGGCCACGCCGCAGTCCTCCAGCCGGATCGGCGCCGACAGCGCCTGCTCCATCGGCAGGTCGGCGAGCCGGCCGTTGGCCAGGCCGCGCAGGTAGTACTGCGTGGCCGGGGCGGGGTAGCCGGCCTCCAGGAAGAAGTCGACCGACGCCTCGGGATCCTTGCGCTTGGACAGCTTCCGCTTGCTGCCGCCGTCCTGCTTGTTCAGCGGCGCGATGTGGGCGTACTCCGGCGCCTCGAACCCCAGCGCCTCGAACAGCTGCAGGTGCAGCGGCACCGACGAGATCCACTCGTCGGCGCGGATCACCAGGTTGACCCGCATCAGGTGGTCGTCCACGGCGTGCGCGAAGTGGTACGTCGGCAGCCGCGGCTCCTGGGCGGAGGTCTTCAGGATCACCACGTCGTTGCGGTTGGACTCGTGGGAGAGCTCGCCCCGGATGGCGTCGGTGAAGCGGGTCCGCGCGCCCGGACGGGCCGGCGCGCGGAAGCGGACGACGTACGGCGCGCCCTCGGCGAGCTTGGCCCGTACGGCGTCGGGCTCGGCGTCCCGCCAGATCGCCCACCGCCCGTAGTAGCCGGTCGGCAGCTTCGTCTTCTGCTGCGTCGCGGTGATCTGCGCCAGCTCCTCCTTGGTGGCGAAACAGAGGTACGCCCTGTCCTGGCGCAGCAGCTCGCGGACGTGGCTGAGGTAGATGTGCGAACGCCGGGACTGGCGGTACGGGCCGTAGTCGCCGCCCAGCTCGTCGGACTCGTCCGGCTTCACCGCGAAGTAGGCGAAGGCCCGGTCGAACTGCTCCAGCGCCCCCGGCATCTCCCGCGCCTGGTCGGTGTCCTCGATCCGGAAGAGGTAGCGCCCGCCGGACTCGTCGGCGACGGACCGGTCGATCGCCCCGACGTAGAGCAGGCCGAGGTGGGGCGACCCGGTGGGCGACGGACCGACCCGCGTCACCTTCGCACCCTCGGGCAGCTGCCGGGGCGGGTACTGCTGTTCCCAGTACGCCGGCTCGCGCAGGTCCGCGGGGAAGAGGGCGTCGATTTCGGCGCGGTCGAGCATCGCTGGTGATCTCCGTCGACGACGTGGGGTGGGCGTGGGGGTGGGCCTGTGCCCGGCCTGGGGTTGGCCTCGGGTGGAATCTTGCGTCGACCCTATGCGAGCACCACCTCCGGGCGACGACCGGTAGGCCGGTGATCACCCGCGTGGCGGGTGGCCGTGCCGCGCGGCCAGGCGGGCGCCGTGGTCGCGGACGGCGGCCCGCAACTCCTCCGGGCCGAGCACGTCGACCTCGCAGTCCAGCCCGGCGACGAACGACACCAGCGGTCCCAGCTCGTTGGCGGCCACCCGCAGGATCGCCGCCGGCTCCCCGCCGCCGGGACTCTCGTCCGGCTCCACGACGCCGACGCTGGGCGGAAACCTCCGGCGGGCCTCCGCCACGTCGAACGGCACCCGGAGCCGGGCCTGGATCGACCACGGCGCGAGGTTGGTCCCTTCCGACACCATGGCGATCGCGTCCGGCGGGTCGGTGTGTTCGTACCGCCGGCCGGTCAGCACCGGATCCCGCACCCGGTCGACCCGGAACGTCCGCCAGTCGGCCCGGTCACGGTCGCGGGCGACGAGGTACCAGCGCCGGCCGGTGTGCACGATCCGGTACGGCTCGACCGTCCGTTCGCCGGCCCGCCCCTGGTGGTCGAGGTAGCCGAACCGCACTTCCTCCGTACGCCGGCACCCGGTGGCCAGGGCCACCAGGACGTCGGCGTCCACCCGGGGGAGGTCTCGCCCGGGCAGTTGCACGGTGCTCGCCCGGACGGCGCTCACGCGTTCCCGCAGCCTGGCCGGGAGCACCTGGTCCAGCTTCGCCAGCGCGGCGACCGCTCCGTCCGCCACACCGGAGACCGCGGTGGTCGCGGCGACGCCGAGCCCGACCGCGATCGCCACC
Source organism: Actinopolymorpha cephalotaxi (assembly GCF_013408535.1). NCBI lineage: Bacteria > Bacillati > Actinomycetota > Actinomycetes > Propionibacteriales > Actinopolymorphaceae > Actinopolymorpha > Actinopolymorpha cephalotaxi. Next base: position 950,631 of record NZ_JACBZA010000001.1, read on the forward strand.
GCCTCGTCGTCGTCCAGCAGCAGCGGAGGCAGCCTGCCCGCGGTGCCCAGCCGGTAGCCGCCGTGCGTACCCAGGTCGGCCTGCACGGGGTAGCCGAGGGAGCGCAGCCGGGTGACGTCGCGGCGGACGGTACGCGGGGTGACGCCGAGGCGTTCGGCGAGCTCCTCGCCGGGCCAGTGTGGGCGGGCCTGCAGGAGAGAGAGCAGCCGGAGAAGCCGCACGGCGGTGTCCTTGACGTCCATGACATCCATGAGATCGCCGATCCTTGCGCGCACGCTCGCCGGGGGCCAGCCCCTGGTAGGTGCCGAGCGGTCGCGCGCTGCCGGTTGTCGGTGGGCGGTGGCATGCTCCGCACTCATCCAGCGATGTCCAGCGATCGCGCTTCCGCCCGGGAGGTCCCCGTGGGACGACCTGCTGACCACCAGCCCCCTGACCGAGCTTCGAAACCAACAGGCGAACGTCACTGCACCGGCTGGCCGGAGGAGGCGTTCGACGTGCTGCTGCGGCTGGACGGCGACCCGACCCAGGCCGAGCGCGAACGACATCGCGGCGACCGTGAGCGGCTGGTCCGCGGGCCGATGATCGCGTTGCTGCGAGACGTCGCCGGCGCCGACGAGGCCTACGAGGACTTCCACGTCTGGGGCTTCGCCAAGATGCTGTGGCCCTGGCAGCGGCAGGTCGGCATGGTCCGGGTCGCGCCCAACGTCGAGCTGGGGGTGTCGTTCGACCTCGACGGCCTGGCCGTCCAGTGCTCGTGGTGGTACGCGCCGGGTGAGCAGGTGGAGCGCTATCGGCACGCGGTGGCCGGGGAGGCCGGTGCGGAGCTGGCGGGGCTCGTCGAGGACCTGGCGGAGGAGGGGTACGAGATCGGCGGCGATCTGCTCAAGCGGGTGCCCCGCGGCTTCCCGCCCGGCCATCCCAGGGCGGACCTGCTGCGCCACCGGTCGCTGACCGCCGCCCGCCCGGTCGGCGGCGAGGCCTGGCTGCACACGCCGGAGGTGGTCGACCGGCTGCTCGCGGAGTTCGCCGCGCTGCGCCCGCTGACCACGTGGTTCGCCGAAAATACCGGACCGGAGCTGTCCGCCACCGGGGCTAGCGTGCGGCCATGACCACCCAGAACGACACCTCGGCCGGCTCCTCCACGAAGAACCCGGCGAGCAGTTCGATGAAGGCCCACCTGCTCGAACTCTCCGACTTCGCCTGGCAACGACTGCACCACCGGCTCGGTGGCCTCACCGACGAGGAATACCTTTGGGAGCCGGTGCCCGACGCCTGGACGCTGAGACCGTCCGGAGACGGCACGTACGCCGCCGACGGGTCGGCCATGCCCCCGCAGCCGGCGCCGTTCACCACCCTGGCCTGGCGGATCGCCCACGTGGCGGACGTCCTCGGCGAGGACCGGACCGCCACCTGGCTCGGCCTGCCGGTCGGTGCCGACGAGGAGCCGGCGCCGCGGGGCACCGCCGCCGCGGCGGTCGCTGCGCTCGAACGCGCGCACGCGATCTGGCGCCGTCGCCTCGCCGCCGTGACCGACGAGGCGCTGGCCCGCCCGATGGGTGACATCGCCGGCCCGTTCGCCGAGTCCGACGGCGCGGCGTTCGCGCTGCACATCCTGGACGAGCTGATCCACCACGGCGCGGAGATCGGGGTCGTTCGCGACCTCTACCAGCACCAGCGCCCCCAGGACCCGTTTGCCGACGCGTGCCTGCGCGGTGACCGGGCCGAGGCGCAGCGGCTGCGTGAGCAGGATCCCGGCGTGGTCGAGCGCCTCGGTGCGGACGATCCCGGGATCGTGTCCCGGGCTGCCTCCCGCGAGCGCTGGGACGCCGTACGCCTGCTCGTCGACCTCGGGTTCGGTGTGGACGCCCCCGAGCGTTCGCCGGCGCCGTCCCCGCTCCACTACGCGGCCGGGGCGGGCGCGCTCGAGGTCGTACGCCTCCTGGTCGAGCGCGGCGCCGACCTGGACCGCACCGACCCGACCTTCGCGGCCACCCCGCTCGGCTGGGCCGAACACTTCGGCCAGGCCGAGACGGCCGCCTACCTCACGTCTGTGCGCCGGTGACCCCGTGTGCACTCGAACCGCCTCCGGACCCGGCCGGAAACGCGGTCGGAGTCGGGGAAGGGCGCGGATCGTGCTGCCGCGGGTCGGTCAGGCGTCGGGGAGGACCGTCCGGCTGACGTTGACCGGGACGCTCAGCGTCGGCGGCTCGCCGCCGTCGGCCAGCGGGGGCTCGCCGACCACCACCTCGGCGTCGTCGCCGGCGCCGAGCGCGCGGGCGCGAGACGCCCAGTCTTCGATGTCGGCGAGAGTGAGTCCCGACCCTGCCGGGAGACACAGGAACGCGGCCATGCGGCACATCTTCCCATCAGACCCCGGCACCTCCTACCCGGACCGGCTCCAGGGGTGGCGGGTACCGCTTTTCCCGGTACGCCGGCTACCGGCCACGCCGGCGGTCGCGCCGGGCGTCCCGCCGGGCCTGCCGAGCGTCCCGGCGTCCGGCCCGGGCGTCGGCGAGTGCGGACCTGCGCTGGGACCGCGCGTCGGCGAGCGCCGCGCCACGCTGGGACCGGGCGTCGGCGAGGGCCTCCCGCCTGCTCTCCCGGGCGGCGCGAAACCCGTCGTACGGCCGCGAGCTCGACACCCGCAGACCACCGAGCACCGAGAACGAACGAACCCGCAGGGTCGGTGCGTCGTCGCCGGCCACCTCGTCGACGTCGATCCGCCGGCCGCCGAGCAGGCTGAACCCCTCGGTCACCACCGAGACCCCGGGCGGCACGGTCAGGCTGACGCCGCCGATGACCGACACCGAGGTCAGGGTGACCTCCGGCGCGTCCAGCTGCGCCTCGCGCAGGTCGAGGTCGACACCACCGATCAGCGTCACCGAGACCAGCTGGTCGCGCATCCGCCAGCGGCCGCTCCGGCGCAGTCCGCCCAGTGGTGTCACGTGCCAGTCGGTGCGACCGCGGCCCGCGGAAGGGTGGACGGCGGGCTCGGCGGCTTGCTCGGCGCCCAGCGGCAGGTCGCGAAGGAGCGGTTCGAGCTCGCCGCGGGTGCGTGCGGTGTAGGAACGCTCCAGTCGGTCGCTGAACTCCTCCAGCGTCAGCCGGCCCTCACCGCACGCGGCGTTGAGCCGGGAGACGACCGCCTCCCGCTCCGCGTCGGAGGCCAGGATGGAGGCCTCGCCCACCGCCGGGTGGTCAGGTCCCGACTGCTCGGACCGGCTGGGTTCGGGTTGCTGGTCGGTCATGGCCGCCTTCCCCGTGCTGCGTCAGTAGAGGTGGGCGCTCCGCAGGCGACGGGCCGGGACTGCGTCCCTGCCCTGCCCACCGCGCGGACATTATCCCGCCGTACCCCAGATCCTGCCCGTGCCGCCAGGATTCCGCCCGCACCGGCAGGATCTACCTCAACCGCCAGACCTCGGCTACCGAGCCCGCGCTCCGCACCAGGTGCACCGCGGCCGGGTGAGCAGCCGGTAGGAGAGCGCGGCGACGCCGAGGCCGGCTCCCCACACGAGGTACGCCGACATGGCCACTCCCATGAACCAGGACGGGTACGGGTCGGCCTGCGCCGCGCTCGCCGGCTCGGTGAGGAGCTGGACCAGACCGGTCCCGAAGTACGCCGTCATTCCCACCGAGACGCCCAGCCCCGGGCCGAGGACCAGCCACCGCGGCACCCGGCGGCCGGCCAGGCCGAGCACCCAGCGGGGCCAGGTCCGCCCGAAGCGGTGGACCTGCGCCAGCGGCAGCAACGTGCCCGCGAGCGCGGCGGCCGCCAGGAACGCCAGGCCCGCCACCCTTCCCGCGGATCCGGTCGCGGGTGCCGCCTCCGGGCCGAACCCGATCAGGGCCTGGGCGCCGAACCGGATCACGCACCCGAGGACCGCCGCGTAACCGGCCGCGAACGCCCACCACGGTGCCCGCACCTCGCCGTCGGTCCCGGCGATCCCGGGGGTCTCCGCGCCGACGGGCCCGGTGGACCCGGACGACCCGGCCGGGGTGCGACGCGCCGGCCGCCCACAGCCCAGGCAGCCTCCCCGCAGCCGCCGGCCTGCCGCCAGCGCGGTCCCGCCCACCAGCACCGCGGCCGCCATGCAGCCGGCCCGGCTGAGCAGCGCACCCACGTCGAACGGAACGCGGGTGCCGACGAACAGCAGTCCCACGACGTCGAGCAGCAGGAGGCAGGCGGCGGAGGTGATCACCGCGCTCACGGCCCAGGCGAGCGCCACCACGGTCCAGCCGGCGACCGCCCGGGCCCCGGTGACCCGCGGCCCGGCCGGACCGCCGCGTCCGGAGACCACGCCGAGCGGGCCGACCAGCAGGCGGATGCCGAGCGCCACCACGGCCGCCGCCGCGCACAGGACGACCACGCCCCAGCCGGAGAACGCCAGCAGGTCCGGCCCGATCGGCGGGAACCACGGCCGGTGGCCGAGTGCCCAGTACGTCCGAAGTGCGCCGTACGCGAGGGCCCACCCGATCACCAGCGCCGGCAACCGCGCCGACCAGTGGACCTCGGGTCGGGGCGGGTTCGCGGCGGCTTCCGGGCCTCGCCGGACCCCGGCATCTCCTCGCGGGTGGCACTCGAGGCAGTTCAGGGGATCCAGGCCGTCCAGCTTGTCGAAGCCGTCCGCGTCGCGGCCGATCCGCGTTCCGTCGAGAAATCGCATGGCTTTCACGCTGGCCGGAGCAGACCTGGTGTTGCCTCCCTCTCGAGGGGGAACGGCCTCGCCCGCCCGGCCGACCCTGCGGCAAAGCCTCGTCGGACGCCCCGAACCCGCCCCGAACCCGTGCCGAACCCGTGCCGAACCCGCCCGGCGGACCGGCGGCCCGGGCCGGGACCCGGCCGGCGGTTACCCTGGATGCTTTGGCCGACGAGACCCCGATCGAAGGTGTGCTGAGAACCATGGCCGTGGAGTCGTTGTTCCCCCGGCTGGAGCCCCTGCTACCGGCGGTACAGAAGCCGATCCAGTACGTCGGCGGTGAGCTCAACTCGACCGTCAAGGAGTGGGACTCCACCCAGGTCCGCTGGGCGCTGATGTATCCCGACGCCTACGAGGTGGGGCTGCCCAACCAGGGCGTGCAGATCCTCTACGAGGTGCTCAACGAACGCGACTGGATCCTGGCCGAGCGCACGTACTCCGTGTGGCCGGACATGGAGAAGGTGATGCGGGACAACGCCATCCCGCAGTTCACCGTCGACGGGCACCGCCCGGTCGGTGCGTTCGACCTTCTCGGTGTGTCGTTCGCCACCGAACTCGGCTACACCAACCTGCTCACCGCGCTCGACCTGGCCGGCATCCCGCTGGAGGCCTGCGAGCGCACCGACGAGCATCCGATCGTGCTGGCCGGCGGCCACTCGGCGTTCAACCCCGAGCCGATCGCCGACTTCCTCGACGCCGCCGTCCTCGGCGACGGGGAGGAGGTCGTCCTCGCGATCAGCGAGGTGGTCCGGGAGTGGAAGGCCGAGGGAAGCCCGGGCGGGCGGGACGAACTGCTGTTCCGGCTGGCCGTGTCCGGCGGGGTCTACGTACCCAAGTTCTACGACGTCGACTATCTCCCCGACGGCCGGATCAAGCGGGTCGCCCCCAACCGCAGCGGCGTTCCGTCGCACGTCGTCAAGCACACGTTGATGGACCTCGACAAGTGGCCCTACCCCAAGCAACCGCTGGTCCCGCTGGCGGAGACGGTGCACGAGCGCTTCTCGGTGGAGATCTTCCGCGGGTGCACCCGCGGCTGCCGCTTCTGCCAGGCGGGGATGATCACCCGGCCGGTACGCGAACGCAACATCTCCACGATCGGTGAGATGGTGCAGAACGGCGTGGAGGCGTCCGGCTTCGAGGAGGTCGGCCTGCTGTCGCTGTCCAGCGCCGACCACTCCGAGATCGGCGAGGTGGCCAAGGGGCTGGCCGACAGGTACGAGGGAAGCAACGTCTCCCTGTCACTGCCGTCGACGCGGGTCGACGCGTTCAACGTCACGTTGGCCAACGAGCTTTCCCGGAACGGCCGCAGGTCCGGGTTGACGTTCGCGCCCGAGGGTGGCAGCGAGCGGTTGCGCAAGGTCATCAACAAGATGGTCAGCGAGGACGACCTCATCCGCACCGTCGCCACCGCGTACGCCAACGGCTGGCGGCAGGTGAAGCTGTACTTCATGTGCGGGCTGCCGACCGAGACCGACGAGGACGTGCTCGCCATCGCCGACCTGGCCCAGCGGGTGATCGCCACCGGACGCGAGGTGTCCGGGCGCAACGACATCCGGTGCACGGTGTCCATCGGCGGGTTCGTGCCCAAGCCGCACACGCCGTTCCAGTGGGCCGCCCAGGAGTCCTGGGAGAACGTCGACTCCCGGCTGTCCAAGCTGAGGTCCGCGATCCGCAGCGACCGGAAGTACGGCAAGGCGATCGGGCTCCGCTACCACGACGGGCAGCCCTCGGTGGTCGAGGGACTGCTGTCCCGCGGTGACCGCCGGGTGGGCCGGGTGATCCGGTCTGTGTGGGCCGACGGCGGCCGGTTCGACGGCTGGAGCGAGCACTTCTCCTACGACCGGTGGGTGAAGGCGTGCGAGGAGGCACTGGCCGGCGAGCCCGTCGACCTCGACTGGTACACCACCCGCGAACGCGGCGAGACCGAGGTGCTCCCGTGGGACCACCTCGACGCCGGCCTGGACCGGGAGTGGCTGTGGGAGGACTGGCAGGACTCGCTGGACGAGGTGGAGGTCGAGGACTGCCGCTGGACGCCGTGCTTCGACTGCGGTGTCTGCCCGCAGATGGGTACGGAGATCCAGGTCGGCCCGACCGGGCAGAAGATGCTCCCCATCGTGGGGGTCTCCCAGACCCGGCAGGCCGAGCTCGTCGCCCCCGCCGGCAGCCGTGACTCCGGCTGACCGGCTGACCGACCGGCCGGCGCGGGCCGACCGATAGGGTCTGCGGCGATATGAGCCGGACACCGAAGCCACCCGACCGCAACACCCCGCCGACCGTGCAGCGGTTGCGCTTCCGGTACGCCAAGCGGGGACGGCTGCGCTTCACCAGTCACCGCGACTTCCAGCGGGCGCTGGAGCGTGCCGTCCGCAGGGCCGGCGTACCCATCGCGTACTCCGCCGGCTTCAGTCCGCATCCGAAGATCTCCTACGCGGGTGCCGCGCCGACCGGGGCCGCCAGTGAGGCGGAGTACGCCGAACTCGGTGTCGCCGTGCGTTGCGACCCGCAGGCGCTGCGTGCCGGGCTGGACGCCGCGCTGCCCGACGGGCTGGACGTGCTGGAGGTCGTCGAGGCGGGGTCGGGCGCGCTGGCGGACCGGCTGCAGGCCTCGTTCTGGGAGATCGCCTGCCCGGTGGAAGCCGCCGGCGACCTGGCCTCGGCGGTCGAGGCGTTCCTCGCCCGCGACGTAGTGGAGGTGGAGCGTCTCACCAAGAACGGACTTCGCGTATTCGACATTCGGGACGCCGTCCGGCGGCTCGACCTGACCCGGCCGGAACCGGCCGCGGGCGCACCGTCCGGCGGTACGACCGACCTCTCGATTCCTTGTGCGATACTGCAGGTGGTCGTGCGGCACGGAACGCCCGCTGTGCGACCCGACGACGTCCTCGCTGGGCTCCGCCTGGCGTCTGGGCTCGAGCTTCCGCCACCACATCGCATGACCCGGCGGAGCCAGGGCCCGTGGGACGAGGAGTCCGGCACCGTGGGCGACCCGCTGGCCCCCGACCGCGACGCTTCCGTCACCTCGTGAGTGACAGGAGCCGTTGACGCGGTTGGGGACACCGATCGGGAGCGATGCCGTGGCGAAGGCGCCGTCGCGGTTCCGAAGCGAAGCTACGGCTCTCGCTCGGGACTGACAAGCGACTTACGTCGAGGCCGCCTGCCGGTGACCCTGACGACCGACACAGGCCTCCGCGCGGCTCACCAGCCCGGGGGCTGACAGGAGACAGACTTGCTCGAAAACGAGCCCGGCGCCGAAACGGGCGCGACACCCGAACACTCCGATCGACCCGCTGCCGACACCGGCGGCTCGCCGCCGCAGGCAGACGGCCCGCCGCAGGAGGCGGAGCCCACCACGCCGCGCCGCACCACCCGTAAGCGTGTGAGCCGGGCGAAGAAGGCTGCCGCCGCGCCGGCCGAGCCCGCCGCGGAAGCGGAGTCCCCGTCAGGTTCGGCTGATGGCTCAGCCGACAGTGCGACCGACAGTGCGCCCGACGGCGTGACCGACGGTCCGGCCGAGGAGCAGAAGCCGGCGCCCCGTAAGCGAGCCGCCGCCAAGCGCACCCGGGCCAAGAAGGCCGCCGCCCCGAAGGACGATCAGCCGAAGCCGGATCAGGCGGACGACACTCCGCAGGAGAACGCCCAGCCGGAGACCTCCTCGCCGGCCGAGTCGGTGCCGGCCGAGTCGGTGCCGGCCGAGTCGGCGCCGGTCACAGGTGGCGAGCCGGCAGTGACCCAGCCCGCCGCGACCACCGAGGCACCGCCGGTGGTGGCCTTCCAGCCGCCGACCGTGCTGTTCCAGCCGCCGGCGATCGAGACCGCACCGACGGCTCCCGCCGCGAAGTCTCCTGCGGGAGAGCAGGCCGAGTCCGGCGAGCAGAAGCCGTCGCGGCGCCGGCGTACCCGCGGCGGGGCGGCCGCGGAAGCCGCCGAGCCGGCGGCCACCTCCGAGACCGCGGCGACCTCGGTGACCTCCGAGACCGCGGACACCGACCAGCAGGACCGGCAGGACCAGGCCGCCGAGGCGGACAAGTCCGCCGACGGCGCCGGCAGGTCCACCCGCGGACGGCGTGGCCGCAAGGCCGAGCCCGTCGCGGAGGAACCCGACAGCGACGACTCCGACGACGGCGAGGAGTCCGAGGGCGGACGCCGTCGCCGTCGCCGTCGTGGCGGGCGCCGCAGGAACAAGACCGGCGCCGACGACGACTCCACCGACTCCACCTCCGACGACGGGGGCCAGGCCGGCACCGACGACGCGGGGGAGTCCCCGGAGTCGCAGGCGTCGGACGACTCCGAGGACGACGACTCCGACGAGGACGGTGGCGGCTCGCGTCGCCGCCGGCGCCGTCGCCGCCGTCGCGGTGAGTCCGCGGACGCCTCGCCCGACGACCCCGAGCACACCGTCGTCAAGGTGCGCGAACCCCGTAAGGGCGACGACGAGCCGAGCGCCCTGGAGGGCTCGACCCGGCTCGAGGCCAAGAAGCAGCGGCGGCGCGAGGGCCGGGAGGCCGGGCGCCGTCGTCCGCCGATCCTCACCGAGTCGGAGTTCCTGGCCCGCCGTGAGGCCGTCGAGCGCACGATGGTGATCCGTCAGCAGCGTGACCGGACCCAGATCGCGGTGCTCGAGGACGACGTACTCGTCGAGCACTACGTCACCCGCGAGTCGCAGTCGTCGATGATCGGCAACGTCTACCTCGGGCGGGTGCAGAACGTTCTGCCCAGCATGGAGGCGGCGTTCATCGACATCGGCCGCGGCCGCAACGCGGTGCTCTACGCGGGCGAGGTCGACTGGACCAGCCTGGGCCACGAGAACCAGCCCCGCCGGATCGAGCTCGCGCTCAAGTCTGGGCAGAGCGTGCTGGTCCAGGTCACCAAGGACCCGATCGGCCACAAGGGTGCCCGGCTGACCAGCCAGGTGAGCCTGCCCGGCCGTTACCTCGTCTACGTACCCCACGGCTCGATGAACGGCATCAGCCGCAAACTTCCCGACACCGAGCGCAGCCGGCTCAAGGCACTGCTGAAGGACATCGTTCCCGACGAGGCGGGTGTGGTCGTACGCACCGCTGCCGAGGGCGCGAGCGAGGACGAACTCTCCCGCGACGTCGCCCGGCTGAAGGCTCAGTGGGAGGCGATCGAGAAGAAGACCGCCAACGGCCAGGCGCCCAACCTGCTCTCCGCCGAGCCCGACCTGCTGATCAAGGTCGTACGAGACCTGTTCACCGAGGACTTCGCCCGCCTGGTCGTCTCCGGTGACGAGGCCTGGGAGATGGTCGAGGGGTACGTCGAGCACGTGGCGCCGCACCTCGCCGACCGGCTGGAACGCTGGGCGAAGCACGACGACGTGTTCACCTCGTTCCGGATCGAGGAGCAGATCGTGAAGGCTCTGGACCGGAAGGTGTGGCTGCCCTCCGGTGGTTCGCTGGTGATCGACCGCACCGAGGCGATGACCGTCATCGACGTCAACACCGGGAAGTTCACCGGCGCCGGTGGCAACCTCGAGGAGACCGTCACCCGGAACAACCTCGAGGCCGCCGAGGAGATCGTGCGCCAGCTCCGGCTGCGCGACATCGGCGGGATCATCGTCGTCGACTTCATCGACATGGTGCTGGAGTCCAACCGCGACCTCGTGCTCCGCCGGCTGGTGGAGTGCCTCGGCCGCGACCGGACCAAGCACCAGGTGGCAGAGGTCACCTCGCTCGGCCTGGTCCAGATGACGCGTAAGCGGATCGGCACCGGCCTGCTGGAGTCGTTCAGCGAGCCGTGTGAGGCGTGCTCGGGACGCGGCGTGAAGGTCCGCCTCGAGCCCGTCGAGGCGCCCTCGCAGCCCAGCGGTGAGGAGGAGCCCGGCCGGCGCTCCCGCCGTCGGCGCCGTGGTGGCGGCGGTGGCGGCAACGGCGTCGCCGAGCCGATCGACGCCGAGCCCGTGGACGCCGAGCCGGTCGAGGCGGAGTCCGTGGACGCCGAGCCGGTCGAGGCGGAGTCCGCCGAGGCTGTCCAGTCCGAGGCTGTCGAGTCCGAGGCTGTCGAGTCCGAGGCAGCCGAGGTCGGGTCGGAGTCCGAGGACGCGATCGCCGACAAGGCCGAAGCTGAGCAGCCGCAGGCCGAGCCGGCGGAATCCGCACCGGTTGTCGCCGCGCCGGCGAAGGCCGCACCGGTCAAGACCGTGCCGGTGGCCACATGGGTGGACGTCGGAGCTACCCGTCCGGAGGCAGCCGAGCCCGCGTCCCCCGGGCCGGCGGTCGGCATGCCCGGAACGTCCGGTACGCCGGAAGCGTCGGGTACGCCACAGCCGGTCCAGGAAGCGCAGCCGGCCCAGGAGGCGCAGCCCACCCAGGAAGCGCAACCGACCCAGGACGCGGAGCCGGGGCAGGACGCGACCCAGGACGCACACGAGACGCAGGAGACACAGGAGGCGGCCCGCAACGGCGCGGAGCCCGCAGCCACGTCCGAGGAACCGTCCGGCGCCCCCGAGGAGGAGTCGCCGGAAGACTTCGGTGGCCGTCCCGCCCGTCGGCGCGGCCGCCGTCGGGTGTCCGCCGAGTAGGTCCGCGGGTGCCCGGTCCGAGCAGAACACCCGACGCGGGTGCCCGGTGGCAGGTCCACCGGCGCCCGCCGGGTGGCCCGGCTTTGATCCGCGCCGAGGGCCTGCGGTAGTCTGATCCGTCGGCGCGGTGTCCGCGCCATCTTCGCGCGTCCGTTCCCCGCGACGCGCTCCCGAACGTCCGAAGAGAGTGAGACCAGCGGTGTACGCGATCGTGCGCAGTGGCGGCCGGCAGCACAAGGTGGCCGTCGGCGACGTCCTCGAGGTCAACCGACTGGCCGAGCAGACGGGTTCGACGGTGCAGCTTCCGGCCGTCCTCGTCGTCGACGGTGAGAGCGTCACGTCCGACGCCGCGGCGCTCGGCAAGGTCTCGGTGACCGCTGAGGTGCTCGGTGCCGCCAAGGGCCCGAAGATCCATATCCTGAAGTTCAAGAACAAGACCGGTTACCGCCGGCGCCAGGGCCACCGCCAGGCGCTGACCAAGGTCAAGGTCACCGACATCAAGCAGGGCTAGTCCGTCAGGCACCACCTCCGGACCAACCCACCGAATAAGACCAAGGGCTGACATCTCATGGCACACAAGAAGGGCGCCTCGTCCTCGCGGAACGGGCGCGACTCCACCTCCAAGCGACTCGGTGTCAAGCGCTACGGCGGCCAGCTCGTCAACGCCGGTGAGATCATCGTCCGCCAGCGCGGCACCCACTTCCACCCGGGCTTCAACGTCGGGCGGGGCGGCGACGACACGCTGTTCGCGCTGTCCGCGGGCACCGTGGAGTTCGGGAGCCGCCGCGGTCGTCGCACCGTCAGCATTCTCCCGAGCGCGTAAGCCACACCCGGACACACATGGGGCGGGGCGGGCCATCTGGGCCCGCCCCTTACCTGTTTGACCAGCAGTCTTTGACCAGCAGTCGCGCGAGTGGCGTAGGCGGTTGGCTCCAGTAGAGCGGTTCCAGCAGGGAGGAGGTGCGCCGTGGCGGTCCCCACGTTCATCGACCGGGTGACGCTGCATGTGTCCGGCGGTGACGGCGGCCATGGCTGCGCCTCGGTCCACCGGGAGAAGTTCAAGCCTCTCGGCGGCCCGGACGGCGGCAACGGCGGCCGGGGCGGCAGCGTCGTCCTCGAGGTCGCTCCCAACCTCACCACGCTGGCCGACTACTACCACGCACCCCACCGCCGGGCGGCCAACGGCCGGCCCGGCCAGGGCAGCAACCGCGCCGGTGCCGACGGTGAGGACCTCGTGCTGCGGGTGCCCGACGGCACGGTCGTGAAGACCACCGGGGGCGATGTGCTGATCGACCTGGTGGGCGCCGGGACGTCCTACGTCGTCGCCGCGGGCGGCAACGGCGGTCTGGGCAATGCCGCGCTGGCCTCGGCTCGCCGCCGCGCCCCGGGGTTCGCGCTTCTCGGCGAGCCCGGCGACCGCAGCAGCATCGTGCTGGAGCTCAAGCTCGTCGCCGACGTCGGGCTGGTCGGGTTTCCCAGTGCCGGCAAGTCCAGCCTGATCGCCGCGATGTCCCGGGCCCGGCCGAAGATCGCCGACTACCCGTTCACCACGTTGGTGCCCAACCTCGGCGTGGTGACCGCGGGCGACACGACCTTCACCGTCGCCGACGTCCCCGGCCTGATCGAGGGCGCGAGCGAGGGAAGGGGCCTCGGCCACGAGTTCCTGCGCCACGTCGAGCGCTGCAGCGCGCTGTGCCACGTGATCGACTGCGCGACGATCGAGCCGGGCCGCGACCCGCTGTCCGACCTGGACATCATCGAGGCCGAGCTCGCCGCGCACGGCGGGCTGGAGGACCGGCCGCGCCTCGTCGTACTCAACAAGGTCGACGTGCCCGACGCCCACGACCTGGCCGAGATGGTGAAGCCCGAGCTCGCCGCGCGCGGGCTGCTCGTCTTCGAGGTGTCCGCGGCCACGCACGCCGGCCTGGTCGAGCTGTCGTACGCCATGGCACGTCTGGTCCAGGGCCGGCGCGCGAGCGCCGAACCGGCCGAGCCCACCCGGATCGTGATCCGTCCCCGGGCGGTCGACGAGTCCGACTTCACCATCAACCGTGAGGGCGAGGTGTGGCGGGTGCGCGGGCGCCGTCCCGAGCGGTGGGTACGCCAGACCGACTTCAGCAACGACGAGGCCGTCGGCTACCTCTCCGACCGGCTGAACCGGCTCGGCGTCGAGGACAAGCTCCGCAAGCTGGGCGCCCAGCGTGGCGACGCGGTGGCGATCGGCGAGGAGGACAACGCCGTGGTGTTCGACTTCGACCCCAGCGTGGAGTCCGGCGCCGAACTGCTGCAGGGTCCACGAGGCAGCGATCCCCGGCTGGACGGCCGGTGACCGACCGGTGACCAGAGGGTTGCGCACCGACGTGACGGCCGCCGAACGCGTGGTCGTCAAGGTCGGGTCGTCCTCTCTCACCACCTCGCGCGGCGGCATCGCCCAGGACCGCATCGACGCGCTCGTCGACTCACTCGCCACCCGCCGCGCGGCCGGCACCGAGATCGTGCTGGTCTCCTCCGGCGCGATCGCGACCGGCTTCGCCCCGCTCGGACTGCGTACCCGCCCGCGTGACCTGGCCACCCAGCAGGCGGCGGCGAGCGTCGGCCAGGGACTCCTCGTGGCCCGCTACACCGAGGCGTTCGGCCGGCACGGCTTCCGGGTGGCGCAGGTGCTGCTGACCCTCGACGACGTGACCCGGCGTTCCCACTACCGCAACGCCTACCGCACGATGGCGCGGCTGCTGGAGCTCGGCGTGGTGCCGATCGTGAACGAGAACGACTCGGTGGCCACCGAGGAGATCCGGTTCGGCGACAACGACCGGCTGGCGGCGCTGGTCGCCCACCTCGTGCACGCCGACCTGCTCGTCCTGTTGTCCGACGTCGACGGCCTCCACGACGGCGACCCGCGCCGGCCCGGCACCGAACGGGTGGAGGAGGTACGCAACGAAGCCGACCTGGCCCACGTGTCACTCGGCCGGTCGGGAAGGTCCGGCGTCGGCACCGGCGGCATGGCCACCAAGGTGGAGGCGGCCCGGATCGCGACCGCCGCCGGGGTTCCGGTGGTGCTGGCCGAGGCAGGCGACGCGGGCCGGGCGCTGGCCGGTGAGCGGGTTGGCACCTACTTCCACCGGACCGGCCGGCGACGTCCCATCCGGCTGCTGTGGCTGGCCCACGCGACCACGCCGCGCGGTCGGCTCCGGCTCGACGCCGGCGCGGTGCGCGCGGTCTGCGAGCGCCGTGCGTCCCTGCTCCCGGCCGGGATCGTGGCGGTGGACGGGACGTTCGAGGTGGGGGATCCGGTCGACCTGGTCGATCCCGAGGGCCGTACTGTCGCCCGCGGGCTGGTCAACTTCGACGCCCACGAGCTTCCCGACCTGCTCGGCCGTTCCACCAGGGACCTCGCTCGTGAGCTCGGTCCCGCCTACGAACGCGAGGTCGTCCACCGCGACGATCTCGTGCTTCTGCCCGAACGTGACCGTACGATCGCGCACACCTGACTCACGCACTGAAGAAAGGCGGCGGTGTGAGCTCCGACGAGACGCGGATGTGGCACATCACCGTGACGGTTGCCGGCGAACCCCACGATCCGGACGAAGTACGCGCCGGGCTCGAACGACTGGTCGAGGAGCGGCCGTTCCTGCTGACCGTGCGCTTCCAGCCGAACCGGGCGGAGGTGCGCTACTGGGAGCAGGCCACCGATCTTCTGGACGCGGCCTCGCTGGCGTTGCGGCTGTGGACCGAGCACCGCGACAGCGCGGGCCTGCCCCAGTGGGAGGTCATCGGCCTGGAGGTGCTCGACCGGGACACCTTCACCACCCGCGTGGACGAGGGAACCGCTCCGCCGCCGTTCGCCGGCATCGGCAGCGTCCGCCCGTACTGACCGGTTGATCTCGGCGTACGTCAGTAACCGGAGGGCCACGCGACCGCAATAGGATCGGGACCGTGACTGCTTCCGTGAACGCCGGCGCCGTGACCGCGGGCGCTGACACCGACCGTGAGCGCGCGGCCGTCCTCGACACCGCTGCCCGCGCCCGGGAGGCCGCCGTCGACCTGGCCGGCCGGTCCCGCGCCGACAAGGACGCCGCCCTGGCCGCGATGGGTGCCGCGCTGCGTACCGACGCGGCGACCATCGTCACCGCCAACGCGACCGACGTGGAGCGCGCCCGTGCGGCCGGGACACCGGACGCGATCATCGACCGGCTGCGGCTGGACGAGGGCCGGATCGCGGCGATGGCCGACGGCCTGACCCAGGTCGCCGCGCTGACCGACCCGGTGGGCGAGGTGGTCCGTGGCTTCACGTTGCCGAACGGTCTGGAGCTTCGCCAGGTACGCGTGCCGTTCGGCGTGGTCGGCATCATCTACGAGGCCCGTCCCAACGTGACCGCGGACGCGGCCGGCCTGTGCCTGAAGAGCGGAAACGCTGCCCTGCTGCGGGGTTCGTCCTCGGCGCGGGAGTCCAACGCCGCGATCGTCGACGTGCTCCGCAAGGCGCTGGTCGACGCCGGACTGCCCGCCGACGCGGTCCAGTTGGTGCCGGGCGACAGCCGCGAGTCGGTCGGGCACCTGATGCGGGCGCGCGGACTGGTCGACGTCCTCATCCCGCGTGGCGGCGCGAGCCTGATCCGCAGCGTCGTCGAGGGTTCCACGGTGCCGGTGATCGAGACCGGCGTCGGCAACTGCCACGTGTACGTCGACGCCGACGCCGACCTGGACATGGCCGTCTCGATCCTGCTGAACGCGAAGACCCAGCGCCCCAGCGTCTGCAACGCCGCGGAGACGTTGCTCGTGCACGCCGACGCCGCGGAGGCGTTCCTGCCGCGTGCGCTGGCGGCGCTGCGCGACGCGGGGGTGACGGTGCACGGCGACGCCAGAGTCGCGGCGTACGACGAGCTGGTCGTTCCGGCGACCGACACCGACTGGGACACCGAGTACCTCTCCCTCGACCTTGCCGCGGCGGTCGTCGACTCACTCGAGGACGCCTGCCGGCACATCCGCCGGCACGGCTCGGGCCATACCGAGGCGATCATCACCCGGTCGCAGCCGGCCGCCCGGCGGTTCGTCCAGGCGGTCGACTCCGCCGCGGTGGTGGTGAACGCCTCGACCCGGTTCACCGACGGCGGGGAGTTCGGGTTCGGCGCCGAGATCGGCATCTCCACCCAGAAGCTGCACGCACGCGGGCCGATGGGCCTGCCCGAGCTCACCTCGACCAAGTACGTCGTGGTCGGCGAGGGGCAGATCCGCGGCTGAGCGATCACCCGCCGGCAACGGGCGGCCGCCGGTCGGCCGGGGCGTCGTGCCCGCAGGGGTGCGGGGTAGGCTTTGCGGCCATGGCGTCCTTCGTACTTCTCGCACAGGAAGGCCCGGAGCTGCCCTTCCCCGGGCCGGTGTTCGGGCTCATCGCCTTCCTGATCCTGGTCGCGCTCCTGGCGATCCTGCTCGCCTTCGGCAAGGGCCGGCCGCACGCCTGAGCCTGGACTGGACGACGCAGATGCGTACGCACAGCCCGGCGGTCCGGAGGGCCTGGTGAGCGACCGACGTCCCCGACTCGGCGTGATGGGTGGCACTTTCGACCCCATCCACAACGGCCACCTGGTGGCCGCGAGCGAGGTCCAGGCCACGTTCGACCTGGACGAAGTGATCTTCGTACCCACCGGTCAGCCCTGGCAGAAGGGCGCCCGGCAGGTCGCGGAGGCCGAGGATCGCTATCTCATGACGGTGATCGCCACCGCGTCCAACCCGAGGTTCTCGGTGAGCCGGGTCGACATCGACCGGCCGGGGCTCACCTACACCGTCGACACGTTGCGTGACCTGCGGGCCGCGCGGGGGCCGGACGCGGAGTTCTTCTTCATCACCGGCGCGGACGCGCTGACCCAGATCCTGACCTGGCGCGACGTCGACGAGCTGTTCCAGATGGCGCACTTCGTCGGGTGCACCCGGCCCGGCCACACCTTCGAGATCGACGAGATTCCTCCCGACGCGGTGACGCTCCTGGAGATCCCGGCGCTGGCCATTTCCTCCACGGAGTGTCGCGAACGCGTCGCCGCGGGTCGCCCGATCTGGTACCTCGTCCCCGACGGCATCGTTCAGTACATCAACAAGAGGCGGATGTACCTCAAGCCGTGAGATCCTGGAACGGACCTTACGCCGAACAGATACGCCGTTCCGAAACGTTTGTCCCGGAATCGGCGAGAAAGGACCTCGTGCCCGCAACGACCGAAGCCGTCGAGCTGGCACAGCTGGCCGCATTGGCCGCTTCTGACAAGCAGGCCCGCGACGTCATCGCATTCGACGTCTCCGAGCGGCTCGCCATCGCCGACGCGTTCCTTCTGTGCTCTGCCACCAACGACCGTCAGGTCGGCGCCATCGTCCGGGAGATCCAGGACCGACTGGCTGCCGCCGGCCACAAGCCGTCCCGCCGCGAGGGCGACCGGGAAAACCGCTGGGTCCTGATGGACTACGGCGATCTCGTCATCCACGTCCAGCACGTCGAGGAGCGCGCCTTCTACGCGCTCGAACGACTGTGGCGGGACTGCCCCGAGATCAAGCTCCCCGAGGCCGTCACCGTGGGCGGTGGCCCTCGTGACCTGGCCGGAGACATGCCGGGTGACATGCCGGGTGACCTCTCCGGCGGCCTCCGCGGCGCGGAGGGGCCGCGTCCCACCGGAACCGACGCGTGACCGCCGCCAGGTTGGTGGTCTGGCGACACGGGCGGACCGGCTGGAACTACACGGACCGCTTCCAGGGGCAGACCGACATCCCGTTGGACGAGGTGGGGCTGCGGCAGGCCGAGGCCGCCGCGGCCCGGCTCGCCGCCCTGCGTCCGGCCGCCCTCGTGGCCAGCGACCTGCAACGCGCCGCCCAGACCGCGGCGGCGCTGGCCCGGTTGACCGGGCTGGAAGTGTCGTACGACACCGACCTGCGGGAGATCCACGTCGGCTCCTGGGCGGGCATGACGAAGGTCGAGTTCGCTGCCCGTCACCCCGACCTGCACGCCCGGATGGAGGCGGGGGAGGACGTCCGCCGCGGTGGTGACGGCGAGACGGTCGCCGAGGTCGCCGAGCGCGCGGAGAAGGCGTTCCGGCGGGCCACCGAACTCGTCGCCGACGGCGAGACCGTCGTGGTCGCCTCGCACGGCCTCGCCACCCGGGTCGGAGTCGCCCGCCTTGTCGGTCTCGCACCGGCTCACTGGGACGCGTTCGGCGGGTTGAGCAACTGCTCGTGGGTGGTCTGCGAGCCGGGGCGGCGAGGCTGGCGGATCGTGGAGTGGAACGCCGGCACGCTGCCCGAGCCGGTGCTCAGCGACGACCGCTGAGGCCGCCGGCCGGGTGGGTTCGGAGTCGTCCGGGGGCCGCGGCGAGCGGTCGGGATCTCCGGGGGTGCCCGGTTTCGCCTGTGCCGGGTGGACCCGATAGAGTGGGCCGCGCCCACACGGGCAAAGGGGCTGTAGCGCAGTTGGTAGCGCACCTCCATGGCATGGAGGGGGTCAGGGGTTCGAATCCCCTCAGCTCCACCGCAGGTTCAGAGGCCGGTTTCCCACGTCGGGACCGGCCTCTTCTCATGCCGTACGGCAGTCATCGTCCGAGCCTGTCGAAGGCAGCCCCTCGCGTGGCCTCGCGCGGCTCATCCACGCGTAGCGTCACTGAGCCGGGTCGCCACCGCCGCGAGAAGCGCGTCGACCGCGGAGTCGGCCAGTGCGGCGTCCTCCCCGCGCCGAAGCGCCACCGCAGCATCGATCACGCCCGTGTCGGACCAGCGGGCACGAGCCCAGGCGGCACCTTCGAGTTTCGACCCGAGTACGTCGTCCTCGGCGAATCTCCATGCCCGGCACGCGTTCAGCACCGAGTAGAGAGTCGCCTTCTCGTGGGCGCGGTGCCAGGTCATGGATTCGTACATGGCGTCGAGGAGGGTGTGGCGGGGGACGTCGGCGAAGATCTCCCGCGCCGGGGGTCCGCTGATCGCGACACCGGACCGGTGCGCGATGGCCCGGTCCAGGACGTACCAGAAGCCGGATTCGGCAGCCGCGTCCAGATGGATGGCCGTCGGCATCCGTGGTCCGCCGTTGGCATTGACCTCGAAGTCGGCGCCCGCGGGACGCGAGCCCGCGACGTCGCGGCGGTAGAGCGTGAACTCCACGCCGCGGGCCGGACAACCCGCACTCGCCTCGACGACGGCACTCGCCACCGACCGCCTCTGCTGATCGGTCAGTGCGGCGCTCGACACGGCGGCGATGTCGATGTCGCTCTCACCGGGGACGTACCCGCCCAGGGCGACCGAGCCGACGAAGTACGTGCCGACAAGATCCGTGCCGAGGATGCGGAAGAGTGCGTCCGCCACCTGGTCGCCGAACGCTAGGACCTCGGGAATGATCACCTTCCCATCCTCGCCCGTCTCCCGGCTCGTGCAAACCTCACAGCACCACTTCCGTACTGCCATCGAACGCGGTGCGCTCGCTGCGCTGACCGGGCTACGGCGGCGCGTGTTCGGTGTCCTCGAGGGACACGGTTCAGGCGCCGACGTCCTGGCCGGGCGGGTTCGGGCTCTGCCGCGGCTGGACGACCTGCCGGGCGACCTCCCGCAACGTGAGGTTGCGGCTCTGGCAACGCTGCCGCAGCAGGCTGAGCGCGTGTTCCTTGTCGACCCGGTGGCGCTCCATCATGATCCCGATCGCCGTAGCGATCTCGGTCCGGCTGATCAGGGCGTCCTGCAGTCGCGTCGGCTGCCGGCTGAGGGCGAACATCATGGCGAGCTGGGAGGCGTACAGGCGCCCGGCGGACTCCGCACCCGCGGCGAAGGCGTCCGGCCGGTCGGCGTAGAAGTTCAGGGAGCCGGCCGTGCCGTCCCAGGCGAACACGTGCGCCGACAGCATGCCGCCGACGCCCAGAGCCACCGCGGCGGGCGCGAATGCCGGCCATCGTGGGTCGGTGGCCAGGTCACTGACCAGGTGAACGGGTCCACTGCGCAACGACGCGACACACGGTCCCTCACCGAAGCGGTACTGCACCGCGTCCACGTGCAGCACGAAGTCGTCGGTGACCGCGAAACTGTCCAGGGAGCCCTGTTGATCGCGCAGCGTGACCCCTGCTGCGACCGCGCCGGGCACCGCCGTCACGGCGGCCCTGGTCAGCCGGCCGAGGGACGACTCGGGGGACTCGTTGGAAGACAGGGCGTGGGTGAACCCGTCGAGCGCATCCGTGAGCCGCTGGTCGTCTGCCCCGTCCATCCACAATCCCAACGCCGCTGCCGGATTTCCTCGCACCGTTCACCCGGCGGAAGTCGGTGGCTTCGGCCGAGGTTGCGGAAAGGCTAGACCGGGTTCGTCCCACTCGCTGGCGGAGATTTCCCTGCGGTGGTTCACGTTCGAACGGCTGTCCGAACCCGAGCGGGCACGCACACGTGCGCAGTTGCTGTCGGGGGCCCGATCCGCTGGACCACACGGAGGTCACCGCTCACCGGCGACGGGGGAACGCCGGGGGCAGTGATGTGATCCAGCGGATCGGTGCCCGAACGCTACTCCAACGCGGTCTAACCACGCACTTCGGGAGCGATCATGACGAGCAACGTGGCCCACAACGGCCATCGCGGCCGTCCGAATCACGGATCGGCGCTGACAATAGCGAGTTGACACCACGCCGCGCGGTCGTACGCGAGCAGAACGTCAGAACGTCCGCTCGGGGACGGTCAGGGGGTGGGGATATGGGCGCGGACGGCCCGGGGGAGCTTGGCGACAACGAGTTCGTAGGAGTGGTCGATCATCCACCGCAGTTCGTCGTCATCGACGGAACCGTCCAGTTCGACGGTGTTCCAGTGCCGCTTGTTCTGGTGGTAGCCGGGTCGGACGGACGGATGGCGGGCCCGCAACTCCAGCGCGACGTCCGGGTCGCACTTGAGGTTCGTGGTCGGGCTGCCCTCGAGTGGCACCAGCGCGAAGATCCGGCCGCCCACCTTGAACACCGCCACGCCCTCGCCGAAGGGATAGTCCTCGACCGCGCCGGGCATCGCGGCGCAGGTGGCGAGCAGGTCGTCTCGGGTCACGAGGTCTGGGCGTTGGTGTAGACGCGCCGGGGAACGACGAGCACGGCGGCCCGCCGCTCCTGTGCCATCACCCGGTCGTAGGTTTCCCAGTCGTCGTGCGTTCCACCGGCGGCGGAGAAGACGTCCCGCAACAACAGCCGCAGTGCCTCGTCGTCGACATCGGGATGCGGGTCGTCGGGGCCGATGATGTCGACGTCACCCTCGACGGCCGCCCACTGCCAGCCCGCCCGGACGACGACCGTGGCCCGGGGGTCGGCGCGCAGGTTGCTCAGTTTGCGGCTCCCGCCGATCGCGACGAGGCCGACCACCCGCCCGCCTCGCAGCGGGTGCTCCAGGTCCCCGGCGTTGACCACCGACGACTGGATGCTGCCGTCGCCTCGCAACGTGCTCAGCACGCACAGGCCGTGGTCGGCGGGGATCAGCTCCGCGAACGCGGTGAGGTCGTTCATGGCCCGGAGCCTACGAGGGCCCGCCGACACCTGTGCGGACTTACGTGGATTTTCGATCCCCGGTCGCGCGATCGCCGGTTACCGTGACCGGGTGGAGCTGGTCTTCGGGCTGACCGTTCCGGCGGTCGTCGTCCTCCTTGTCGTCTTCTGGGCGTACGACAAGGTGCAACAGCGGCGTGGCAGGCGGCAGGGTACGCCGCTGTCGTCGACGTACCTGAACGAGTTCACGGCGGTGTTCCACGCGACCAAGCGGACCGAGCTGGAGCACCGGGAGTCGGTCTCGCTGATCCGCGAGGAGGACCCCCAGGGAGCCCCGCCGGGCTTCGGCGTCGACCTGGACCGTGGCGTGGTCGTTCTCCCACCAGGCAAGGCAGATCCCCGCTCCCGCGCGGACTCCGGCAACGGCCCACCGCACCGCTCGTAGGGCGAAGGGCCCGGCATCGGGCTCAGCGGTCCAGGGGTTCAGCGGTCCAGGGGGACGCTGGCCGGTGCGCCGGCAGGGACTCGGACGGCTCGCCAGACGAACGGTTTGGTAGGTCCGGTCCCCGTGACGAAGCCGTCGCCGCGTGCCTCACCCGGCCTCTCGTCGCCGACGAACGTGTACGCGCGGTGGCCGTCGATCGTCAGTTGGTGCAGCCCGCCGGGCCGGGGGAGTACGGAGAGTTCGAGGGAGAGGCCGGCGGGATGCCGTGGGACGTCCGGCACCCGGACAAGGACGGAGTGCCACACGTTGGTGCAGACGCCGACGCAACGCGGGACCTTGTTGTACGGCGTTCCGTTGTTGTGGTAGATCGTGTTGCCGGCCGCGTCGGTCAGCACCCGCCCGAGTCCCGGAACGACGCGCGTGTGCACCAGGTTCGGGCCCGCCGTCGGCTGGTAGGTCGCCGGCTGGCTGGGGGCCAGTCCGGCCGGTGAGCCAGGCGTCGTCTGTGACGGGGCCCGGCCCTGACAGCTCGCGATGACCAGGCAGCCGACCAGGCAGGCGACGAGTACCGCCGCGGCTCGCTTCGGGATCGTTCGGTTGGTCATCTCCACCTCAGCGCGGATGAGTGGGCGTGGCCCCCGGGGTGCCGGGGCGGAGGGGGAGGCTGTCCGGTGCCTTCGCCGGCAGTTGGACGACCCCCCAGGTGACCATCGGGCCGTTGGGCCCGATACCGGTGATGAAGTTGATGCCGTGGGCGTCCCCGGGCACCTTGTCGTCGACGAACGTGTACGCACGGCGGCCGCCGATCGTCAGCTGGTCGAGTCCGCCGGGTCGCGGAAGGACGGACACCTTCAGGCCGGTCCCCGGTAGGTCCGGTGCGAGGGTTCGGGCGGCGACGACGACCGGGTGCCACACGTTGGTGCAGACACCGATGCAGTGCGGTTTGCGCGGATCCTTCGGCCCGTCGTGGACGTAGACCGTGTGGCGGCTAGCGTCGGTCAGCACCCTGCCCACGCCGGGGATGACGAGGGTGCCCAACCGTGGTCGATCCGTCTCAGGTCGGGCGGCGGGCGACCTGGAGCCCGGCGCCGACTTCCCGGCTCTCCGCATTCCTTCCACCCCCTGCCTGGTCCATGCCGTACGCCGTCCGGGTCGGACGGCTCAGCTGTGTGCGGTGAGCATGCGCGTCACCAGAGCCTTCGCGTCGTTGATGGGAATGGCGAAGTTCAGCCCTGTGGAGGCGCCGCCGGCGACCGGGTGATAGACCGAGGAGGTCATCCCGATCACTTCGCCACGCATGTTGACCAGGGCGCCGCCTGAGCTGCCGGGGTTGACCGCGGCGTCGGTCTGGATTGCCTTGTACGTGACCGGCGGGCCGTTCCCGGCGAGACCCGACTTGGCGCCGGCCACCCGGATGGTGCGGTTCAGGGCACTGACGATCCCCTCCGACACCGACCCCTGCAGGCCCTCGGGCGAGCCCATCGCGATGACGGCCTCGCCGATCCGCGTTCTGCTGGAGTTGCCGAGTGGGGCGGGGGTGAGCCCACCGGTCTGCCGGACCTGCAGAACCGCCAGGTCGGCGGCCGGGTCCGCCCCCACGAGCGTGGCCTGACGCACCTGCTGGCCGCGCGCCAGCCGGACGGTGAGGCTTCCGGCCGGCGAGGCGGGAGACACGACGTGGAAGTTGGAGAGGATCAGGCCGTTCGCGCTGAGCACGATGCCGGAGCCGACGGACGTTCCCGTGAGCGAGCGTGCGTGGATCTCCACCACGCTTGGGGTGAGCTTGGGGACGATGAGTGGAATCCGGACCGACGCGCCCCCGGGGAAGTCGCTGCCGAGCGCCCGGTTGGTGACGCTGGTCAGGTCGCCGGTGACCCTCAGCGGGCCATACCGCGTGGCGAGGTCGCTGACCGCTCCACCGAGAAGGCCGGCGAGCAGCAACGCGACCAGCAGGTGCTGACGCAGCCAGACCTGTAACCGCTCTACCCGCACCCACCGGCGGCCGTCGGAGGGCGTTCGCGGCGGCTCGGACGGCTCGGACTCCGCCCTGTTCTCGCGCGCTGGAGGCGGAGTTCGAGCAGGAGCCGGGCGGGGCCGTTGCGGCGGCAACCACAGGCCGGAGCCGGGCGGTCCGGGCTGCTCCGACTGCTCCGACTGCTCCGACTGCTCCGACTGCTCCGACTGCTCCGACTGCTCGGACGGCTCCGGCGCGGAGGACGACGGGTCGGAGGCGGAGCCAGACCGCCTCGGCTTCCACCACGCCATGTCCCGAGCCCTCCCCGCCCACGACTCCTCCGTACCCGCGTCCTCAGTACCTGCCCTACAGGCCGGGGGAGGGTCGGCGCGAGGACGGTTGGCCACCAGTACGGGGACAGTTCGTCCCGGGTGCTGACGGTGAGCCGCGCATTACGGCGCAACGGGCGGGTAAGTGCCGCGGCCGGTGCGCCGTGATCGCCTGACCGGTCGCCGCGAACGTCGACAGGTTTCCGGCAACGGTCCGCGGCGGTTACCGGGTTGCGCTTGTCGCGGTGGGCCTACCGCGTTGCGTCTACCAAGGCGCGCCGACTACGAGGAGGAGGTCCACGTCGTGAGGTAGCCGTCGATCTCCGCTGTCAAGCGCGTCTTGACATCCTCGGGCGCGAACGACGCGGTGACCGCGTTGCGTGCCAGGGCGGCGATGCCGCACTCGTCCAGGTCGAGCAGGTCGGCGGCCACTGCGTACTCGGTGTTGAGGTCGGTGGCGAACATCGGCGGGTCGTCGGAGTTGACGGTGACCAGGCAGCCGGCGGCGACCATGTCGGCGAGGGGGTGCTCGGCCAGCGTCGGCACCGCCCGGGTGGCGATGTTCGACGTGGGGCACACCTCGAGCGGGATCTGCTTCTCGGCGAGGTGGGCGAGCAGGTCGGGGTCGCGGGTGGCGGAGGTGCCGTGGCCGATGCGCTCGGCACCGAGGACGCGCAGCGCGTCCCAGATGGTCTCCGGCCCGGTCGTCTCACCGGCGTGCGGCACGCTGTGCAGTCCGGTCGCCCGGGCCGCGTCGAAGTGCGGCTTGAACTGCGGACGCCCGACGCCGATCTCCGGGCCGCCGAGGCCGAAGCTCACGAGTCCTTCCGGCGCCAGCCGGGTGGCCGCGTCCAGGGTGACGTCGGCGGCCGGGATCCCGGACTCACCGGAGATGTCGAAGCACCACCGCAGGACCAGGCCGAGGTCGCGTTCTGCCGCCAGCCGGGCGTCCTCGATGGCCTCCATGAACGCCTCACCGGGGATGCCGCGGTGGATGTGGGAGTACGGCGTGACCGTGAGTTCGGCGTACCGAATGCCCTGCGCGTGCATGTTCTCCGCCACGCCGTACGTCAGCGTGCGGACGTCCTCGGCGTCGCGGACCAGCTCGACCACGCTGAGGTAGACGGTGATGAAGTGCGCGAAGTCGGTGAACGTGAAGTACTCCGCCAGCTCGGCCTCGTCGGCCGGCACCCCCGCCTTCGGGTGCCGGGCGGCCAGCTCCGCCACGATGCGCGGGGACGCCGAGCCGACGTGGTGCACGTGCAGCTCCGCCTTCGGCAGGCCCGCGATGAAGGCCTGGTGCCGGTGCGGAAGGGCGGAGTTGTGCGGGGAGGGCGTCGTGGGCGTCGCCGGCATCGTGGACATGGCCCGAGAGTCTCGCACAGCCTCCTGAGGCCCGGCGGCGAACCTGACGGCAGAATGTCAGGTAACGCGGCAGAACCCCGCTCAGGAGTGACTTATCCCCTCGGAACGGCGGGCCACCCTGTGTAACCTGCCCGCCGGAGGTGGTGCCGACCATGACCGAGCTGGACGACCTGGGCGAGCTGCGCGCCCTGCCCAAGATCGAGTTGCACAGTCACCTCGACTGCGGCCTGAGCTACGACGCCGTACGCCGGATCGATCCCCGCATCTCGCGCGAGCACTACGACCGGCAATTCGTCGCGCCGTCGGTGTGCGACTCCCTCGGCGACTACCTCACCCACACGTTCAACTACCGCGCCGTGCTGCAGTCCGAGCGCGCGTTGCGGATCGCGGTGGAGGACGCGTTCGCCCAGCTCGCCGCCGACGGCGCGGCGTACGCCGAACTCCGGTTCGCGCCGATGATCCACGTCGAGGACGGCCTGTCCGCCGACGAGGTGGTCGAGGCCGTCGGCGACGAGACCGTACGCCAGATCGAGGCGACCGGGGTCGACGCCGCCCTGATCCTGTGCACGTTGCGCGACTACGACGCGGAGCAGAGCCTGCGGACGGCGCGTCTGGCGGTGCGCCACGCCCGGATCGGCCCGGTGGCGGCGTTCGACATCGCCGGAGACGAGGCACGCCACCCGCTCGACACCCACCTGCCGGCGTTCGGGCTGGTCGCCGACGCGGGGCTCGGCGTCACCGTGCACGCGGGTGAGGGCGGCGGTCCGGACAGCGTGACGGAGGCGCTGGACAAGACCACCACCCGGCGCATCGGTCACGGCGTCCGCTCCGTCGAGGACGCCGACCTGGTGGCCCGGCTGGCGGCCGAGAGCATCCACCTGGAGGTGTGCCCGAGCTGCAACGTCCAGACCGCGGCGGTCGCGAGCTACGCCGCACACCCGGTCGACACCCTGCGGGCGGCAGGAGTGCCGGTGAGCGTCAGCACCGACACCAGGGCCGTCACCGACATCGACCTGACCAGGGAGTACGCCAAGCTGGGCGAGGCGTTCGGCTGGACGCGCGCCGACTTCGGCGAGGTCAACCGCGCGGCGCTGGCCGCGAGCTTCGCCGATCCTTCCGTACGCCGGCGACTGGCCGGCGTTCTCGACGACGCCTACCCGAAGGTTCCGGCATGACCTCACCGACGACCCCGCCCGCCGCCACCACCACGTCCCTGCAGGTGCAGCCCGGCCAGGTGCTGATCTTCGACGCCGACGACACGTTGTGGGAGATGAACGTGCTGTTCGAGCGGGTCATCGAGGACTACGTCGACTGGCTGGAACACCCCACCCTCGACCGGGCCGAGATCCGGCGCATCCTCGACGACATCGAGGCCGCCAACGCCACCGCGCACGGGTACGGCAGCAAGGTGTTCCTGCGCAGCCTCGGCGAGTGCCTGGAACACCTGCGCGCCCGACCCGCGACCGCCCGCGAGCGGGCCGAGATCGACGAGCTCGCGGTGGCGCTGATCGAGCACCGGGTCGAGCTGCTGCCCGGCGTCGCGCAGACCCTGGAATCCCTGGGCAGCCGGCACCAGTTGCGGCTGCTCACCAAGGGCGACCTCGACGAGCAGCAACGCAAGATCGACGTGTCCAACCTCGCGCACCACTTCGCCGGCATCCACATCGTCGCGGAGAAGCGGGTGGACACCTACGTTGAGCTCGCCGCCAGCCACGCGCTGGAGCCCGCCCGCACCTGGATGGTCGGCAACTCGCCGAAGTCCGACATCAACCCGGCGCGGCAGGCCGGGATGAACGCGGTCTTCATCCCCAACCCGCACACCTGGGTGCTCGAACACGACGAGGTGGACCCCGCCGACGACGGCGTACTCCGGCTGGACGCGTTCACCGATCTGGTCACCCACTTCTGAGCCCGTACTGACTTCTGAGCCGTGCAACCCGAGATCCACGTGGAGGTGGCGATGTCCGGCCGGCGTGACCGCGCACTCACCGAACCCGTCGTGTCGTGCGTCTTCGTCTGCCACGACGGCCACGGCCGGGTGCTGCTGGCCCGGCGGAGCGCGGGCGCCCGGGACGAGCCCGGCTCGTGGGACTGCGGCGCCGGTGCGCTCGAGCATGGTGAGACGTTCGAGGCGGCGGTGGCGCGCGAGGTGCGGGAGGAGTACGCCACGGCCGCGCGGACCGTGACGACTCTCGGCGTACGCAACGTCCTGCGCGGCGAGCCGGTCTCGCACTGGGTGGCGGTCGTGTTCGCGGTCGCGGTCGAACCGGACACGGTCTCGATCGGGGAGCCGCACAAGTTCGACGCCCTGGGATGGTTCCCGCTGGACGCGCTGCCCAGCCCTCGGCATTCCCAGCTGGACGACACCCTGGAGATGTTCGGTACGTGGCTGGCTGCGGAACCAACGGGGTGACCAAGCGCCGAAGCGGTGAGATGATCTCGGGACACGTCCCATGCTCGACCGGCTCGGTGAGCTCGCCCCTGGCCTTGGCGGCTCGTCCCCTCATGACTGGTAGGGAGCCCCGTGATCGTTCTCCGCGCTCGCATCGCCTCCGCCCGGGTGGCGGCCAAGGTGGTGCCCGTGTGGGGTCCGGTGTGGCTCGCCGCGGTGTGGGTGCGGGCCGCCCAGCAGCTCGCGTTCCACTATCGGCGCGAGGAGGCGGCCGCGGCCGCGCGTTCGGGCGTGCACTGCTGGCGTGCGCTGGACTCCCGCCGCCCCGGCCGGCACGGCCCCGGGCTGGCGCGGGCCCTGGGGGTGCTCGCCGAGCGCCTGGCCGATCTCGGCTCGGCCGGTGAGGCGCTCGCGCTGGCAGAGGAGGCCGTCGCGCTCGCCGAACGCCAGGAGAGCGTGGACGTCGTGACGCTGGCCGCCACCAGGTCCGCCCTCTCGGTCGTGCACGCGCAGGCCGAGCGGCCCGACGAGGCGCTGGCCGCGGTCGAACGCGCGGTCAACCTGCTGCTCCCGCTGGACGTCGCGCCGAGCCGGACCGCGGTGGCGGTGCTGGCCGCGGGGCTGAGCCGGCTGGGCGGCCTGCTGGGCACCGCCGGGCGGCACGAGGAGGCGCTGGTGGCCTACGCCGAGGCGGTCGTGCGGTACCAACGGCTGTTCCGGCGGGGATGCTGGCGTTACACCGTCCCCTACCTCGGCGCCCAGGGTGAGCTGGCCCGTCAGCTGGGTGCCCTCGGGCGCTACGCCGAGGCCCTGGAACAGAGTGCCCGGCCGCTGGCGTACTTCCAGCTGATGGCCGGTGCCTACCCCGCGGAGTACCGCTGCGTCCAGGCCTCGCTGCTCACCGAGGTGGCGCGGTGGCGCGGCGCCCTCGGCCAGCACGCGGAGGCGCTGGACGGCGCCGACCTCGCGGTGTCGCTGTTCCGGCACGAGCTCGACGTCCAGCCGGAGCGGGCCGGCGCGGGTCTGGCGTACGCCCTGCGGTGCCTCGCCGTCCAGTTGCGCGCCCAGGGCCGGCCCGACGACGCGATCGTCGCACTGGAGGAGGCGGTCGCTCTCCGCCGGAGACTGGCGACGGGTTCGCCCGCCCAGCTGTGGCCGCTGGCGGCGCTGCTGATGGAGTTCGCCGACCTGATGTGGGCGATGGGACGGCGGGTGCCCGCGATCCGGCTCACCGCCGAACGCGTTGCGGTCGACCGCCGGCTCCTCGCCGCGAACGTCGCCGGCACCGACGCCTCCGGTGCGGACGCCGAGCACCTGCTCGCGCGCGACCTCTACCTGCTCGGGGCCCGCTGCCGGACGACCGGCCAGCCCGAGGAGGCCGCCCAGGTGATCGAGGAGACCATCGCGCTGCTGCGGTCCCGGGCGGCGCGGTTCGCCGGCGACCAGGCGATGCCGGCGGACGCCGTACTCTCAGAGGAGTCCCGGCGCGCCGACGACGGCGGCGCCCTGCCCGACGACGGGCGGCGCGATGACGTACGACCCGACAACGCGCTGATCGACGACGCGCTGATCGACGCCGTCCTCGACGACGACATGCTGGACAACCCGCTGACCGAGGACGAGCTGACCCATGCCGGGCCGGTGCACCTGAGCGAGCGGGCGTGGCTGGACGACCAGGCGCTGCTCGCCGACGCGCTGGAGGAGATGGCCCACCTCTACGACGCCCGCGGCTACCTCGTGGAGGCGTTCGTGGCGATCGACGAGTCGGTGGCGATCCGGGAGCGGCTGGCGTTCCCGCCGGTCAGGAACTCATCGGCACCCGGCGAGGCCTGAGGTTCTTCTGCAGGAAGCCGACCACCTGGTCCTCCCAGGCCGCGATCCGGGTCGCGTACGCCTGTAGGTGCGGGGTGTCGGGCAGCTTCCACAAGGTGACCGTGCCCGGGGCGGTCCGCCGGTACAGCTGGCCCACCCGGATCTCGCCGCGTTCGGCGACCAGCAGGAGCTTGTGCGGGTGCATGGCCCGGATGTCGTGCCGCAGGCTCCGCGGCGGAAGTGAGCGCCGCAGTACGGCGGCCGTGGCGTACTCGACGTTCTCGGTGACCCGTTGCAGCCAGCCGGTCGGCGTGCCCGGGATCCGCAGGGTGTCGCCGGGGGAGCGCCGCCCGACGCCCTCCGCGACGACCGCGCGGATCCGGCCGTCGTGCACCGACGCCGCCATCGCCGCCTCGCCGCCCCGGCCCAGGCCGATCACCCCGATCTTGGACCGCCGTACGCCGTAGTGGTGGGCGAGGAACTTCACCCCGGCGTAGATGTCGCGCTCGCACTTCCAGCCGAGGTCCATCGCGTCGCCCTCGCTGGCACCGGTGCCACGCGGGTCGTACAGCAGGACGCCGTACCCGTGGTCGGCCAGCAGCGCCGCCTGCGGCAGGACGTTGGAGCGGGTCATGCCGGCGTCGGGGGCGAGGACGACCGCGGCTCCGTTGCGGGACGGGATGTACCACCCGCGCAGGAGCACGCCGTCGGAGGTGTGCAGCTCCACGTCGTCGTACACGAAGCCCTTGTCGCCCGGGTCGAGCTTGTCCAGCGGCGCCGGCGGCGGGTTCACCGCGGCCACCCCGGACACGACCGGTGGCAGCAGCACCGCCGCCGCGACCGCCGACGCGAGCAGGACGGGAAGCCGCAGCCAACGGCGCACCGTTCTGCCGTACGCCAGGACGGCCGCCAGCAGCAGCGGCAACCCCACCACGACCAGGACCACCCCGAACATCGACCGCAACGACAGGCCGTCGGCGCTCGCGTGCGGCAGTCCGATGCCGAAGCCGGCGGCCACGTCCACCAGCCCGACCACGGCGGCCAGCTTCGCCCGCCTGCGCGGAGCGGCGCCACGCTGGGCGCGCAGGACCAGCAGCGCGACGGCCACGATCACCAGCAGCCGCACCACCCGGCCGAGGAACGTGCCGCCCGGCGCGAGCACGATCACCAGCCCGACGGTGGACACCTTCGTCGCCTGCGGGAGGAACCGCAGCGGGGGTTTCGGTTTCCGCCAGACGGGGCGGTGCCCGACCAGCCGCCCCAGCCGCCGAAGCACTCGCCGGTGAACGGGCGTGCGCTTCGGGCGCTTGGGGTGCGGGCCGTTGTCGCCGTTGTGGCCGCGCTTGCGGAACCTGCCGGGCTTGCGGAACTTGCCATGTATGCCGGGCTCGCCGGCCTTGCGCCGTTTCCAGCGCCCTCGGCGCGACGGGCGTTCGGGGAGCTCGGGGCGCTCTGGAGCGATGACCGCCACGTCCGGCCTCCTTGCGGCGCGCTGCCGGGTAGGAGGCACCCACCGACGGGGCGTCGCACGGACCGTGTGGGGCTTGGTTCGAGCCCGAGCCCGCCTCGGTCGGTCGTGACCGGACCGTCCCCCTCGCGGTGGTCGCGTACCTGTTCGCCGGTGGGTGCCACACCCACGATGCGGCTCTGGGTGCGAGGACACCCAGGGGACAAAGGACGGCGGGCGGGCCGGTCCGTCCCGAGCGGACCGGGACGAGGGTCACGCGGACAGATCTCACCCGGGTCGGATGTGGCACCGACCCGGGTGAGCGTGCTGCGTGCTGGGCTGCGTGCTGGTCCTGGCGCGCCGGCTGGTCCGCGGGCCCTTACTGGCCGGCGGCGGCGATCAGCTTGTCGAACGTCGCGTTGAGGTCGTCGTCGACCTTCTGGCGTTCGGGGTGGGCGTCGTACCACTCGACGATCTCGCGGGCGCCCGCCGAGAACGGGATCGTCGCCACGTAGTCGGGCACCAGCGCCCTGACCTTGCTGTTGTCGAAGATCACCGAGTGCGCCTTGTCGCCGAGCAGCGCGCCCTCCAGCGAGGGTTCGGCGGCGACGATCGTGTCGGAGGCGACGTGCACCAGCTTCGCCTCGACGCCCAGGGCGGTGCCCAGGGCGGTGTAGATCTGGTTCCAGGTCAGCGACTCGTCGGAGGTGATGTGGAAGCTGTCGCCGACGGCGGCCGGCTTGCCCAGCAGGCCGACGAACGCCTTCGCGAAGTCGACGTGGTGGGTCAGCGCCCACAGCGAGGTGCCGTCGCCGTGCACCACGACCGGCAGGCCGCGGCGCATCCGGTCCAGGTCGGTCCAGTTGCCGGTGGTCGGGATGGCGGTCCGGTCGTAGGTGTGGGACGGGCGCACGATCGTGGCCGGGAAGCCGTTGTCGCGGTACGCCTCGACCAGGAGGTTCTCGCAGGCGATCTTGTTGCGGGAGTACTCCCAGCGCGGGTTGCGCAGCGGCGTCGACTCCACGATCGGCAACCGGGCCGGGGGAGTCTGGTACGCCGAGGCGGAGCTGATGAAGACGTACTGCCCGGTGCGGCCG
The DNA here is from genome assembly GCF_013408535.1 of Actinopolymorpha cephalotaxi. Taxonomy (NCBI): domain Bacteria; kingdom Bacillati; phylum Actinomycetota; class Actinomycetes; order Propionibacteriales; family Actinopolymorphaceae; genus Actinopolymorpha; species Actinopolymorpha cephalotaxi. Next base: position 983,158 of record NZ_JACBZA010000001.1, read on the forward strand.
GCGAACAGGTCGACGTCGGCCTGCACGTGGTCGGGGGTGAACGCCACGAAGTCGACCACCACGTCGAACTCGCGGTCACCGAGTGCCGCCCGTGCCGACTCGGGGTCGCGGATGTCGCCCTGGACCACCTCGGCGCCGTCGGGCACGGGGCGGATCGAGGTCGAGCCGCGGTTGAGGATGGTGAGGTCGACACCGGACTCGACGGCGCGGGCCCCGCACGCCGAACTGATGATGCCGGTACCGCCGATGAACAAGACCTTGAGCGACGTCATACGGTCGGAGACTCCTCTGCTTCGCTCTGCTCGCGGGACCCGGACCGCCGGGAATGGCGTACGGGTCTGGCCCTGCCATCCTTCCACCGGCCGACCGGACTCGCGCCGGCCGCTTCCGGTGCTGGTCGCCCGCGCCTGCCCCTGTGTGAGTCGGGCCTCGGGGGGTCAGCGTTCGGTGCCGGGGTCGAGCACCGGCTTCACGTCCAGGACCGGGGTGCCGTCCAGCGCCTCCAGGCCGGCGACCCGGATCCGGGTGCCGTCCACCGCGAGGACGCGCACCCGGTGCAGGCCGATCGGGTTCGGGCGGTCGGGCGAGCGGGTGCTGAAGACGCCGGTGAGCGGCCTGCTCTCGTCGCCACGGGGGTGGACGGCGAGGACGTCCCGGTCGGCGAGGTGCAGCCAGGTGAGTACGAGAACGTCGGCGCCGGGCCGAAGGTCGCGCAGGCCGTCCTCGACCTCCGGGGCGAAGACGATGGTCGCCTCGGGTGCGCCCTCGTCGCCCTGCCTGGGCGCGGACGCCGGGTCCCGCAACGGGGACTCGACCCGGCCGATCTGGCGTACGGCGAACTGGCCGGACCGCTCGTTCGTCTCCTGCTCCATCTGGTTGCCCTCCTGTGCTCGCCGCCTGCCGCATGCGTCTCGCCGTATCGTGCCCGATTCCGGTCACCCGTCGCGCGCGGAGCCAACCTCCGTGACCCCCCACCGCACTATGGGGCATGTCCCGGTCCGGTGCGGCGGTCGAAGGTCCCGACGAGGATGCCGGAGACGACGTGGCGGACACGTCGGATGACGTGCTGGTCGTACGTGCGCGGGCGGGTGACAAGGCGGCGTTCGCCACGCTCGTCCTCCGCCACCGCGACCAGGCGCGCCGACTGGCCGAACGAGTGCTGAACGATCGCGACCTCGCTCGGGACGCGAGCCAGGAGGCGATCGTCGTCGCGCTGGTCAGCCTCGAGCGGCTCGCGAACCCGCGCAGCTTCGGGCCGTGGCTGTGCGGCATCGCGTTGAACGTCGCCCGCCGCTGGCTGCGGGAGTCGGGTCGGTTCGGGCAGTTGCCGGAGACGGACCTGCCGGACCGCGGCCCCGGGCCTGAGGACCTCGCCGAGACATCCGTACTCGCGCATCGAGTGCGTCGTGCGATCGGCGACCTCGCGCCAGGGCAACGCGATGCGGTGTTTCACTACTACCTGCAGGGACTGAGCCACCGCGAGGTCGCGGCCGAACTCGGTATCAGTCCCGGTGCTGTCAAGGCTCGCTTGCACCAGGCGCGGGCCGCGCTCGCGCCCCGGCTGTCTCCCTTCGTACAGGAGGATTCCATGTCACCCACTTCACCGCCCGAAACGCCGACGGAGCCTCGTTGGGTGGACGTCAGCGTCGCCGGGATCCGGCGGCCCGGCGGCGAGGACGCCGCCTTCAAGGTGCACGTCGTGCTTTTGCGGGAGAACGGTGGCCGGAGGGAACTCCCGATCGGCGTACTCGCCAACGCCGCGGTCGCGTTGACGATGATCGTGGAGAGCGTGGAGATGCCGCGCCCGATGACGCACCAGTTCACCGCGAACCTGCTCGGCGCGGCCGGCGCGCGGGTCACGGAGGTGCGGATCAACGAACTCGCCGGTGGGAGCTTCTACGCGTCCGTCCTGCTGGACGGTCCGGCCGGGCAAGGCGAGGTTGACGCCCGGCCGAGCGACGCGCTGTGTCTTGCCTGCATCACGGGTGCGCCGATCCGCGTGGACGAGCGCATTCTCGCCGACCGGGCCGCGACCGGTGCCGGTGAGTGGCGCGACTACCCGACCACCGAGTCCGACCTGGCCGAGGAGATCCGCCGTGCCTCCGGGGCCAGGTAGCTGTCTGGGCTGCTGTGGTCGGCCGGCACCGGTCGTATGAGCAGGTGCCGCTCCGCCCAGGCGGTGATGGCTCCGGCGATCGCCTCTGGCTGGTCCTCGGCCGCGTGGTGCCCGGCCGGGCCGCAGTGCAGGGTCTCCAGCGCGGTGATGTGGGCCCGGCACCACGCGGCCATCTCCTCCCCGATCAGCAAGGTCGGGGAGGAGTCGAAGGTGAGCAGGAGCTTGGGGACGTCGTGGCTGCCGGCCAGCCACCTGTCGTACTGCTCGACCCGCTCGGCCACGTCCGCCGGCTGACCGTCGAGTGGGAGCGACCGAGCCCATTCGAGGATGGGTCGGCGACTCTCGCGGGTGGGGTAGGGGGCCAGGTAGGACGCGAGGTCACGCTCGTCGACCGGGTGCAGGACGCCACCGGTGAAGGCGGACTCCACGAAGAAGGTCCCGTCGAGCACGAGTTCCTCTCCCTCGGGTCCGCGCATGGCCTGCGCGCGTGCGCGGGGCTGTTCACCGAGCTCGCTCCAGGACATGGGCCGAACGATGGTCTCGAAGAAGGCCACGCCACGCACCCGGTCCGGGTGCCGGGCTGCCCAGTCGAAGGCGAGTGCCCCACCCCAGTCGTGGCCGACCAGGACCACCCGGTCCAGCCCCAGCGCGTCGAACCAGGCGTCCAGGTAGCGGGCGTGGTCGGCGAAGCGGTACGGCACGTCGGGTTTGCCGGAGCGGCCCATTCCGATCAGGTCCGCAGCGATGAGACGGGCAGGGAGGTCGACGGCGGGCAGCACCTTGCGCCACAGGCGCGAGGAGGCGGGGTTGCCGTGCAGGAACACGACTGGCGTGCCGTCGCCGGGCAGCTCCTGGTGGTAGATGGTCGAGTCCAGCACGTTGGTGATCGGCATGACACCTCAACTCGTTCGTCACACTAACGGCTTTGTGAGGTCGACGCTAAACCGTTAGTCGTACTAACACAAGAGGTATGCTGGCCGCATGAACGACAAAGCGCCCGGTGACCCGTCCGGGGCGGCCGGTCCGGGAGGCCGGGCGGTGGGTGCGGAGCGGCTACGCGAGCTGCCCACCCGGCTGCTGTCCCTGGCCGCTGTCCATTCCGACCGCCGCGTCAACGAGGAGTTGGCACGCGTAGATGCACGCAAGTGGCATTACGCGGTGCTCGCGACGCTGGAGGAGTTCGGGCCCGCGAGCCAGGCCGAGCTGAGCGCCCGTACGGGCATCTATCGCAGCGACATGGTCGGGGTCCTCAACGAACTGGCCGGCCGTGGCCTGGTCGAACGCGCACCGGATCCTGCCGACCGCAGGCGGAACGTCGTCACGCCGACCAGGTCGGGCCGACGCCATCTGCTCAGGCTGGACAGCCTGCTCGCCGCTGTGGAGGACGAGGTGCTGGCGCCGCTGACCTCGGCGCAACGCGCACAGCTGACCCGCCTGCTGGCGAAGCTCGTGGACCATCACGGCCGGCAGGGTGACCGATCGATGTAGGCGGTCCGCGTCATCGTACCGGGGTGACAGGCCGTGCCCTCAGAGGTGGAGGCGTCCCCAGGTGACCTGGCCCTCGACTGACAGGTCGAGCCGGTCGCCGACGCGCCGGACATCTCCTGCCGCCACGAGATCGTCGAGCAGGTCGCGGACCGCCCGGTCGAACTCCGCCACGGTCGCCTCTCCCATGTGGGTGCGGGATCCACCTGCCTGCGAATGCCGGGCCTCGATGAACTCCTCCACCGTCGGATGCCACGCCTCGGGCCCACACACCCGCTCACCCAGCTTGGTGAAATGGCCGTGGCGTTCCAGCTCACCGGGCACGTCACGCCGCCGGTACTCGCGTACGGGAGAAAGGCGGGAGAAGATCTCGCCCAGCTGTGAGCTCATCGCGGGCGGTCCGTCCCACGAGCGCTCGACCACGGCGAGCACGGCGTTCGGTGCCGCCGCCAGGGCGAACCGCGGTAGCGCGATGTCCCAGTCCATCCAGTGCAGGCTTTGGCCCGCGGTGATCAGGGCGTACGGCGGATCGAGTTCGGCGTCCTCCGCGGTGCCCTGCCGCCAGCGCAGGTTGGGGTTGTCGCCTCCGGGGAGCTCCCGGCCGCGCGCCAGCATCGCCGCCGAGCGGTCCACGGCGTCGACCCGATCGGCGAGGGGAGCGATCCTTCGTGCGAGCTCGCCGGTCCCGCAGCCGATGTCGAGCACGGTTCGGTGGGGCGCGTCACCGGCGAGGTCGGCGAGCAGCCGAATCAGTTCTTCGGGGTAGGGCGGGCGACGGTCGTAGACCTCGACGATCAGTTCGTCCTGGAACCAGCCGCCGTAGTCGGTGTCGGTGTCGGTGTGGCCGGGAGCTTCGGATGGGTCGTCGGGCAGTGACTTCGTGGACATGACTCTTTCTAGCAAGGTTCGCCGAAGGAGTCCCGAGGGTCGGCGCCCTGTCGTAGCGTGACCGCCATGCCCACATGGACGATCAGCCCCGAGTCGGTGGACGGGCCCTGGGTGGACGACGCGATCCGGGACTAGGTGGCCCGGAAGCTCGGCGCCACCCGGATGGTCCTGGAGACCAACAAGCAACTGTCCGAGGCGCGCTCGTTGTACGAGGCACACGGTTACCGGGAAACCCAGTCCTACAAGGCCTCCCACGACGGCGCCGACCACTGGTACGCCAGGACACTCGAGGCCGACCCCGGCTGAACGCGCTCGATGTCCAGGCTCTCGTCCTACGCTCTCGGGCATGGCGTTGCGGGACGGAGAGGTTGGCTTCCGGGTGGCCGACAGCCGGGTGGCGGCGGCGGTGACCCTCGTGTACGAGCGGGCGACGGCGCGCCGGCTCGGTGCGGTCGAGCCCGTCGTGGCCGACCGGCGGCTGGTGGAGGTGCTCCGTGCCCGCCTGGACGCGCCGCGCACGGTGGTGGTCGTCGGGGAACGCGGCGCCGAGACGGTGGCCTGCTGTTTCGGGAGTCCGGCGCGGTCGGCCGACAACGTTCCGTCCGAGGTCGAGGCGCACGTCAGTCTGGTCGCGGTGGCGCCGCCGTACTGGGGACTGGGCTACGGCCGGGCAGTGCTGGACTTCGCGGAGCGAGCGCTCGCGGCCGCCGGCTACCGGAGTGCGCAGCTGCACGTGCAGGCTGCCAACGGCAGAGCGCGAGGGTTGTACGAACGCTGCGGCTGGACGCTGCTCGGCCCGGGGGGACCGCACAAGGACGGCCCGCAGGTCGTGTACGGCAAGCACCTCGGCGACGGCGACATCCCGGCGGACGTCGCTCAGCCCGAGTCCTCCGCGGAGTCCGACGCCGAGTCCTCCTCGGAGTCCTCCCCGGGCGCGGGCGGCAGGGTCGGGTAGTCGGGCATCGGGTAGAGCCCGACCGCGAACCCGTAGACCGTGTCGCCGGAGCGGGGCAGTTGGTCGAACTCGTGGATCACCTGGTCGACGCGGCGCCAGAACTCCTTCGCGCGCTTCTCCGGGATCCGCGCGTGCCGGATGAACGCCCTCATCCGGCCGTCCTCGTACGCCGCCGCCGACTCCTTCGCCGCGACCTCGAAGTCGTTGAAGTCGTGCGGGAGCTTGTCCCCGGCGCCGGACTGCCGGCCGAGTCCGACATAGAACATCCGCGCCGTGCGGCCGTAGTAGCGCTCCTCGATCGCCCTGACCCGCCGGGTGCGTACGACGCGCAGCAGGCCTGCCCGGGTGAGGAGGTTGACGTGGTGGGCGACCGTGCTCTTCGGGCGTTTCACCGCATCGGCCAGCTCGGTGACGGTGGCGGCCCGCTCGTGCAGCAGTCCGAGGAGGGTCGTACGCAACGGGTCGCTGATCGCCCGCACCTGCTCGGCGGTGGTGAGCTCGAGCCGGTCGTCGAGGTCGTAGTCCGGGGCAGGGGTATTGCTCGCCATGGTCCGAACAGACTAGCATCGTCGATCGTTCGACAAATTTGGATCATTCGCACCGAAAGTGAGTCGCGTCATGGCCGAGGTCGTGCTGTTCCACCACGTGCAGGGGCTGACCCAGGGAGTGCAGGACTTCGCGGCGGAGCTGCGCGGCGCCAGCCACACCGTTCACGTGCCGGACCTCTACGAGGGGCACACGTTCGGGACCTTGGAGGAGGGCCTGGCCTACGCGAAGAAGACCGGGTTCGGGATCGTCGGTGAGCGCGGGATCGCCGCGGCCGAGGCGCTCGGCGACGCCCTCGTCTACGCGGGCTTCTCGATGGGCGTGATGCCGGCGCAACAGCTGGCCCAGACCCGTGCCGGCGCGAAGGGCGCGCTGTTCTTCCACTCCTGCCTGCCGGTGGAGGAGTTCGGCGCCTGGCCCGCGGGCGTTCCCGTGCAGGTGCACGGGATGGAGGGCGACCCGATGTTCGCCGACGAGGGTGACCTCGACGCTGCGCGGGAGCTGGTCGGCTCGGTCGAGGAGGCCGAGTTGTTCCTGTACCCGGGCAAGGAGCACCTGTTCGCCGACTCCTCGCTGCGGTCGTACGACCAGGCCGCCACCGAGCTGCTGACCCGTCGCGTGCTCGACTTCCTCGACCGGATCAACTGAGCCCGGCTCGAGGGCGCGGTCGAGGAGCAGGATTGCCAAGAGCGGTGGCGAGTATGGTCGCCTGCCGGGTCAGTTCGTCAACGTGTACTGGGGTTTCTGCTCTTCTCGGATAGCCGTCTCCGGGTCGGCGAGGGATCACGTGGAAGTGCAGATGGGGCACGGACTGGCCTGGCTTGCCGTTGTTCTGAAGGACCGTCGTGCCGGTCGCGCCGAAGGCCTGTTGGACCGCGACCGACGTACGACGGGCCATTCTCAGCATCGGCCCGCACAGGTCTTCGGGAAGTGCGGGCAAATCCTCGACGTGCCAGGAGGGTACGACGAGCGCGTAGCCGGGACCGGTCGGCTGATACCGGCCCACGAACACGCTGAAGCTCTCGTCGCAGAAGGCCCGCGGGGCCTCGGTGGTCCGCCCTCGCACCTCGTCGCAGAAGTGACAGCCGGGCACGTCGATCTCTGACATGCGCCAGTTCTACAGGTCTGCCGGGTGCTCGTGGATGACCAGGGGACCGGCCAGGAGCGCCTCGAAGGACGACCGCGACGCGCACTTCTGCAGGCGTTCGGCAAGCGGACGTGGCCGCAGGTCCGCAGTGAGCAGTGAGTCCGTCGGTAACCACACCGCTCGGTAGCTTCCCGAATCGGAGTCGACCGGGCTCCCCATCTCAGGTCCGTCGCCGGTGCCGAACGTGCCGCCCGTCGACCGGGCAAGAAAGTAGTGTTGCTCGCGGCCACGGAAACGCACGACGGCGACCAACCCGTCGATGCGCACGTCGACACCGAGTTCCTCGGCGGCCTCGCGTACCGCCGCGTGCGGGTAGTCCTCGCCGGGTTCGAGCTGGCCTCCGGGCAGCACGTGATAGCGCCTGCCCGATCGGACCCGCTCGATCGCCGCGACGCATCCGTTCTCGACCATGATCACTCCCGCGCGTGGCACGTTGCCCATGCTAGGCGAGGTTCTTCGAAGTGCTCGGCGCGTTCAGAGGCGGCGAGTGGACGGGCGCAGTGCCCACGACAGCAGGGTCAGGCCGGTGTACGCGGTCGGCACGACCAGTCCGCTTGCCGGCTGGTGCACGGCGATGGTCGACGCGATCGCGCCGACCAGGTTGATCATGACTCCGGCGTACGCCCACTCCTTCAGCCGGGGCAGGCGAGGCGCCACCACCACCACGGCGGCGGCGATCTTCGCCGTACCCATGATGGTGGCGAGGTAGCCCGGGTATCCGAGCGCGATCATCACCGGGTAGAAGGGCGGCATCCGCAACAGGTCCATCGCGCCGCCGATCGCGCATTCGGCGACGACGAGTGTGGTGGCGCTCCAGTAGAGGCCCGCGCGCCAACGGGATCGCGTCGAAGGCGCTGGAGCCGTAGGCCGGAACGCGGTAGTCGTTCGGCTCATCGAGAAACCTCCCGCCGGAATCGGCCGGATCCTATCGATACGGTGCCGTTCCTATAGCATGGAACGCTACGCGTCCGATGGAGGTGGGGCAATGCCTTCGGCCAAGTCGACCAAGCCCTCTTCGGCCAAGCCCGCTTCGGCCAAGCAGGGTGAGCCGATCTCGCGAGGTGCCGGTGCCCGGCAGCGGGTGCTGCGCGCCGCTTTGGAGGTTCTCGACGAGCACGGCCTGCCCGGCTTCACCATGGAGGCGGTGGCCCGGCGCGCGAACGCCGGCAAGGCCACGCTCTACCGCCACTGGGACAGCGCCGGCGCACTCCTGATCGACGCCATGGACGCGACGTTCCAGCCGTTCCCCGTACCCGACACCGGTCAGGTCGAGACCGATCTCGCGCACCTGCTCACCGCGTTCGTCAGGTTGCTGGAGGAGACGCCGTTCCCGCGCCTGCTCGCCGCGTTCGTCGACGCCGCCGAGCGTGACCCGGCGCTGGCCGCACTGCACGCCGATCTCACCGAACGCCGCCGCGAGCCGGTCCTCGTCGTACTCGACCGCGCCCGCGAGCGCGGCCAGCTACCCGACCACCTCGACGCGGAGCTGGTCACCGACCTGCTCACCAGCCCGTTCTTCTACCGCCGGTTCGTCGCCCACCGGCCCATCCCGGACGGGATGGTCGACGACGTGATCGCGCACGTACTGGGGACCCGGATCTCGGCCGGGCGCCGCAAATCGTCGTGACGAACGAGCCGTCCGAGTGCGAGGCTTGCCCGCATGGGTGCGGACCTTGGGCGGTGGGAGCCGATGTCGGTCGAGGAAGTCGCCGGACTCTTCGGCCAGGTGACGACGCCGTGGTGGATCGCGGGCGGGTACGCGATCGAGTTGTACCTCGGGCAGCCGTTCCGCTCCCATGACGACATCGACGTACTCCTCCTGCGCCGTGACCAGGGAGTGGTCCACGAGGTGTTGCGGGGGTGGGACATCCACGCGGCCGATCCTCCCGGCACTCTCCGGCCGTGGCCCGCGGGGGAGACGCTGCCCGAGTCGGTGCACGACATCTGGTGCCGCGAACACCCGGACGGTCCGTGGCGCGTCCAGGTGATGCTGGACGTGGCCGAAGGCGAGGAGTGGGTGTCTCGCCGCGATCCCCGGATCCGTCGTCCGATCTCCACGCTGGGGCTTCGCTCAGCGGACGGTACGCCGTTCCTCCTGCCGGAGGTGCAGTTGTTCTACAAGGCCAGGGGTGCGCGGCCGAAGGACGAGGCCGACCGTGCCGCCGTCCTGCCACTGCTGAGCCCCGACGCACGTCGGTGGCTGGACGACGCGCTGGCGCTCACCGCTCCGGACCATCCCTGGCGAGCGGGTCTCGCCTGAGCCCGTCCGACCGGCGCCTGACAACCGTGGCTTGACACCTTGGGGCCTCGCAGGCCTCGCATCACCGAGATCCGTGACTGGTGAGCCAGTTCGCGGCTCCTATGCCGCCTACGCCGCCTATGCCTCGTGCGCCGGCCTGGCCTTGTAGGCCCGGACCAGGCGCGCGGGTGCCCGGTGGGCCCAGGCCTCTGTCACCAGCTCCACGACCACCGCGTCCGGCAGCCTCGGATAGGCGACGCGTACGGATACGAGCCGTCTGCCGTGCCAGTCCTCGGTGCAGATCTCCGGCCATTCGGCGACGGCCTCCCGGATCGCGTCCTCGCCGGGCATCAGGCTGATGCCGTTCTCGTCCAGTCCGCTGGCGAAGCGCGGCCGGCCGTGGACGCGGAACGACGGCCGGCCGCCGTGGTCGTACTCCTCGGCGCCAGGAAAGCTCGCTGCGAGTTCCCGCACCTGGTCGGAATTCACGCGCCGATGCTACCGACCGGCGCGCCTCGCTCGGTGGACCTCCCACCCTCGCCGAACAGCACTCCGGTGGGTGGAAGTGAGCTCGACGGTCCCGGATAGGGTACCCCCGTAGGGTATGGTCATCTGGTCGTAGTCGAGTCGAGGAGAAGAGAACTGATGGGTGCCGTCCACAGACCCGCGCGGCGGCGCGGGCTTGCGCTGGGGCTGATCGCCCTGGCGCAGTTCATGGTGATCATGGACACGTCGATCATCGGGGTCGCGCTGCCGAGGATCCAGACCGATCTGGGCTTCACCCAGGAGAACCTGTCCTGGGTCTTCAACGCCTACGTCGTGGCGTTCGGAGGGTTGTTGCTCCTGGGTGGCCGGTTGTCGGACCTGTACGGTGCGCGCCGAGTCTTCGGAGCCGGCTGGGTGACCCTGCTCGCCGGGTCGCTGGCGGCCGGCCTGGCCACCAGCCCCGGTGTCGAGCTCGCCGCACGAGCCGTCCAGGGTGCCGGCTCCGCGCTGATCGCGCCGTCCGCGCTGACGTTGTTGTTCATGCTGTTCGGGTCCGACCCGAAGGAGCTCACCAGGGCGCTGGCACTCTACGGGGCCGCCGCGCCGGCCGGTGGGACGGCGGGAGTGTTTCTCGGCGGGGTGCTCACGCAGTACGCGTCGTGGCCGTGGGTCTTCTTCGTGAACGTGCCGGTGGCGCTCCTCGCGTTGTTCGGCAGCCGGGCGCTGATGCCCGCCGGGGGAGGACGCGGCGGATCCGTCGACGTGGTGGGCGCGGTCACGGTCACCGCCGGCCTGGCTCTCGCGGTCTACGGCATCGTGCGCGCGCCGGAGGTGGGCTGGTTCTCCGGCTCGACCCTGGGCCTGCTCGGTGCGGCGCTGCTGCTGCTCGTGACCTTCGTCGTGGTGCAGGCCAACCGGCGTGAGCCGCTCATGCGGCTGACCATCTTCCGGCGGCCCGACCTGGCAGGGGCGAACCTCGCACAGCTGCTGCTGGGTGCCGCGTGGATTCCGATGTGGTTCTTCCTCAACCTTTACCTGCAACAGGTTCTGGGCTACAGCGAGTTCCCGGCTGGTGCGGCCCTGCTGCCGATGACCGGACTCATCATGCTCGGGATGATCGTGCTCGCGCCCAGGGCGATGGCCCGCTTCGGCGTACGCACGATAATCGTGACCGGCCTCGCGCTGCTCGCCGTCGCGATGGGCTGGCTGTCGTTCGTACGTCCCGACGGTAGCTTCTGGGTGGACGTCCTTCCCGCCAGCCTGCTGGCCGCGCTCGGCATGAGTCTCGCGTTCATCCCGTCGCTGGGCACGGCGATCTCGGCCGCACCGCCCGAGGACGGCGGTCTGGCGTCGGGAATCGTCAACGTCAGTTACCAGGTGGGCTCCGCGCTCGGCCTCGCCGTCGTCACCGCGATCGCCGCGGCCAACGGAGCCGGCCGGATCGGCGACGTCACGGCACTCACCGACGGGTTCTCGGCCGCCTTCGTGGGTGCGGCAGTGCTGGCCCTCCTCGGGGCCGGACTCGCCGTCGTCACCGTCCGGGGCAGGCGCGCCGTCGCCGCGACGGACGCCGACCCGGCGGAGAAGGTCGCCGCCTGACGAAGAAGCTCCACGGTTCGAGGGCCGGTGACCGAACCACGGTCACCGGCCCGGTCCCGTACCGAAGAGGAGTGAGCGGCCTCGTGTTCACCCGGAGGCGGGTCATTCGTGGTGGTGCGAGGTGCGGCGATGCGCGAGCTGACCCTGCGGGCCGAGGGGATTGGTGTGGATGTTGGCGTGGGAAAGGCGTGGCACCGCGTGCAGCAGACGGTGTTCGGTTTCGTGGGCGATGTCGTGGGCCTCGACGACGTTCAACTGTGCATCGACGGCGATGTCGAGCTCCGCATGGAGGGCATGGCCGACCCAGCGCAGACGTACGGTCTGCACAGCCCCGACACCAGGAGTCTCGGCGGCCACCTGTTCGGTGAGGTGCACCAGCTCCGGGTCGACCCCGTCCAGCAGCCGGCCGAAGACCTCGCGGGCGGCACCCCACAGCACGCTCACGATGGCCAGGGTGATCGCCAGGCCGACCACCGGGTCGGCCCACGACCAGCCGGCCGCGATGCCTCCGGCGGACAGCAGAACGGCGAGGCTGGTGAAGCCGTCGGTGCGGGCGTGCAGCCCGTCGGCGACCAGGGCAGCCGACCCGATCTGCCTGCCCACCTTGATGCGGTAGCGGGCGACGAGTTCGTTGCCGGCGAAGCCGACCACCCCGGCCACGGCGAGCCAGCCCAGGTTGGTGACGGGCCGAGGATGGGCGAGTCGGTCGACGGCCTCCCACGCGGCGAGACCGGCGGAGGCGGCGATGACCAGGACCACGACCAGCCCGGCCAGGTCCTCGGTGCGGCCGAGTCCGTAGGTGAACCGTCTGCTCGCGGCACGGCGGCCCAGCACGAACGCGATCGCGAGAGGGACCGCGGTCAGTGCGTCCGCGAAGTTGTGCAGGGTGTCGCCCAGCAAAGCCACCGAACCGGTCACGCCGACCAGGACAGCCTGGGCGAGCGCGGTGACCGTCAGGGCGGCGAAGGAGATCCACAAAGCACGCATGCCTCGCTTACTGGCCTCCAGCGCCCCGTCGATCACGTCGGCACTGTCATGACCGTGCGGGGCGACGACGTGCCGGAGCCTGGCGAGCCACGATCGGGACCCGTGCGCGTGGCCGTGCCCGTGTCCATGTCCGTGCCCATGTGCATGCTTCTGACTGTCAGAGTGGGACGAGGTCACGACACAAGGATCACACCCGAACCCGATTGCAGCACCCCGTGAACAGCGATGCCGGCGCAACCGCGAAACATGTGCACCAGGCCCGGCGGGATCCTACGTTCGGTATCCGAGGAGGGTCATCATGCCTGCTTCGGCGTGGTAGACGTTGTGGCAGTGCAGCATCCAGATGCCCGGGTTGTCGGCGTCGAAGTCGACCGTGAGTGTCCTGCGGGGCAGCACGATCGCGGTGTCCTTGCGCAGGCCGTTGCCCAGGGCGAACGTGTGGCCGTGCAGGTGGATCGGGTGCCACATGGTGGTGGTGTTGACGAAGTTGAGCCGTACGCGTTCACCGGCCCGCACCGGTGTGACGTGGGACAGGTTGTAGGGCTTGTTGTCGAAGGCCCAGTCGTACTTCATCATCGAGCCGGTCAGCTTCAGCGTCCGCGTACGGTCGGGGGCGCGGTCGGCGAGCCGGACGTCCTCGGCGGGCTTCAGCTCGCGGTAGGAGACCACGTGGCCGTCGAGTTCGCGAGGCCGCACACGTGCTGTTGGGGCAGACCCCGAGCCTGTACGTACGACCGCGAGCGCGGTGGCCTTCTTGCCCTCGGCCAGCGCGACCAGCGGGAAGACGCCGGAGTCGAGGGTGACAACGACGTCGTAGCGTTCGCCCATGCCCAGCAGGAGGGCGTCGGTCTGCACCGGTTTCACGGCGTACCCGTCGGTGTGGGTGACCGTCATGCGGTGGCCGCCGAGGGCGACCCTGAACGCGGTGTCCCCGGAGGCGTTGATCAACCGGATACGCAGCCGGGTTCCGGGCTTGCCCCGGTAGGTCGCCGGGGCGGTGGGCAACCTGCCGTTGACAAGGAAGTGGGGGTAGCGCACGTCGCCCGCGTCGCCGCCGAGCAGGGGACTCGTGGCGCCCATCATCATGTAGCCGCTGTCGCCACTCATGCCACCACCCATGCCGCGGCGGAGTTCGGCCAGGACCTTCTCGGGAGTCCCGGTGATGCCGTCCAGCCAGTCGTCGAGGACGACGATCCACTCGTCGTCGTAGTCGAGCGGCTCGTTCGGGTCCTCGACGATCAGTGGTGCGTACAGGCCGCGGTCCAGTTGCGGGCCGGTGTGTGGATGGAACCAGTACGTGCCCGGGTTCGCCGCGGTGAACTCGTAGGTGAAGTCCTTACCTGCCGGAACGTCCTTCTGGGTGACGCCGGGTACGCCGTCGGCGTTGTTGCGCAGGGAAAGGCCGTGCCAGTGCACGGTGGTGTCGGCGGGGAGCTCGTTGGTCAGCCGGGCGCGGACCACCTCGCCCGCGGTGACCCGGATCGGCGTGCCGGGCAGTTGGCCGCCGTAGGTCCAGGTGGTGACCGTCCTTCCGCCGAGGTCGACCTCGCCGGCGGTGGCGGTGAGGCGGACGTCGCGGACCTTGCCCGGCTTGCGGGCCGCTTCGGCCGCCCGGACCTGCGGCCCGTCCGGGTCGACGAACCCTGCCGGCAGCCGTCCGGAGGCGTGTGCGGTGGGAGTGGCGGCGGAGTCCTCGCCCATGGAGCCGTGGCCCATCGACTTGTGGTCCATGGACCCGGCAGAGGTGTTGTCGTCGCCGCAGGAGGCGAGCAGGCCCGCGCTGGCAGTGGCCAGCGCGGTGCGCAGAAGGGTACGTCGATCAACTGGACGCATGGTGGAGTTACCTCACGATCGTCGAAGTGCAGCGGTGTGGGAGTACGCCGAAGTCCGGGCGCGACGAGATCGCGACCGGGTGGGCGTTCCTAGATCCGCTGCACCGACAGATCGGCGAGGTGAAGACCGACAGCAGGCAGGTCAGGTGGTCCGCGGGTGCCGGACCCGCCGACGCCCGTGCCGAGATGGCGTCGCACCGCGGTGCCATCGTCCCGGAGGAGCCGTACCAGCCGGCCGGCGATCATCAGGCCGAGCATCGTGAGTACGCCCAGGCAGACCGACAGCGGATCCAGCCCCATGCCGGGCCCGCCAGGTTGGTGGGACGACACCGCGAGGTGCATGCCCGGAATGATCGAGGGGGCGTCGCCACCCATGCCCATGCCCGCCGTGTCAGCCGTCGCCAGGTCGACGTGCTCGGAGGGCTGGCTGGAGTGAGGGGAGTGAGGCGCCCCGGCTGAGGTGCTCATCGCCGGCGCGTCGTGGGAGGAGGGGTGCCCGAGCGTGTGCATCCCCACAACTCCGAGCGTGAGCAGGCCAAGGAGGAGCAACCGCACCGCGGCGGACCCCGACCTGCCGATCATCGCGTTCTCCCTGCTCGTGGCCTTTGGCGCTTCACGGTAACTCACCTGCCTGGGACCCTGCCCACACAGCGCCCGTCGCGGGTGTCTCGTCAGCCCGCGATGTCCTTACGCATGAGGAGAAACGCGTGCCCGGCCGGATAGCCGTCGGCCCGCCCCACCACCTCGAAGCCATGTCGCCGGTAGAAGCCCGGTGCCTGGAACGAGTGCGTGTGGAGAACGATCTGGGTGCAGGAGCGCGTGCGGGCTTCCTCGGTGACCACCTGGAGCAGTCGGGAACCGAGGCCGGATCCGCGCCGGTCCTCCCGTACCCACAGGGACTCGATCCAGCACGTGCCGCCCCAGACCCAGCCGGCCACGCCGGCCATGACCTCACCGGCGTCGTCGCGTACGGCAGCTGTCACCGACCCGCCGAAGACGATCCCCGTCTTCGCGACGTTGAAGCTGTTGATCCGGTCCGCGAGGAAACCGGCGAGCTCCGGGTCCGCGCTTCCACACCGAACGTCCGTCACCGGCGACATGCTGCCAGACGCTGCCGGGTCAGAGGCTCTTCAGGAGTGCGCGCATCTGGGTGATCTCGGCGGCCTGGCTGGTGGCGATGTGGGCAGCCAGGCTCTTGGCCGGTGGATAGATGCCCTTCTTTGTTTCGACCTTGGCCATCTCGATCGCGCCGGCATGGTGGCGGATCATCATCTGCAGGAACATCCGGTCGAACCCCGCCCCCGAAGCGTGGCGCATCCCGTCCATGTCCTCGTTGTCCATCATGCCGGGCATGTGAGGACCGGGAGTCATGCCGTGGCTCGTCATGTGCGGGCCCGGCATGGTGTGGCCGGGCGTCATGCCGTGACCCGGAGAGTGTTCGCCGGGTTCCTCCATGTGGGGCGCCATGTCGTGCCCCAGGCTGGGTACGGGTTCGCCCCAGGCCTTCAACCAGGCGGTCATCTCCGCGATCTCGGGCTCCTGGGCCTTCTCGATCCGCTTGGCCAGTGCCTTCACCTGTGGACTGGACGCACGAGTCGCGGCCAGCTCGCTCATCACCACCGCCTGCTCGTGGTGAGGGATCATTCCCTGCGCGAACGCCACGTCCTGCGCGTTGTGCTTTCCGGCCGGCGCGGACGCGGTGGGGGACGCGGCACCGGGCTCCTGCGTGGTGCCCGGGTCGCTGGGCCCGCACCCTGTGAGGAGCGCGCCGATCGCTGTGGCGACGGCCATCAGGGTCAGTTTCTGGTACGGGCGCCGAACGCCGCTCCGTGACAGGCTCACGGTGCATCTGGTTACCCAGGCGGCGAAGACCCGACACTTCAGGCGGCGTCGGGGGCCTTCCGCCCGGTGAGCTCGACGGCGGGGCTGTTCCTGCGGCGAGGGCGCAGGTTGAGTACGACGTCCTCGAAGCCCGCCTCCTCTGCCGCCCGCCGTAACTCCTCCGGCGGTCGGCCGAGGACGTGCCGATGGACTGTGAGGACGAGTCGACCACCAGGCCGCAGCACCCGCGCGAGCTCGGCGAATCCGTCCGGCAGCCGCCAGAGCATCACGTTGTTCACCGAGATGGCGACATCGAGGCTTGCCGCCTCGGCGCCGGTGACCTCGGCGGTCCCGCTGCGAAGCTCGACGGTGCCGTTCCGGATCTCGGCCGCGCAGCGTTCGGCCGCCATCCGGCGCATCGTCTCGGACGGGTCGACGCCCACCACGTGTCCGGTGGGCCCCACCGCATGCGCGGCGAGCGCCAGCCCCACGCCCGGGCCGTGGCCGACCACCAGCACCTGTTCGCCCGGCTTCAGCTCACCGGTACCGACCGCCCACCTCTCCTGTTCGGCGTTGCCACGCGCCATGAGCCGGCCGCCGAGCCGGCCGAGGAGTCCCCGTGGATGTCCGAACGCCGGATCCACGATGCGTATCAGCAGGTTGTTCATACCCGGAGCCCACCACAACGCCGGCCCTGGTGCGACACAAAAGCGGGGATACGTGGGAAGAGTTCGGTAGGCACGGCGTACGTCAGTGGTGCGGTGCCGACGTCGTGGTGGCCTGTTCGAAGAGGTGCTCGCCCTGGCGTTCGACGGTTGCTCCGCCCACGGTCACCACGACCAGGAGCGCGACGACGGCGGCGATCCCGGCGCGGACGTGCCGAGTGGGCGGGTCGATGAGGGCCTGAACCCTCGTCGGTACGTCACCTCCGACCGCGGCGGTCGCGGCGCCGTCGGCCCGCGCGGGCAGAGCGGACAGGGTGGACACAGCCCGGGTGTGAGCCTGGCGGGTGAGGGCGGCGCGTGCCAGGGCCCGGGCCACGAGGCGGCGGTTCGCCACGTCCGCGGCGGCGTCCTCGTCGGCCCAGCGTTCCACCGCATGGCGTACGGCCTGGGACATACGTGAGAGGAACGGGTTCGACGCCGCCGCGACGTCCGCCGCGAGGATCCACCAACTGTGCCGGTGCCGGACGTGGGACCGCTCGTGCGCGAGCAGGGCTGCCTTCTCGTCGTCGGTCAGGGGCGCCAGCATGCCCCGGGTGACGATGATCCGGCCGGTGGCCTCCGGTGTGGCGAACGCGTCGGGGACATCGCTGTCGACCACCACCACCGCGCCGGGCTCGCCGAGCCGTCCGCAGGCGCGGTGGATCCGCAGCAACGCGCGGGTCCGTGCGGCCAGCCGCAGCATCGTCCGTACACACACCACGGCGAGTACACCCAGGGCGATCTCGGCGATCGCGGGCGCGATCGGTGCCAGTGCACGTAGCCGCTGTGGTGACCAGGGGCCGAGTTCGGCGATCTCCGCGTCCTGCCCGATCCAGGTGAACGCCGTGACCGCCAGCACGAACCACGCCGCCGCGCTGACCGCCAGTCCGGCGGGGACGAGCAGCCTGGTCGCCAGGGCCGGGGGAAGGCTCCGAGCCAGCGCGGGCGCGACCCAGCCGTACGCGCCGGCGCAGGCCAGGACCACAACCACGGATCCGATCATCGGATCACTCCTGGTCGGTCGAGCGGAGTAGCCGGGTCAGCAGGTCCTCGTCCTCCGGGGAGAGGCTGCCGACGAACCTGGTGAGGACCGCGCCGCGGTCGGTGTCGCCATCCAGCAGGCGTCTCATCTGGAACGCCGTCACCTGGGCAGGGTCGCGCACGATCTCGTAGCGGTATCCGCGCCCGACCGGGGAGCGGGTGACCCGTCCCTTGCGGTGGAGCCGGCCGAGCACCGTGGTGATCGTGTTGTACGCCAGTGCGTCGCCGAGCCGCTCGCGGACCTGGCCCGCGGTCATCGGACCGTCCGACGGGTCGAGGGCGGTGAGGATCTCCTGTTCAAGATCACCGTGCCCGCGTCGAGGCAAAGTCACGCGTCCTCCTGAGACTACAAAACTTGTAGTAGTACCCTCCACCTACAAAGACTGTAGGTGACGCCAGGTGATCTCGAGGCTGCGGCCGCACTACCGATAGGAGAACGGCCTCATGGGCACAGTGATGCTTGCCTCCGCGGCCGGGCAGCTGCCGGAGGATCCGGCGTGGTTCCGGGCGGTCAACGCCTTTTCCCGGGCGACCGGGTGGCTGCACGCGCCGATCACCGCGTACGCGAAGTTCGGCGTTGTGTTGTTCGCCCTCCTGCTGCTGTGGGGATGGTGGACGGCCCGCGGGACCAGCGACCTGGCCAGAGTCGCCGCGGCACTGTGGGCGCCGGTGGGAATGCTCGTCGCCGTCGGGCTGAACCAGCCGATCGTGCACGGCGTACACGAAGCACGCCCCTACACCGCGCTGCCGCACGTGCTGGTCCTGGTGTCCCGCAGTACCGACGCCTCGTTCCCCAGCGACCACGCGACGATGGCGGGAGCGGTGGCGGCCGGCCTGTTCCTGGTCAGCCGCCGCCTCGGCCTGGTCGGACTCCTCGCCGCGCTGGTGATGGCGTTTGCGCGGGTGTATGTCGGCGCACACTTCCCCGGTGACGTACTGGCCGGGCTGTTGGTGGGAGCGGCGGTGTCGGTGATCGGCTTCGCCCTGTGCCGCCGTCCGCTGGTATGGCTGGTGGACACATTGGCCCGTACGCCGTTGCGTCCGCTGCTGTCCGTCGTACCTCCGCCCGAAACGGTCGACGCGCCCGGGGATCGCGTGGCCACGTGATCAACACGGTTGCGTCGTACATCCTGGCGCTGCCGGCCTGGGTGGCGCTGGTGGTGGTGTTCGCGCTTCCCGCGCTGGAGTCGTCGGCGTTCGTGGGGTTCGTCTTTCCCGGCGAGATCGCGCTGATCCTGGGCGGAGTGCTGGCGTACGAGGGCCGGGTCGGCCTGGCCGCGGTCCTGATCGCGGGGATCGGTGGTGCGGTGGTCGGGGACTCCGTCGGTTACCTGGTCGGTCGCAGGTACGGCCGGCGGCTGCTCGAGGGCACGCTGGGCAAGCTGGTCAACCACAAACACTTCGATCGCGCGGAGCGCTACCTTGCCGAGCGCGGAGGGAAGGCGGTGTTTCTCGGCCGCTTCACCGCCGCGTTGCGGGTGATGATCCCCGGCCTGTCGGGCATGGCGCGCATGCGCTACCCGAAGTTCGCCGCGTTCAACATCGCCGGTGGTGTCGCCTGGGGCGCCATGTGTGTGCTGCTGGGCTACCTGGGTGGAAGCAGTTGGCGGCACGTGGAACACCTGGCGTCCCGCATCGGGCTGGGTGTCCTGGCCGTCGTCATCGTGCTGGCGGTGGCCGGGTATCTGCTCCGCCGGGCGTCCGGCGGCTGGTGGCGTCGGCAGGGGGAGCGGATCCGCGAGAGTCGGCCCGCGACCTGGGTGATGAGCCGGTTCCCCGGACAGGTGGACTGGGTCGTCGCCCGGCTCGACGCGAGTGCGACGACGGGCCTCGCGCTGACCGTCTCCGTGGTGGTGGCCGTCGGGTCGACGTGGGCTTTCCTCGGCATCACCCAGGACGTGCTCGCTCACGAGGAGTTCGCGACGATCGACCCGACCGTCCACACCTGGGTGCTCCACCACCGCGTGGCCTGGCTGAACGACGTCCTGCGGGTCGTGACCTGGCTCGGATCGAACACCTTTCTGCTACCTGGCTTGGCGATCGCGGCCATCGTGCTGGTCCGGCAGCGCCGATCGTGGGGCCCGGTGGTCGCGATCGTCGCGTCCTACGGATCCGCCCTGTTGGTCCATGCGGTGGTCCGGGAGTGGGTGCACAGAGCCCGCCCACCGTCGGCGGACTGGCTGTCCGGCGCGGGTGGCTGGTCCTATCCCTCCGGCCACACGATCCAGGCGACCGTGGCATGGGGGATCGTCGCCATCCTGGCACTGAGTGGCGTCTCGGCGCGTACTCGCCCGGTGGTCGCCTCCGCCGCCGCCGGCGTGGTGCTGCTCGTGGCCGCCAGCAGGATCTACCTCGGCGTGCACTGGCCCACCGACGTACTCGCCTCGCTCGCCCTCGGAGTCGGCCTGCTGAGCCTGTACGGCATTGCCCGCCTGGCGATGCTCGCCCGGCGCGAGGTCGCACAAGAGGCGGAGCAACTCGAACCCGCCTGACGAGCCCGCCCGACCACTCGACGGTCACAGTCGATCTGCGTCCCGGCCATGAATGCCCAAGCGGGCTTACGGTGAGCACATGATGCCGATGGTGGTCCCGGTGATTCCGGTCGACGCGTGAGGTTCCCGAGCCTGGATGAAGATCTGGTCGATCGGTATCTCCGTCATCTCCAGATCCCGCCACCGTCCACGCCCTCGCCGGACGGCCTCAGGCTCCTCCACCGTGCCCACCTGAATCACGTGCCGTACGAGAACATCGAGATCCAACTCGGGTGGCCGACATCGATCGATCCCGCCGAGTCGGTACAGAGAATCCTCACCGGGCGCGGCGGCTACTGCTATCACCTCAACGGTTCCTTCGGTGCCCTTCTCTCCAGCCTCGGCTACGACGCCGCGCCGGTACGAGCGACGATTCGAACGTCAGTGGGCCGCCGTCCGTGGGGGAGTCATCTCGTCGTACTCGTTCGGTTCCCACAGGGACTGTGGCTCGCGGACGTCGGCCTGGGCGACGGCTTCCACGACCCCGCGCCACTGGCCGCCGGCATGGTCGACCAACCGCCGTTCGCCTACCGCCTCGAACATCTCGGCGGTCCCACTTGGCGGTTCCATCACGACCGGCGCTCGTCGATCGCCGGATTCGACCTCGATGTTCGGCCTGTGCCTCTGGGGGAGTTCCGGCCGATGCACGAGTGGATGTCGACTGCGCCTGACTCCTCGTTCGTACGGAAGTTCGTCGTCCAGGCGCGGCGAGCAGACCACACTCTCGTCCTGCGCGGCTGCGTCCTCACCCGGGTCGACGCCGACGGGCGAACGGACCGGGATGTCTCTGCGGAGGACGAGTGGTTCGGGCTGCTGTGCAACGAGTTCGGCCTTCGCGTCGATGCGGTCGGGGCTGACCTACTTTCCAAGTTGTGGCAACGGGTTCGCGCCTCCCACGAAGCCTGGGATCGCGCGGGCCGGCCATAGGTTCAGAGGATGAGGTGTTCGCCGTCGTGGGTGCGGACGGCCGGCCGTGGTTCGCCGGTGGGGAGGGCGTCGAGGAGGCGGATGGCGTACGCCTCGCTCATGCGGTCGCGGATCTGGTCCGGGGTGAGCCAGGCAACCCGGTCGGTCTCGTCGCTGGTCCGCTCGGTCCCGCCGACGACGTGACAGCGGAACACGAGGGCGACCACGCCGCGAAGCATGTTCTTGTAGACGCCGGTGAGAACGTCGGGTTCGACGCGCAGACCCGTCTCCTCCTCGACCTCCCGGCGTAGGCCGTCGTGGATGGCCTCGCCGAGTTCGACGACCCCGCCGGGCGGTTCCCAGTGACCGTTGTCGCGTCGCCGGATCGCCAGCACGCGGCCGTGTCCGTCGAGGACGGCGGCCGCGACGCTGACGGAATGGCGCGGGGATCCAGCTTCCCGCCGGTCGGGCCGAGCGGCCACCCGCAGTCGGCTGAACCGTCGCCGAAGATCCAGAAAGACCACCTCCTTCGTGCTGTCATCCTGGGTTCTACAGGTCGTGCCGCCGGAACGGGAGTGTGTCGTGGATCTGTGGAACGGCGAAGCCTTGGTGGACACACCCGAGGTCACCGAGTTTCTGTACGAACAACTCGGCCGCGAACCCTCGCTCGCCGCACTGACGGAGATCGAGTACCAGCCTCGGACCACCAACGAGATCGGCATGATCTTCCGGGCGGCCTGGGGACCCACGGGCGAGCCCGTCGTGCTGAAGCTGAACGCCACCGCGATCGAGCTCGACTGGATGCTCGAGGTCTCGCAACGCGCGCCCGGCCTGGTACCTCAGGTGTACGCCAGTGGCCGGCGTCTGGGCGACGCGGACGTGGGTTGGCTCGTCCTGCGGAGGGTGCCCCACCACCTCGACGCCGGCTCCCACGCCGACTGGCGCAAACTGATGCTCGCGGCGGCGCGCTTCCAGCAGGTGGCATCCGACATCGACGAGCCGACGTACGCCCCGATCGATGCCGCCTTCTTCGAATGGTGCATGCCGGAAGCGATCAGGGCCGGCTGTCCGGGCCCGGCCGCGGAAGTCCTGGCCAGGCTGCATCAGGACCTCAGCTGGGTGGACGAGCATTCTGCTCGCGTTCGGTGTCACGGCGACGTGTATTTCGGCAACGCGCTCTCGGAGGTTCCGGGAGGCCCGGTCCTGCTTATCGACCCGACTCCCCGGACCTCCAACTGGGCATGGGATGCCGCCTACGCTCAGATGCTCTCGGGCAAGGAGGGGACTCCTCGGCTGGTCCCGCTCCTTGCCGAGGCGCGACGGTCGCTGGGCCTTCCGATCGGTGACCCGTCGGCGCTGGACCGGCTGGAGACGATCCTGCTCGCGTGGTCGTCGATGCTCTGGTGGGCCATCAAGCCCAACCGGCGCGCCGACCCGTGGTTCGCGATGCAGGCCAGGTGGAACGTGGAGCGGCTCGCAACTAGGGCGTGTCTCCCAGTTCGCGTAGCCAGGTGATGATCGCGCCGAGTACGACGCCGCCGCGGTAGGTCAGGGCGAGCTTGTCGTACCTGGTGGCCAAGCCTCGCCACTGCTTCAGGACGTTGAAAGAACGCTCGATGACGTTGCGCCCCTTGTACGCCTCGGCGTCGAACGTCGGTGGTCGGCCACCCTTGGAGCCCTTGCGTTTGCGGTTTCCTGTCTGGTCGGACGGTTCGGCGATCACCGCGGTGATGCCACGGGAGCGCAGCAGCGCCCGGTTGCCGCGGGAGGAGTACGCCTTGTCCGCCAGGACCGCGTCGGGTCGGGTCCGCGGGCGCCCTCGACCCTGCCTGGGTACGCGAATCGCCTTGAGCAGGTTCGCGAACATCGGCGAGTCGTTGGCCTGGCCGGGCCCGAGCAGCAGCACGAGCGGGCGGCCCTTGCCGTCGCACAAGTGGTGAATCTTCGTGCTCAGGCCTCCGCGGGAGCGGCCGATGGCGTGGTCAGCCGGCTCGATCCGCAGATTCGTGTGATTCGACAGTTCCCCCTGTGCCAGTGGCGGGCCTGGTCAGGTTGGTGCCGTGCTGGTGCGCGCGGTTGATCGTCGAGTCCACGCTGACCGACCAGTCGATGTCACCGGCCGCGTCGGCGTGCGCGAGCAGCGCGGTGTGGATCCGGTCCCAAGTGCCGTCGCCGCAGAACCGGCGATGCCGCTTCCAGACCGTCTGCCACGGCCCGAACCGCTCCGGCAGGTCACGCCAGGCGATGCCGGTCCGGAACCGGTACACGACACCCTCGACGATCCTGCGGTGGTCCCGAAACCTGTTGCCCCGCTTGCCGTCCGAGGACGGCATCAAGGGCTCGATCAGCTCCCACTGGGCATCGGACAGCACGGCTGAACGCGACATCGGTCAACCATCGCAGCCCGGAAGGCCGACATTCGGGAGACACGCCCTAGCCGGCGGTGGTAGTGGCGGTGACGTGGTAGACGCGGCCTCCCCAGCCGTCCTCGGGGAACGAGTCGGAGACCCGCAGGTAGGTCGCCTTGTCAGGACCGAGGTACGCGGTCAGGTCGATCACCTGGTCGGCCTTGTTGGAGCCGTCGGTGATGCGCCGGGCCTCCTTCGAGACGGTGGTCCAGTGCTCGCCGTCCGCGCTGGCCTCGACGACGTACTCGTTGTCGATCGTGAGCGTGGCCGCGGCCTTCGCGGTGTCGGCCGGGAACGGGAACCTGTAGACGAAGTAGTGGTTGCCGTCGGCGAAGCGGTTCTGGATGCCGTTGCTCTGTGAGCCGTCGGCGTCCCACAGCCACGGCATCTCCGCGGCCGTGCCGGTGTCGAAGTCGATCTCGTGCGCGACCGTCACCTCCGACCGCGTAGCGAACGACAGTCCCGAGTCGTCGGTGACCGTCGCGGACACGTCGTGGTGGCCGTCCTCGGCGGCCGCCGGGACGGTGACCTGTACCGGGAAGGTGCCGTAGACCGGGTGCGCACTGCCACGGGGGTTGAGGACGATCGTCCCGGTGGTGGGGGAGACGGTCCAGCCGTCCGGTGCCGTGACCTTCACCCGGGCAGTCACGGGTTGCGAGGCCGGCCCGGTGACTGACAACCCGATCTTGACAGTGATCTTCGTGGAACCGTTGGCGGCCGGCATCACGACCGGCTGAGCAGGTGAGGTGGTCGCGGCCAGCGACCGCTTCGGCGCCGGTACGGGCACCGCGG
Organism: Actinopolymorpha cephalotaxi; assembly: GCF_013408535.1. NCBI lineage: Bacteria > Bacillati > Actinomycetota > Actinomycetes > Propionibacteriales > Actinopolymorphaceae > Actinopolymorpha > Actinopolymorpha cephalotaxi. Next base: position 1,007,641 of record NZ_JACBZA010000001.1, read on the forward strand.
CGACCAGTGCGCTCAGGGCGCTGGCCTGCGTACGCCAGTCGAACACGTTCGGATGCTCGGTGCTGGTGCCGCCGGCCCAGCGCGTACCGAGCCGATCGGCGGCGTCGCGGTCCTGCGCCCAGATCGTCTCCGCCTGCCTGGTCACGAACTCCTTGTACTTGTCGGCATGCGTGGTGTCGGCCAGGTCCATCAGGTAGCGCAGGAAGATTCCCTTGAACTGCTTGGCGTTGTCGTCGCAGGTCCGGTCGAGGGTGTCGCAGGCCTCGGTGAGTACGCCGTCGGTGGTGAGGCCTCCGTCGATCGCCGCGTCGGCGAGCCGGCGTGCCGTACTCAGCAACTTCTGGTCACCGGTCGCCCGCCACAGTTCGAGAGCCCCGCCGATGGCCAGCCCCTGGTTGTAGCTCCACACGGTCTGCCCGTTGCTCTTGCAGTCGTCGTTCAGGCCGTCCTCGACCAGACCCGACGAGTTGATCATGCCGCTGCCGGCGAACCAGTCCCACGCGGCCTGCGACCGGGCCAGCCACCGCCGGTCGCCCGGCATGCGGTTGTGCAGTTCGGCGGTCAGCCGGATGTACAGGCCGTTGGTCACCGCGTTCTTGTAGGTCCTCTCCGCGTTCCACCAGACGCCGCCGCCACAGGTGTTGTCCCAGTACCCGTTGGTGAACTCGGCGATCTTGACCGCCATCCGGAGGTATCGGGCGTCGCCGGTGACGTCGTACGCCTGGATCCAGGTCAGGCCCCACCATTCGGAGTCGTCGATCGCGCGGCTGGTGAAGTTGCCCCACAGCTCGTCGCCGGACAACTCACCGGCCGGGAACGTGCCCTGGTCCTTCACGAACGTGTTGTTCAACTGGGGCAGGTAGCGCCGGTCGCCCGTCCGCTGCATGTAGTCGCCGATGGTTTGCAGGGCGACCGCGGAGTTCCACCAACTGGAGGGGAACCACGCCTTCTCCGGGTCGTAGGACGCCATCAGCACGTCGGCCGCGACGCGTGCCCGCGCCACGGCGGTCGGGCCGTCGGCAGTTGTCGTACCGGCCGACTCGGCGGAGGCGACAGCGGCGGGCGCCAGGCCGACGAGAAGGGCGACGACTCCGATGAGGACAGTACGAACTCGGCGACGCGAAAGCGCGGTGGACAAGACTCGGCCTGCCTTCTCGAGGTACGTGCCAGACATGAACGAAGAGAGCCCCGCGGCGGATGCGGCGCGCTGAGGCGTGACAAACCTACGGGCCGGAACGAAGGCAGGTAAGACACCTGCAGGGATCGGACAGCCGCCGGCCGGACCAGAACTGGACAGGTCAGCGGAGCCTCGAATTCGCTGGACCGTGGAACCCGTCGGTGATCGAATCCGGTGCCATGGACACCGGCCGGGCAGTCACCGAACGAGACGTCGCCGAAGGGCTACGAAATCTTGGACTGAACGAGTCGTCCTCGGTCATCGTGCACGCCTCGTTGCGGTCGTTCGGCCATGTCGACGGCGGTGCTGACGCCGTCTGCCGGGCGCTCGTCGGGACCTGCGGAACGGTGATGATGCTCGCCGGCAGCGGGGACCTCACCCGGGTGCCCGCCCCGCCGGGTCTGGTCCGGCCCAACAACGCCTACTACACCGCCGAGAGCTGGGAGAGCTTCGATGCCGCCCTGGCCGGCGCCGTTCCGTTCAGCCCGGATCTGCCCGTCGACCGCTGGCTCGGACGGATCGCCGAGTCCCTGCGCCGGAGCTTCCCGCACGAGCGGGGCGTTCATCCGTTCCTCTCGTTCCTGGCTGTCGGCACCCATGCCGGGCGGCTGATCGCCGCCCAACGGGTGGACCGGCCGCTCGGACCGATCGAGGAGCTTGCCGACCTCGGCGGCCACGTGCTGCTGCTCGGGGTGGGTCACACGTCCAACACCACGATCCACCTGGCCGAGCAGCGGTTGGGCCGGTCGCTGTTCCATCGGTACGCGAAGGCGGCGCCGGGCGTGTGGATGGAGCTGCCGAACATCCCCGGTGACAGCGACTCCTTCGACGAGATCGAACCGGAGTTGGCGCCGTTCACGGCGCAGACGCTGATCGGTCGGTGCCGGGCCCGGCTGGTCGCCGTCCAGGACGTGCTGGCGTGCGCGACCCGGCTGATCCGGGCCGACCCTGCCGCGTTGCTGTGTGAGAAGGAGGACTGCCGCTGCAGCGCCGCCCTCCGGCAACGCTTGATCACTCTGCGGTGGAGCGGGTGACGGGTATCGAACCCGCATGACCAGCTTGGAAGAGGTCCCTCTCGGTCATCGTGGCTGCAGGGAGGTGTCACAGGTCGTGGCGGCTGGCCGTCTTAATGACCTGAGGAGAAAGGGTGGGCCGAGTACACCTGAGGCCGCCCATCCAACCCGTCCAGCCAGTCCGACCGACACCCGAAGCAAGGAGAACCCGATGCCTGACGTCCCCGACACGCGCCGAACTGCCCGCGGGTGGCGCGACACGGCGCGCGTGATCTCGACGGTCGAGGAGCTCGAAGAGCTGGGTACGCCGATACCGGTCGTCCGCGACAAGGTGCTCGACGTACTCCACGACGCACACATCGCGTGGCTGGCCGCGACGCCACTGGTGTTTCTGGCGACCGCCGGGGCCGACGGCCGGTGCGACGTCTCCCCGAAGGGCGACCCCTCCGGCTTCGTGCACGTACTCGACCGGCACACGGTCGCGGTGCCGGAGCGCCCCGGCAACCGCCGGATGGACGGCCACCACAACATCCTCGCCAACCCGCACGTAGGCATGATCTGTGTGATCCCCGGCCGGCCTGACACGATGCGACTGAACGGCAGGGCGACGCTGGTGCGCGACGCACCATTCATGGACGCCATGCAGGTGCGGGGCCACCGCCCGGCGCTCGCCGTCGTCATCGACGTCGAGGAGGTCTTCTTCCACTGCCCGAAGGCGTTCCGCCGCGCCGACGCGTGGGACCCGAGCGCTTGGCGTCCGGACGACGCACCGGCACCGGCCGATATCGCCCTCGCGCTGTGGCGGAAAGGGCAACGCCGCGAGGACGTGGTCGAGTATTACTCACGTCCGACGTCGCGCGGTGATCTCTACGCCGCCGAATGACGTGGAGAAGATCCACGTCGAGTCGCTGGCGGCTCTGACCTGGGGTGGTGCGGTGGAGCGGGTGACGGGAATCGAACCCGCATGACCAGCTTGGAAGATGTCGAGACGACCACGAACGGCTCACGTGCGCGCGGGAATGAATGTCCCGCACCGGCCTAGAGTGACCCTCATTCGCCTTGGCAAGTGGCCCACGAGTGGCCTGCCTGAGCCGGCGCTTTCGGCGCAGGTTGATCGTCTAGGTCTCCTGGCTGCGGTGTCTAGCTGTTGCGGGTCATGACGTTGGTGACGGTCTGCCGGAGGCGTGAGGCGGGTGGTTGGTCGCCGGCGGCGGTGTGGGCTCGATGGTAGTTGTAGTGGATGTTCCACACCTGGATCGCCTGTGCGCGTTGGGTTTCGCTGGTCCACACCCGGGCGTAGAGGAGTTCTTCGGCGAGGGTGCGCTGGTATCTCTCGACTTTGCCGTTGTGGCGTGGTGTGTAGGGGCGGGTGCGCTGGTGACGTGAGGCGAATGCTGTCGCGGTCCGCACGAACGCCCCGGCCCGGTAGTTCGCACCGTTGTCTGTGACCAGGCGAGTGATCCGGACGATGCCGTGGTCGGCGAAGAACGCACGGGCCCGGTGGAAGAAGCCGATCGACGTCTTCGCGGTCTCATCGGTCAGGTGTTCGGTGTAGGCCAGTCGGGAGAACCCGTCCACCGCCGAGTGCAGGTAGACGTAGCCAGCCTTGGCTGCGCCCTTCTTCTTGGCCTTGGCGCGCTGGGCGGCTCGGTCAGCGTCGCTGCCGCGTCCGTGGGCCCGCCAGCCGCCGCCGTCGGGGATCCGGCCGACCTTCTTCACGTCCAGGTGCACCATGTGCCCCGGATAGCGGGCGGTGATCCGCTCCGGCCGCCGGTTCGACGCGCCAGTGGGGTCCAGGTCGCGGCGCCGGTTGAGACCCAGGCGGGCCAGCCACCGGCCCACGGTGGCGACAGAGACCCGGTGGCCGCGGTGGGCGAGCTCGGCGGCGATCTTGCGGGCGGACCACTTGTGCTCCCGGCGCCAGGTCTCGATCAGCTCCACCACCCCATCCGGGGTCTGGGACGGGGAGGAATGCGGCGCGGAGGACCGGTCGAGCAGACCGGCGTCGCCGCTGGCCCGGTAGCGGTTCACCCACTTCGACAGACACTGCCGCGACACGCCGGCCTCGGCGGCCACGTGGGCGATCGGGCGGGTCTGGCAGCGGGTGACAAGACGCAGCCGGCCGGCAGCAGTCAACGGGGCGCTAGCGTGGGACACGAGGGGTAGATCCCTTTCGGAGGACGGTTGGTCGCACTTCCATCCTGCCGACCGGCGATCTACCCCTCCCTCACACCCCGACCACCGTCAACAACCTCATGAGCCACAACATCTAGCCCAGGCCGACGTCGCATCCGCGAAGCAGGGCGTCAGGGAGCATCCCGCTAAGCGAGACCGCGCGACGATCGGTTGCCTGGGCCCTGGCTGCGGTCGACTAAAGTGAATGAGAACTTGCTGCGTCAGCTGCAAAGCTGCAGGTCAACAAGTGTGCTCCCCGCGTACGCGGGGGTGATCCGGACTCTGAACGCCACCAAGGCAGCCAGGAACCGTGCTCCCCGCGTACGCGGGGGTGATCCGTGCTGCCGCGACACCATCGACGCCTCGTCGATGTGCTCCCCGCGTACGCGGGGGTGATCCGTCGCTCGGCAAAGTGCTGGACCGGCTGCGGCTGTGCTCCCCGCGTACGCGGGGGTGATCCGCCACGGCTGGAACACCTTGGCGGCCACCACGAGTGCTCCCCGCGTACGCGGGGGTGATCCGGCGACCCGGCCGATCTGGAACGAGTGGTAGACGTGCTCCCCGCGTACGCGGGGGTGATCCGCTCTTCGCCCCTGTCGACAGGGCCGCGACGGCGTGCTCCCCGCGTACGCGGGGGTGATCCGCGCGGCGGGCCGGTGTCACTGCGTCGGAGATCGTGCTCCCCGCGTACGCGGGGGTGATCCGGCCGATCACTACGGCCGCGCAGGCGGGCCACTGTGCTCCCCGCGTACGCGGGGGTGATCCGTTCTGGACCCAGACGACATCGAAAGCGCCGATGTGCTCCCCGCGTACGCGGGGGTGATCCGGTGAACCCGAACCCGGGGCCTGATCGTCAAGGGGTGCTCCCCGCGTACGCGGGGGTGATCCGATCGGCGGCGAGGGCCTGACCGGCCAGCGCGCGTGCTCCCCGCGTACGCGGGGGTGATCCTGGGCGTGGGTAGGGGCGGATCCGGCCGCGCCTGTGCTCCCCGCGTACGCGGGGGTGATCCGCGCGCTCGGCCAACTGGATACGGATGCAAGGGGTGCTCCCCGCGTACGCGGGGGTGATCCGAAGCGGACCACGGCGGCGACGCCGCGGGAGACGTGCTCCCCGCGTACGCGGGGGTGATCCGCTCCGCGGGATCAAAGATCCGGTGAAGCGGTCGTGCTCCCCGCGTACGCGGGGGTGATCCGAACCGGTACGGCGGCGTCTACTGGCCCGAGGCGGTGCTCCCCGCGTACGCGGGGGTGATCCGAGATAGACCCCCTGCAGGGTGCCACCGCGCCCGTGCTCCCCGCGTACGCGGGGGTGATCCGCTCATGCACGGCGAAGAGATCGACGTCCCAGAGTGCTCCCCGCGTACGCGGGGGTGATCCGACTCGGAACGTCCGCGGTGGGTTCGTACTTCGGTGCTCCCCGCGTACGCGGGGGTGATCCGTAGTGGGTACCGCGGACGACGAGGCCGAGGCAGTGCTCCCCGCGTACGCGGGGGTGATCCGAGCATCTGCCGGTTGGCGTCGCCCTTCTTGGTGGTGCTCCCCGCGTACGCAGGGGTGATCCGAGCGGGACGAACCACTGGCACCCCGCGCACCAGTGCTCCCCGCGTACGCGGGGGTGATCCGGGTGCGCTCGACCTGGCCGCGTACGCGGGGGTGATCCGTCGCCTGACCAGACACCGGCCGTACGGGATCCGTGCTCCCCGCGTACGCGGGGGTGATCCGCCGGCGCCGACGTCGGACAGCGTGCCCGAGCCGTGCTCCCCGCGTACGCGGGGGTGATCCGGGATACGTACGCGCCTTCCACGGCGAGTGGGAGTGCTCCCCGCGTACGCGGGGGTGATCCTCGGCGCTGTCGTGGTGGCAGGCCGGACCCGGAGTGCTCCCCGCGTACGCGGGGGTGATCCGGGTGAAATCCGAAGGACGCGAAGCGCCCTTGAGTGCTCCCCGCGTACGCGGGGGTGATCCGGACCTGATGCTCTGCGGCGAAATGTTCGGCCTGTGCTTCCCGCGTACGCGGGGGTGATCCGTCCGCGGTCGAGCGAATCGAGCGGCAGGCAGCGTGCTCCCCGCGTACGCGGGGGTGATCCGCCGGAAATGTCGATCGGCGCCGCGCTCGCGGTGTGCTCCCCGCGTACGCGGGGGTGATCCGCACGAGGGCCAGTTCATCCTCAACGACTGGACGTGCTCCCCGCGTACGCGGGGGTGATCCGGTCGAACACCAACTGGAGAAGGACTCCGCCGAGTGCTCCCCGCGTACGCGGGGGTGATCCTGGGCCATGACGGCGCTACAACGGCCGGCCACGGTGCTCCCCGCGTACGCGGGGTGATCCGATTAAGCCGGTTGGCGTTGTGCTCCACACCGAGTGCTCCCCGCGTAAGCGGTGGTGATCCGGACGGCAAGCCGCGCTGGCAGTGGAACGTCACGTGCTCCTCGCATACGCGGGGGTGATCCTGCGCAGTGGTACGCCGCGGCGTTCGAGGCGGCGTGCACCCGCATCGAGTGCTCCCCGTACGCGGGGGTGATCCGGCGTTCGCGGTGCCGCTGGTGCCGCCCGAAGTGTGTTCCCCGCGTACGCCGGGGCGGTCTGCGGACGGCGCCGGGGTTGATGCGCATTTCCCATCCTCGAGGGATCGGCTCTGACTGACCCGGTGTGACGACGAGATGCGTAGCAGTCCGTAGTCTTTTCGCCTGTAGCTGACGGCGCGAAGTAACCGGAGTGATCGAAAAGCAGGATGGTTGTCGGTGCCGTCGTGTTAGATGACGCCCGTGCACTTGAACACGGGGAAAGTGCCGGTCGGACCGGCTGCAAGTGTCTGGGCGAAGTCGAAGCGAGATGATGGCAGCTGGCTGGCGTTGTGGCGTCACCTGGACGATAGCGCCGCGGTTGCTGGTCGGCTGTGGGATGAGTGGCTGCCGCGTGCGGTCAAGCAGGTCATCAGTGCCGGCCTCCCAGCGGGGGAGGAGGACGGCCGCGTCCTGGCAGTGTGGCTGGCTGGGATTCATGACGTGGGGAAGGCAACCCCGGCGTTCTCGATCCAGGTCGAGCACTTGGCCGATCGGATGCGCGACCACGGCTTGGCTATGAGGCCTGACCCGGACCGGAAGCTCGTTCCCCACTCGACGGCGGGTCAGGTGCTGCTGGAGGACTGGCTCGCTGACATCTACGGCCTGGAGAAGGCAGATGCGCAGCAGTTCACCGTCGTGGTGGGCGGCCACCATGGTGTCCCACCCGAAAACGTCGACCTCAAGATTGTTCGAGACCGCGCATCTCTGCTCGGCGTTCGACGAGCACCTGAGGTCTGGCGTGAAGTACAGCGCCAGCTCCTCGACAGAACAGCGGACCTCACTGGGGCGTCGGAGCGCCTACCGCACTGGCGGGGTGTGCGGTTGTCCCAGCCGGCGCAGGCCCTGCTGATGGGCGTGGTGATCGTCGCCGACTGGATCGCGAGCAACGACGATCTGTTCCCCTATGACGTGCTCGAGCTGGACCAGCAGGAACGGCTTAAGGCGGCCTGGGATGAGCTTGACCTGCCCACGCCCTGGCAGGCTGTGGAGAGTACGGGCACGCCGGCGGAGACGTTCGCGGCGCGGTTCGAACTCCCTGATGAGGCGGTAATTCGGCCGGTACAGCAGGCTGCAGTCGAGCTCGCACGGTCTATGGAGGAGCCGGGGCTGCTGGTCATCGAAGCACCCATGGGCGAGGGGAAGACGGAGGCGGCGCTGGCGGCTGCCGAGGTGTTCGCCGCCCGGTCAGGTGCGGGCGGAGTTTTTGTTGCGTTGCCGACGAGGGCGACGAGCGATGCGATGTTCTCCCGGGTGTTGTCGTGGCTGGGCCGTCTACCGGACGCCGACGTTGAGCGCGGCGCACATGCTGTCGCGCTGGCGCATGGCAAGTCTCGGCTGAACGAGGAGTTCCACGAGCTCCTTCGGAAAGGCCGGAGCGTCTCAGTCGACGTTGACGGCTGCGCCCGGACCCAGGAGCTGGCAGCGCATCAGTGGCTGATGGGCCGGAAGAAGGCGATGCTGTCGTCTTTCGTGATCGGCACCGTCGACCAGCTGCTGTTCGGCGCGCTGAAAGCCAGACACGTCGTGCTCCGCCATCTGGGAATGGCCGGCAAGGTCGTGATCATCGACGAGGCACACGCCTACGACGTCTACATGAGCGAGTACCTGGACCGGGCGCTGGAATGGCTCGGCGCGTACCGCACTCCCGTGATCGTCTTGTCAGCGACACTGCCCGCCCAACGCCGCAAGGCGATGGTGGAGGCATACGACCGAGGACGCTCCGACCGGCCGACGCGACAGCGTGCCAGTGTGCGGCGTACGCCTCAGCCCGAAGCTGCTCCCGATCCCTACGCTGCGCTCGACGGTGACATCGGCTACCCCGTTCTCGTCGCTACGAGTGGGAACGCTCGTCCGGTCGTCCGCGTGACCGAGCCTTCGTCGAGAACGATCCAGGTCATCGTCGACCGCGCTGACGATGATCCAGTCGCACTGGCGCAGATGCTTCGGGTGGAGTTGGAGGACGGTGGGTGCGCGCTGGTGGTCCGCAACACCGTGCGGCGTGTGCAGGAAACGGCTCGCGTCTTCGAGCAGATCCTAGGGAAGAGCCGGGTGTCGGTGGCGCACTCAAGGTTCCTGGCGCCGGACCGAGCGGCGAACGACAGGTGGCTTCGTGACAGCTTCGGCCCGCCACAGCAGGACCAAGCCGACGACGGGTTGGCGCGACGGCCGCGGGGTCATGTGGTGGTTGCAAGTCAGGTCGCCGAGCAGTCATTGGACATCGACTTCGACCTGCTCGTCACCGACCTTGCACCAGTTGACCTGGTGCTGCAGCGGATGGGCCGGCTGCACCGTCACGACCGCGCCGGCCGACCGGATCGGGTGGCAAGGCCGCGCTGCCTGATCACAGGAGTGGACTGGGCGTGCATGCCTCCTGAGCCAGTGCGGGGTTCGGTGACGGTCTACAAGCGGTACCCGCTGCTGCGCGCACTCGCGGTGTTGAAACCGTTCCTTGATGGTGAACCCATGCAGTTGCAATCGAGGATTGCGCCGCTCGTCCAGGACGCCTACGGGCCGGACGATATAGGGCCGGTCGAGTGGCAGTCGGCGCTGTTTGCTGCGCGCGAAGAATTCACCCGGATGCAGAAGGACAAGCGCAAGAAGGCTGACAGTTTTCGGCTCGCCGGCCCCGCGCAGGCCGGCACACCTTTGATCGGGTGGCTCCGCGCGAACGTCGGGGACCTGGGCGACGATGATCCCAAGGGGCGCGCGCAGGTGCGCGACACGCCCGCGGAGACAGTGGAAGTGCTGGTCGTCATGCGGCGATCCGACGGTACGCTCGCGACCGTTCCGTGGCTCGACAAGCATTCCGACATGGAACTTCCGGTCGATCAACCGCCACCTCCGCAACTCGCCCGGACGGTGGCCTCGTGCACCCTCGCACTGCCTGTCGAGCTCAGTGGGCTACCGGTGCTCGAAGAGATCGAGCGGCTGGGGTGCATGCCTGGCTGGCGGCAAAGCCCGCTGCTCGATGAGCAGTTGGTGCTGATTCTGGACGAGGACGGTCGGGCCGCCATCCTCGATCACATGCTGCACTACGACCGACGGTTCGGATTCCGTGTGACTTGACCGCGTGGCCGTGGGCGATGAGTAATTCGGTTGAAGCGGTCTCAGACATCCTCGCCAGGGCTGGAAGGTAGGACTGGTTTGCGGGATCTTCTGCGGTTTGTGTCCGAGAGCGGCGCGTTCGAGTCCTGTCTGCGTCCACTGGAGTCGAGTAGTGCTGGAGCGAGGATGCGGATCGCCCGGATTCTGTCCCCAGCAAGCAGCACCAAGATGATAACGACTACCCCGATGACTAGCGCCCGGAGTGGTTTGGCTAGTAGCAGCAGCAGAGGCACGCTGACAGCCACCGTGGGAACGAGTTCAAGCATCCGTGGAACTCGCCATCCACCCCAGTGGGGTGCGCGTGCTCGCTCGCTTCCGGTAACTAGAAGGTGCCATGGCCTCGCGCATGGCTGTCCCATTGCTGTGCATCGTCGTGCCCACCCCGCAAGTTCAAAGCGTTCGTCAGTGATGTCATCTGCGCCGAAGACGTTGGCGCTACCTCGATCAGGCCACCTGCCGGACTGCATACGTCCGGCAGGTGGCCTGCACTGTCGCCCTCTTCATAGAGGGAGCACTTCGCCCTGCGGCTTGCCACTGGGTCACTCCCGCACAAGCGGGAACCACGTTGCTGCGATTCGGACCGTACCACTATCGCATTACCCTACGGCTAGCCACCTTCAGAAATTTTGGTATAGCCTCCCTCTCAGAGCGGCTTGCGGTTCTGAGTCGAGGATGACAACGGGGAGATGTCAATGAGGGGACAGGCTTCGTTCGACCTGATTGAAGCGCCTTGGATCCGGGCGCTTCGACATGACGGTCGGCCGACCGAAGTGTCGATCCTGGAACTGTTCGGTTCGGCTGCGGAGTTGCGTTCGATCGTGGGTGAGGTACCCACCCAGACTTTCGCCACCGTCCGGCTGCTGCTGGCGATTCTGCATCGGGCGATCGATGGCCCGCAGACGACGGAGGACTGGCACGAGCTGTGGCGGTCCGGGGAGCTTCCGATGGAGGACATCACCGATTACCTCGATGGATTCCGGGACCGGTTCGATCTCCTGCACCCGCGGACGCCCTTCTATCAGGTCGCGGACCTTCACACGAGCAAGAACGAGTTCTTCGGCCTGGAGCGGTTGATCGCGGACGTGCCCAACGGTGAGCCGTTCTTCACCAGCCGAGTCAAGGACGGGCTGACGCGGGTGTCGTTCGCGGAGGCTGCGCGGTGGGTGGTGCACTGTCAGGCGTTCGACCCGTCCGGCATCAAGTCTGGAGCGGTCGGGGACCCGAGGGTGAAGGGTGGCCGTGGCTACCCGATCGGCACTGGATGGTGTGGACGTCTCGGTGGGCTCTTCGCCGAAGGCCGCAACGTGCGGGAGACGCTGCTGCTGAATCTGAGCGGCGGGCTTTCCGAGGATGACCTGCCCGCTTGGGAACGCCCACCCTCCGACGCGCGGGAAGCCGACGTCGCCGGGCGCCCTGACGGGCAGGTGGATCTCTACACCTGGCAGAGCAGGCGCATCCGTCTGTTCGCTGATGCTGACGGTGTTTACGGCGTGCTGATCGCGAACGGCGACAAGCTGGATCCGCACAACCTTCATGGGGTGGAGCCGTTGACGGCATGGCGGCGCAGCCCGGCGCAGGAGAAGGCCCGTAAGGAGCCGCTGGTCTACCTGCCGAGGACGCATGACCCGGATCGCTCGTTGTGGCAGGGCCTGGGGGCTTTGCTGCCTAGCGCTACCGGTAGCCGCAGTAGCCGCGACGGCGCTACCGCGGTCGCCCCGGCGGTCCTGGAGTGGATCGCACAACTCGAGGTAGAAGGGCTCCTGGCTGGCGACTACGTAGTCCGTACCCGGGCGATCGGTATGGAGTACGGCAGTCAGGCCGCGACGACAGCGGAGGTTTTCGACGACTCGTTGACGCTGGCGGCGGCCCTGCTGAAGGAGCAGGACACCGAGCTTGGCGCTTGTGCGGTCGGCGCGGTGGCCGATGCTGAACGGGGTGTTCAGGCTCTTGGCAACCTGGCTTCGAACCTCGCGCAGGCTGCAGGTGACAGGCAACCTGGCGCGAGAGGCAAGGCGCACGAGCTTGGGTACTCGATGCTGGACGGCCCGTTCCGGTCGTGGCTGGCCGGCCTACGCACCGATACCGACATCCTGCAGGCCCGCCGGGAGTGGCAGCTGGCCGCCCGGCGAATCCTTGGCGACCTGGGACGCCAGATGGTCGCGGATGCCGGCCCGACCGCATGGGTGGGCCGTGAGGTCGATGACACACGCCCAGGCAAAGACACGCGACACGTCAGCAGCCCGGAAGCCGACCTGTCGTTTCGCCGCCAGATTGCCAAAGCCTTCGAACTCGCCGGCAAACCAGACAGGGACGAGGTGCCAGCATGACCACGACCACACAGGCACAAGCCGAGGAAGTCCCTCCGCAGCCGCCAAAACCGTCCCAGCCACGTGACCTGGCCAGGTTTGTGGCCAGCCGGGTAGCACGTCTGCAACGCGAGTATTTGGACCACCGACCTGACGCTGCGGCCGCATTGGCGAAGCTCAGGCGCGGCGTGGGAAAGGAACCGGGGGCGGTTCCGGAGCTGTGGCAGCTCACCTTGGAGGGTGTTCCGCTGCCCGCCTGGTACACCGACGCCCCCACCGATTTCGAGAACGCCGCGTACGCCGCGCTGACCCTGTACGCGGTTCACCAGCAGTCCCGGCGTGAACCCATGCACCAGCCTGGGCAGGGACTTGGCGCGGCGGCACGAGTCCTGCGAGCACGTAAGAAGGCAGCAGGTGGCAGCGAGGACGCCGTGCGGCGGCGGTTCGAGGCCATCGGTACAGCCGTCAGTTTCAGCGAGGTCATGCACCACGGCCGCGCGCTGGTAACGCTCCTGCGGACCCACAACGTGCCGTTGGACTACGGCCGGCTCGCACAGGACCTGGTGCTGCTGCAACGGCCAGGACGCGGGGACCAGGTGCGTCTTGCCTGGGGCCGCGACTTCTACCAGGCCGGCAGCGAACCAACAGACCAAGACAACTCTGCGGCCACGGGGGCCGTAGCCGAAGACGGGGAGACCACCACATGAGCCGAACGATCATCGACATCCACGTCCTGCAGACGGTGCCGCCGTCGAACCTCAACCGAGACGACACCGGCAGCCCGAAGACTGCCGTCTACGGGGGAGTCCGCAGGTCCAGGGTGTCCAGTCAGGCATGGAAACACGCCGTCCGCGACAAGTTCGAGACCGAGCTCGACGACAGCGACCTCGGCATGCGGACCAGGCACGTGGTCGAGGTATTGGACAGACGGATCCGTGAACGGGCACCCGAACTGGCCGACCGGGCCGAAGAGTTGGCGAAGGCCACCTTCAAGGCGGTCGGGATCAAGACGTCTGCGGCGAAGAAGGAGGAGCCTGAACAGTCCGGTTACCTCGTGTTCTTGAGCAGCCGCCAGTACGACAATCTCGCCGATGCCGCTGCCTCCGCTGCAAGAGCCGGCGGGAACCTGGACAAGGCGCTGAAGGAACGCGACGTGAAGGCGCTTGCCGATCGCGAGCACTCCATCGACGTCGCACTGTTCGGCCGAATGGTCGCCGACGTGTCCGACATCAACGTCGAGGCCGCGGCTCAGGTCGCACATGCCATCAGCGTGCACGCGGTGGACAACGAGTACGACTACTTCACCGCGGTCGATGACCACGATGAGGACGAGGAGCGGACCGGTGCGGGGATGATCGGCACCGTGGAGTTCAACTCCGCCACCCTCTACCGCTACGCGGCCGTGGACGTGGATCGCCTGGCGGAGACACTGGGCAGCCCTGAGGCGGCCCAACGCGCCGTGGAGGCCTTCGCCCGCACCTTCGTGACCAGTATGCCGACCGGGAAGATCACCACGTTCGGCAACCGCACCTTGCCCGACGCGGTCCTGGTCCGGTTGCGGGAGACGCAGCCGATCAGCTTCGTCGGCGCGTTCGAGGAGCCCGTCACGGCCGGCACGTCTGCTGGCCGTCTCAGCCAGGCCGCCATCCGGCTTGCCGAGTACGCGGTGGAAGTGGAGCGTAAGTACGACCAGCCCCCGGCTGCGTCGTGGGTCGTTCACGTCGGTCGCGCCACCGAAGCGCTCGCCGGCCTTGGCCAGGACGGCACCCTCGACGAACTGGTGAAGGGCGTCGGGGACGAGGTTGCTCAGCGGTTGGCGGGGACAGCGTGACGGGGCTCGTCCTTAGGCTCGCCGGACCCCTGCAGTCGTGGGGGTCCCGGAGCCGGTTCGTCCGGCGTGAGACCGAGCGGGCGCCCACGAAGTCCGGTGTCATCGGGATCCTCGCCGCGGCGCGGGGGATGCGGCGGACCGATGACCTGACCGAGCTGCTCGGGCTCCGTTTCGCTGTCCGGGTCGATCAGCCGGGCACGCTGATCCGCGACTTCCAGACTGCCCGCTCTCTTGACGGCAGTCGGGCGATGCCGTTGTCGTATCGGCACTACATGGCCGACGCGGTCTACGTCGCAGTGCTGGAGGGGGACTGTCAGCTCCTGGCCGGGCTGGACGCCGCGCTCCGCGCTCCGGTGTTCCCGCTCTACCTGGGCCGGCGCTCCTGCCCACCTGTCCAACCACTCAGCTTGGGCGTTCGCGACGGAAGCCTCACCGAGGTGATCAGTGCCGTGTCGTGGCAGGCGTCGCAGTGGTATCGACGTCGGCGTCGAGAGCCACAAGTGAGCCTGGAGGTGATTCGCGATGCACATCCAGACGAGCAGGGGGATGTCGTCCGTGATGAGCCGGAGAGCTTCGATCCACAACGTCGGGAGTACGGGTGGCGGCCCGTCGTACGGGAAACCGTGTCACTCACCAACCCTGACATCTCCGATTCCGTTGCCGAACAGTTCGGGCACGACCCGATGGCCCTGTTGGGAGGATGAGCGGTGTTCCTCACCCGCTTCCAGATCAATCCGCAACGTCGCGACGCGCGTCGGCTGCTGACTTCACCGCAGGCGATGCACGCCGCGGTACTGAACGGCTTCCCGTCGCGCCAGGACCACGCCGACGGCAGGGTCTTGTGGCGGCTCGACCGCTCCGGCGCCCACGAGGTCCTGCTGTACATCTCGAGCCCAACAGCGCCCGACCTGACGCACTTGATGGAGCAGGCTGGATGGCCCACCATTCAGACCTGGCAGACCCGCCCGTACGACAAGTTCCTGGCCACACTCGAACGGGGCCAGCACTGGGCCTTCCGCCTCACCGCCAACCCGGCCCGCAGCGGAACCAAACCAAGGCCCGACACCACGAAGGAGAAGCCTGCTGAGCAGCCCGACCCTAAGGCAGGTGCAGACCAGTCGGAGGGGAAGAATCGGTCGTCCCAGCGGTTCGGACACGTGACCGTCAGCCAACAGCACGACTGGCTGCTGCAACGTGCCGAACGAAACGGATTCCGTGTCCTGCTCGGAACCATGGATGAACCGGACGTGATCATTCGCGAACGGTCCACCCTCAACTTCCAGCGCAACGGCTCGCGGGTGACGATCCGCCAAGCGACCTACGACGGCCGGCTGGAGGTCGTCGACCCGGACGCGCTACGCCGCGTCATGATGTCCGGCCTAGGGCACGGCAAGGCCTACGGGTGTGGTCTGCTAACCGTGGCGCCGACCGAATGACAGGCCCGCCCGGAACGCCGCCACCGCGGCTGCCTGAACTCGTCCGGGCGCAGGACAGGCTCTCGTTCATCTACGTCGAACGTTGCATCGTCCACCGTGACAGCAACGCGATCACCGCAACCGACGAACGAGGAACGGTGCACATACCGGCGGCCTCCCTCGGTGCCCTGCTGATCGGGCCAGGCACCAGAGTCACCCACCAGGCCATGATGCTCCTGGCGGAGAGCGCTTCGACCGCTGTGTGGGTCGGTGAACGCGGAGTCCGCTACTACGCCCACGGTCGATCGCTCGCGAACTCCACAAGGTTGCTCGAAGCTCAAGCGGCGGCGGTCTCTCACCGAGACCGCCGCCTGGCCGTCGCCCGGGCCATGTACGCCCTGCGGTTCCCCGACGAGGAAGACGTCGCCGGGCTGACGATGCAGCAGTTGCGTGGTCGAGAAGGCGTCCGCGTCCGCCGGCTGTACCGCGAGCACGCCGAGCGGACCGGCGTCAGCTGGGAAAGCCGTCGTTACGACATGGACAACTTCGCGTCCGGAGATGTCGTCAACCAGGCCCTGTCCGCGGCGCATACCAGCCTCTACGGGGTGTGCCACGCCGTGATCGTGGCGCTCGGTTGTGCTCCCGGCCTCGGGTTCGTCCACACCGGCCATGAACGCTCGTTCGTCTACGACGTCGCCGACCTGTACAAGGCGGAGATGACCATTCCGATCGCGTTCGACATTGCAGCATCAGTGCCCGCCGAAGTCGCGGGCGAGACTCGTCGAGCCGTGCGTGGGCGGCTCCACGATGGTCTCTTCCTTCAGCGATGCGTGCGCGATATCCGGCGCCTGCTGTTGTCGGAGGAGGATCCGGTGACCAACGGGCAGGAACACCTCGAGACAAGCATCGTCAGACTGTGGGACGAGAAGGTAGCGCCGATCGAGGGCGGTACAAACTACGCGTACGAATCCGACGACGAGGTCGACTTCTGATGACCGTCATCGTCCTGACAGCCTGCCCTGCAGGCCTTCGCGGCCACCTCACGCGGTGGCTTCTTGAGATCTCCGCCGGCGTCTTCGTCGGCAACGTGACGTCCAGAGTCCGTGACCTCATGTGGGCACGCGTCATCGAGCTATCCGGGCAAGGTCGAGCGCTGATGGTGTACAGCACCGACGGCGAGCAACGGCTCCAGTTCAAGGTCCACGAACATCATTGGAAACCCGTCGACTACGACGGTGTCATGCTCATCCGCCGCCCGCCCAGTCACGACTTGGCGTCACCGTCGAGTGGCCGGACCGGCTGGAGCAAGGCAGTTAAACGGAAGCGCTTCGGAAAGCAGGCAGCCCGTCGCACCAGCACACCCCCATCTCCAGGGAAGGGGCCCTGAAAGTGATTGAGAATCGCCACGAGCCATAGCAAACCCGCAGGTCAAGAAGTGTGCTCCCCGCGTACGCGGGGGTGATCCGTCGTTCGCGCCCAGTTCGATCAGGAAACACGAGTGCTCCCCGCGTACGCGGGGGTGATCCGATCGCCGCCATGAAGGAAACCCTGTCCACCCTGTGCTCCCCGCGTACGCGGGGGTGATCCGCCGAAGAGTCGGACGTAGTCCTGGCGCCGGTTGTGCTCCCCGCGTACGCGGGGGTGATCCGAACGACTGCCAGGCCCGGCACGAGATCGAAGCGTGCTCCCCGCGTACGCGGGGGTGATCCGTACCGCGGCAAGGGAAGCACCACCGGAAACGCGTGCTCCCCGCGTACGCGGGGGTGATCCCTCCAACCGGAACACCGCGGCGTTAGAGAGGTTGTGCTCCCCGCGTACGCGGGGGTGATCCGTTCAGGCACGCCGACCAGGTGTCGCCGCTGACGTGCTCCCCGCGTACGCGGGGGTGATCCGTTGAACCGCGCCCATCCCGCCCGCCCCGGGAGGTGCTCCCCGCGTACGCGGGGGTGATCCGCTCCCGCGTAACCCCGTCACCCCGCAGAGCAGGTGCTCCCCGCGTACGCGGGGGTGATCCGTCGTAGTCCTGGATAGCGGTCATGGAGAGCCCGTGCTCCCCGCGTACGCGGGGGTGATCCGGCTGGCGCTGTCCTGCTCCGACAGCGCGGCCTGTGCTCCCCGCGTACGCGGGGGTGATCCGATCACGGGGCATCACGTGCTGCGCCACTGCTAGTGCTCCCCGCGTACGCGGGGGTGATCCGAAGGCCTGCGGGTCGGTGCCGCCGTTGCCGAGCGTGCTCCCCGCGTACGCGGGGGTGATCCGGACCGCGACATGGTGGACACCCTGGAGACGGGGTGCTCCCCGCGTACGCGGGGGTGATCCGTGCCATGCGGGTGCCCTCCTGGGGCTGGGAGAGTGCTCCCCGCGTACGCGGGGGTGATCCTGACAGCGCCCCGAGTGCGCCCAACGCGCTGACGTGCTCCCCGCGTACGCGGGGGTGATCCGCGCCGGCGGTGCGCACAGTGACGTTCGGGAACGTGCTCCCCGCGTACGCGGGGGTGATCCGGTCTTGTTCTTCTCGAACAGCAGGATCAGGCCGTGCTCCCCGCGTACGCGGGGGTGATCCGAACTGGGACCGCCTGTCCGACGCAGTGCGCCGGTGCTCCCCGCGTACGCGGGGGTGATCCGGCCGATCACCTCGGCCGCGCGGGCGGTCACTCGTGCTCCCCGCGTACGCGGGGGTGATCCGCGCCGAGCCTCTCGGCGTCAGGCGCCTCGACCGTGCTCCCCGCGTACGCGGGGGTGATCCGCCGCAGAGGCCGCCGAGGTCGCCAAAGCGCACGTGCTCCCCGCGTACGCGGGGGTGATCCGGATCCGCCGGTCGCACCGGCGCCCGTGGTCGCGTGCTCCCCGCGTACGCGGGGGTGATCCGGCCTGCTACCGGTGGAACCCTTACGACCTCGGGTGCTCCCCGCGTACGCGGGGGTGATCCGTTGTTGCGTTCCCGCCGACGCTCGAGCTCTGCGTGCTCCCCGCGTACGCGGGGGTGATCCGGACCCGATGTGGGGGCAGGAAGTCGCCAAGCCGTGCTCCCCGCGTACGCGGGGGTGATCCGTCGTGGTCGTCCCACACGTAGGCCAGCGGCGCCGTGCTCCCCGCGTATGTGGGGGTGATCCGTGACCCTTTGGACTTGGACGCAATTGACGCTATTGCCAGAAACGGCCGACGCCGTTGGCTCCGGCCTGTTCCGCCGAGGTTAATCTGGCAGTTGGGTCCAATGCCACCCCGCCCTCACCCTCGGCCTGGCGCTCCAACCCGACGTACTCCGCGAGATCGCCAACATCCCGGGCGGCCGCGGGAAAGGCCTCCTCGGCCGCATCCTCTACGCCCTCCCCGAGGACCTGGTAGGCCGCCGACAGATCGGCCCACCACCCGTACCCGCCGACGTCGCCGAGGCCTACGAAACCAACCTCGCCGCGCTGACCCGCTCCCTGGCCGACTGGACCGATCCCGCCGTACTCACCCTCACCCCCGAAGCCGGCGAGCTCGTCCTGGCCCTGGAGGCCGAGACCGAACCCAAGCTCGCCGCCGGCGCCGAGTGGAGCCACGCCCGCGACTGGTACGGCAAATGGGTCGGCGCCACCGCCCGCATCGCCGGCCTCATCCACCTCGCCACCCACCTCACCGACGGCTGGGCACACCCCATCACCGCCGACACCTGGCAGGCCGCCGAACAGATCGGCCGCTACTACGCCGCCCACGCCTACGCCGCCTACGACCACATGGGCGCCGACCCCACCATCGAGGACGCCCGGACCCTCCTCACCTGGATCCGCCGCAACGGCGAAGCCAGCTTCACCATCCGCGACGCCTACCGCGCCAACCGCGGCACGTTCGCCAAGGTCCCCGATCTCCAACCTGCACTCGACACCCTCGAAACCCACGGTCACATCCGCCGAGGACCCGACCCACCACCCGGCAACCGGCCAGGGCGCAAGCCCAGTCCCACGTACTTCATCCACCCCGCCCACCGCACCGCCTTGCAGGGAGAGCCGCAATGACTGAGCGCTCGCTATAGCAACCGCAACCAGCGGCGCCGAGCACAGGCAGAAGCCAAGCAAGCTGAGGCGACGCGAAGCCGGCAACGATCAGTGGCGTCCAGTTGCTCCTATGTCAAGCGGCGGCCGTCACGGCCGGGTCGTGGTTGATGTTGGCGTCGGCTTGCAGGGCACGGTAGACGACGTCGGAGAGTCGTCGTTTGAGGGCACGGATCGACTCTGTCTTGGTATCGCCTTGAGTCCGTCGTCGTTGGAGAAACTCTCGTGCCTGTGGGTGGTAGTGGGCCTGGGTGATTGCGATGCGGTGCAGAGCGGCATTGAGTTGTCGGTTGCCGATGCGGGATAGCCGATGCCGTTCGTGGTTGCCGGACCAGACCGGGACGGGGGCGGTCCCGTTGTGGCGTGCGAAGGCGTGCCGGGAGCGGAACCGTGTGACGTCGGCGGTCTCTCCGATGATCTTTGCGGCGGTCAGGATCGCGCACCCGGGCAGCTCAAGCAGGTTCGGCGCCAGGCGGGATACCAGCGGTTCGAGTTCACGGTCGAGCGCACGGATCTGCGCGGTGAGGTCGCGGCAGCGGTCCACGAGGTCTCGGGCAAGTCGGGCCACCAGCCCATCGATGCCGATCAGGCGAGCGGTGACGCCGGCAAGGTTCTTCGGCCTCCACAAAGTGCGGGGCGGGAGCTGCCAGGACGGGTCGATCTCGTGGAGGTGCCAGCGAAGGCGGTTGATCACACGGGTCCGTTCGGCGACCATGTCGTCGCGGTGGCTTAACAGCAGCCTGACTTCGCGTGCAGGCCCGTCCAGACGCGCGGTCGGCAGGTTCGGCTCGCGTAGGGCCGCTCGCGCAACCGCCAATGCGTCGATCGGGTCGGACTTACCGTAGCTGCGGGCGCTGTCGCGGACATGAGCCATCAGCTTGGGAGGGACGCGCACGATGCGTTCCCCTGCACCGAGCAGGTCTCGTTCGAGGCGTCGGGACAGGTGGCGACAGTCCTCGACCGCCCACATCCTCTCGTCGCCGAACTGCTCTGCCCACGTCAGCATGGCCAGGTGATCGTCGGTGGTTGTTCCAGTCGTGCG
Source organism: Actinopolymorpha cephalotaxi (assembly GCF_013408535.1). Lineage (NCBI taxonomy): Bacteria > Bacillati > Actinomycetota > Actinomycetes > Propionibacteriales > Actinopolymorphaceae > Actinopolymorpha > Actinopolymorpha cephalotaxi. The sequence continues at coordinate 1,028,306 of NZ_JACBZA010000001.1, forward strand.
TTGGCCGAGCTTACGACCGAGGTCGTCGACCGCGACGACGGTGTGGCTGCGCTTGTGAGCATCGATTCCGAGTACGACCATGGAACCTGTCTCCCGTTCTCTTCATTCGGTGATGGGTGACAGGACCGGCCGGTGGGCACAGCTCAGTTGGGGCGACGCCACGCTCCTATCAAGCCACGCCGGCCGGTCCAGCAGGACCCGGACGGCCGCACAACTGGACATGGCCACCAACGGCACAGAGTGGTGGAGCGAGCCAGCCGAGCCCTGCACGTCACCTTGACACTGAGCAGAGTGGTGTATCGCTGACGCCTTGGACGCGCAGATGATGACTGTTCGAGCTCTCTTGGAGGACCGACGACGGCTCGCAAATCCTGACTCAGGGGACACGGCCCGGGTGAAGGAGTAGGTGGATGCGGGCTTGCGTGCCGGGCACGGTGTCGTCGACACAAGGCCTCCACAACAGCGTGTCCCTCTGAGTAGGACCCGCGGTAGCCGGCCCCATGCGAGCGAGAGTCTTCCACGTCCACACCACCCGCAGACCCGGTGCGTGCCGGTGCCTCGGTTTGATTGTTTGACTGTTTCAGGCGCTCTGTCCGTTCTAGGTTTGGGAGTTATGGGGGACCGGCGGTTGGTGTTGGTGGTGGGTTCGCAGTGCGCGGCGTTGGGTCGGCCGCTGTCGTTCTTGCCGGACGCCCCGGGTCCTGTGGAGCCGGCCGGCTTGCCGGCTCGGCAGCGGCTGGTCCTGGGGTTACTTGATCTGCTGGTGGACGGGCCGGGTGGGTGTGCGCCGGTGTCCGTGAAGTGTGAGTCGGCTCCCGGGCTGCTGCTGAACCCGACGAAGGCGGTCGCGGATGCGGCGTTGTTGGCGGCTTTGCAGCAGGCCGATGAGCTGCAGGCAGTGCTGGTGGTGCATTTCGTGGGGCACGGCAGCCGGCACCAGGACGATCCCGCGGCGCCGGCACGGCATCTGCTGCATGTTTGGGACACGGTCGCCAAGCCGGTGGACACCGAGCCGGAGAGCAACGGCTGGGACCCCTATGAACTGATCCGGCGACGGCGCAACCATCTACCTAACATCGTGGGTCTGGTACTGCTGGTGGACGCGTGCTACGCGTCGTGGGCCAAGCAGCAGGTGGACGCCTGGAGCGGGGTGCAAGGCGGGCTGCTGTCCGCGTGGCTGGGTTCTTCGGGGGACCAGCCGGCGTGGGATGGGTGTTTCACCAAGACGCTGGTCCAGGTGCTCGGGCAGGGCCTGGACGTGGCCGAGCACCCCCGCAGGGCGCTAGTGCCGGACCTGCTGGCCAGCGACCTGGAGCCGGTGCTGACGGGCTGCCAGGACCAGGCGCCGCGGCTGGGTGGGTTCGAAAGCCACAATCCGGTGCTGTTCGTAGCCCGCAACCGGCGGGCTAGCCAGCTGGGGGCCGCGCTGGGTGTGGATGCGGGCACCGAGACGCTGCTGCTGCGGCTGACAGAGAGCTACGTGACCTTCGCGGTGGACATGGTCACCGATTCAATCCGAGCCCATCGGGTCACTGCGGTGGTCGGGGGTCCAGGGGCGGGGAAGTCGACGCTGGCGGCGGCGCTGCGGCACCCGCCGGCCAGCGTGGAGAAGGTGCCGCTGGGACTGGTGCATGCCGTCGGGTTCATGGCGGTGGCATCCTCCGTGCCGGAGCTGGCCGCCACGTTGCGGGGGCAGCTGCAGAAGCTGGCCTGGTTCCCTGAAGTCGCGCGCCGGTACTGGCAGGCTAACGCCGCACGGTGGGATGACCTGGATCCGTGGCAGCGGCTCACCGGGCCGCTCAGCCTGTACCCCGATCCGGTCCGGCTGCTCGTGGACGGGTTGGACCAGCTCGAGGGCCAGCCCGGCTATCCCGAGGTTCTGCACGCGCTCCAGGCACTCGTCGACGACCCGGCGCTGGGCCACGTGAAGCTGGTGCTGGTCGGTCGTAGTGTGCCTGCCCTGGGCGGCGTCGACGCCGTCGTCGACATGCCGGTCCTCGATGTGAACACCGCGACCCGCTACCTGCACGCGCGCGGCGTGCTGGATCCCGGGACCGTGGAGTGGCTGGTGCAAGTGGCGGCCGGGAACTGGCTGGTGCTTGATCTTGCTGCTACCACCGTCAGCAGCGTCGCGGGAGGCGCGGGCTTCCCGGAGGACCAGGCGGCTCTCTACACCCAGCTGCTGGACCAGATCCGGACCCGACACGGTGGTGTGGTTGACGTGGTCATGGCGTTGCTCGCGGCCGCGGGGACCGGGCCTGTGCTCCCGTTCGACCTGCTGCACGCCACCCTCGTCGTCCTGGGCCAGCCGCTGACCCGCGCCGACCTGTACCTGCTGCTCGGCGACGTCGACCTGCACCGGCTGCTGGACCGCTCCAACACCGGGCGGGCCGACGAACATCTCGGACTGTTCCACCAGACCCTGGGCGACTACCTCACCACCCACCCGCGCCCCGGGACCCCGGCGGCGCCCGCGGTGCATGCCGCGATCATCCACGCCCTCGACCAACAGGCCCCGGCAACCAAGCACACCCCCGGCAGCTACCGCGATGACCCGCTGCTCACCTACGCATTCGATGTCGGCCCCCGCCATCGCCACGAAGCCGGACGCGACGACAGCCTGGTCGCTGACCTGACCCGCGATGACCCTGTCCCGCGCGTAAACCTCACTCGCTGGACCACCTGGGCATCCGTCATCCTTGACGCGCTCGGCTGCGACCACCCCGACACCCTCACCACCCGCAGCATCATCGCCTACTGGACCGCCCAGACTGGCGATCCAAGCGAGGCGCTGCGCCTGTTACGGCAACTGCTGCCCGACCAGGAACGGGTCCTCGGCCGCGACCACCCCGACACCCTCACCACCCGCAACAACATCGCCCATTCGACCGGCGAGACCGGCGACCCAAGCGAGGCGCTGCGCCTGTACCGAGAACTGCTGCCCGACCGGGAACGGGTCCTCGGCCGCGACCACCCCGACACCCTCACCACCCGCAATAACATCGCCAGCTGGACCGGGCAGACGGGCGACCCAAGCGAGGCGCTGCGCCTGTTTCGGCAACTGCTGCCCGACCGGGAACGGGTCCTCGGCCGCGACCACCCCGACACCCTCGCCACCCGCGGCAACGTCGCCAGCTGGACCGGCGAGGCCGGTGACCCGAGCGAGGCGCTGCGCCTGTTTCGGCAACTGCTGCCCGACCGGGAACGGGTCCTCGGCCGCGACCACCCCGACACCCTCACCACCCGCAATAACATCGCCAGCTGGACCGGGCAGACGGGCGACCCAAGCGAGGCGCTGCGCCTGTTTCGGCAACTGCTGCCCGACCGGGAACGGGTCCTCGGCCGCGACCACCCTGACACCCTCGCCACCCGCGGCAACGTCGCCAGCTGGACCGGCGAGGCCGGTGACCCGAGCGAGGCGCTGCGCCTGTTTCGGCAACTGCTGCCCGACCGGGAACGGGTCCTCGGCCGCGACCACCCCGACACCCTCATCACCCGCGGCAACGTCGCCAGCTGGACCGGCGAGGCCGGTGACCCGAGCGAGGCGCTGCGCCTGTTTCGGCAACTGCTGCCCGACCGGGAACGGGTCCTCGGCCGCGACCACCCTGACACCCTCGCCACCCGCGGCAACGTCGCCAGCTGGACCGGCGAGGCCGGTGACCCGAGCGAGGCGCTGCGCCTGTTTCGGCAACTGCTGCCCGACCGGGAACGGGTCCTCGGCCGCGACCACCCCGACACCCTCATCACCCGCGGCAACGTCGCCAGCTGGACCGGCGAGGCCGGTGACCCGAGCGAGGCGCTGCGCCTGTTACGGCAACTGCTGCCCGACCACGAACAGGTCCTCGGCCGCGACCACCCCGACACCCTCATCACCCGCGGCAACATCGCTCACTGGACCGGCGTGACAGGCCAACCGGACGAGGCGCTGCGCCTGTTACGGCAACTGCTGCCCGACCGGGAACGGGTCCTCGGCCGCGACCACCCCGACACCCTCACCACCCGCAACAGCATCGCCTACCTGACCGGCACGATCGAATGAAATCTCAGCCGAGGCTCGAGGAGGGGGCTACCGACCGACCTCAGAGACCTACCTGTCTCGGCCTGCTCCTTACCTGCCAACTAGGGCGTGTCTCCCAGTTCGCGTAGCCAGGTGATGATCGCGCCGAGCACGACGCCGCCGCGGTAGGTCAGGGCGAGCTTGTCGTACCTGGTGGCCAAGCCTCGCCACTGCTTCAGGACGTTGAAAGAACGCTCGATGACGTTGCGCCCCTTGTACGCCTCGGCGTCGAACGCCGGTGGTCGGCCACCCTTGGAGCCCTTGCGTTTGCGGTTTCCTGTCTGGTCGGACGGTTCGGCGATCACCGCGGTGATGCCACGGGAGCGCAGCAGCGCCCGGTTGCCGCGGGAGGAGTACGCCTTGTCCGCCAGGACCGCGTCGGGTCGGGTCCGCGGGCGCCCTCGACCCTGCCTGGGTACGCGAATCGCCTTGAGCAGGTTCGCGAACATCGGCGAGTCGTTGGCCTGGCCGGGCCCGAGCAGCAGCACGAGCGGGCGGCCCTTGCCGTCGCACAAGTGGTGAATCTTCGTGCTCAGGCCTCCGCGGGAGCGGCCGATGGCGTGGTCAGCCGGCTCGATCCGCAGATTCGTGTGATTCGACAGCTCCCCCTGTGCCAGTGGCGGGCCTGGTCAGGTTGGTGCCGTGCTGGTGCGCGCGGTTGATCGTCGAGTCCACGCTGACCGACCAGTCGATGTCACCGGCCGCGTCGGCGTGCGCGAGCAGCGCGGTGTGGATCCGGTCCCAAGTGCCGTCGCCGCAGAACCGGCGATGCCGCTTCCAGACCGTCTGCCACGGCCCGAACCGCTCCGGCAGGTCACGCCAGGCGATGCCGGTCCGGAACCGGTACACGACACCCTCCACGATCGTGCGGTGCTCCCGAAACCTGTTGCCCCGCTTGCCGTCCGAGGACGGCATCAAGGGCTCGATCAGCTCCCACTCGGCATCGGACAGCACGGCTGAACGCGACATCGGTCAACCATCGCAGCCCGGAAGACCGACATTCAGGAGACACGCCCTAGGTGTTGCGGGTCATGACGTTGGTGACGGTCTGCCGGAGGCGTGAGGCGGGTGGTTGGTCGCCGGCGGCGGTGTGGGCTCGATGGTAGTTGTAGTGGATGTTCCACACCTGGATCGCCTGTGCGCGTTGGGTTTCGCTGGTCCACACCCGGGCGTAGAGGAGTTCTTCGGCGAGGGTGCGCTGGTATCTCTCGACTTTGCCGTTGTGGCGTGGTGTGTAGGGGCGGGTGCGCTGGTGACGTGAGGCGAATGCTGTCGCGGTCCGCACGAACGCCCCGGCCCGGTAGTTCGCACCGTTGTCTGTGACCAGGCGAGTGATCCGGACGATGCCGTGGTCGGCGAAGAACGCACGGGCCCGGTGGAAGAAGCCGATCGACGTCTTCGCGGTCTCATCGGTCAGGTGTTCGGTGTAGGCCAGTCGGGAGAACCCGTCCACCGCCGAGTGCAGGTAGACGTAGCCAGCCTTGGCTGCGCCCTTCTTCTTGGCCTTGGCGCGCTGGGCGGCTCGGTCAGCGTCGCTGCCGCGTCCGTGGGCCCGCCAGCCGCCGCCGTCGGGGATCCGGCCGACCTTCTTCACGTCCAGGTGCACCATGTGCCCCGGATAGCGGGCGGTGATCCGCTCCGGCCGCCGGTTCGACGCGCCAGTGGGGTCCAGGTCGCGGCGCCGGTTGAGACCCAGGCGGGCCAGCCACCGGCCCACGGTGGCGACAGAGACCCGGTGGCCGCGGTGGGCGAGCTCGGCGGCGATCTTGCGGGCGGACCACTTGTGCTCCCGGCGCCAGGTCTCGATCAGCTCCACCACCCCATCCGGGGTCTGGGACGGGGAGGAATGCGGCGCGGAGGACCGGTCGAGCAGACCGGCGTCGCCGCTGGCCCGGTAGCGGTTCACCCACTTCGACAGACACTGCCGCGACACGCCGGCCTCGGCGGCCACGTGGGCGATCGGGCGGGTCTGGCAGCGGGTGACAAGACGCAGCCGGCCGGCAGCAGTCAACGGGGCGCTAGCGTGGGACACGAGGGGTAGATCCCTTTCGGAGGACGGTTGGTCGCACTTCCATCCTGCCGACCGGCGATCTACCCCTCCCTCACACCCCGACCACCGTCAACAACCTCATGAGCCACAACACCTAGGGGCAAGTACTGACCTTTAATTTGGGTGACAGCATCTTTACGGCCACGGTATCTCCCGGAATCGCAGCGACGGTCCGGTTTCCGAAGGCGAGGCACATGATCTTGTAGCTAGCCGTCCCGGAGGACGGGGCGAACCACGTGATACCAATCGCGACGGCAAGCAGCACAACCGCCGCCAGCGCGGCGGCGACAGCCTGGCTAAGGTGTTTTAGGACGTTGGCCGCCGCTTTGCCACGTGCCTCGGCAAGCCTGGTCGCAAGGCCAACGATAGGCTGCGGATCGATCGTGTTGAGTCGGTCGGGATCGCCGTAAGCGCTCGCGTAGGCACGGTAGGTGCCGAAGAGTAAGCAGGCAAGCGCGAGTGTGATCAGCGCCGCCACGGCGATCTTGAACGGAGTCGCGAGGTCGCTTGTCGACTCGGGACCCTTGATGATCAACACTGTTCCGATCAGCCCCGTGAAGGCGCTCAGCGCACCGAGCCACTTCTCCGCGCGACCGCGCACGATTTGAAGGCGGTCGTCGTCGTTGTGTTCAAGAACGTCGTAGGCGTCGAGGTCCTCGCGGCTGGGCAAGTCCGTGCCCGCGGGTTGGTTCATGACGTGACCCTTGAAACGGTATAGAGCCAGAACCGTCCGCAGCCGGAGCCGCCGGCGTTGCCGTGGTCGGAGCCGCAGCGGCAGGTCACCGGAATCTGGATCTCCATGGTCGGGGCAGCGTGCCTGAGCTTTTCGCCCCCGCCCTGTCCCTCTGGAGGCATTGGTCGATCCCGGAAATGTCCTTGGACCTCCGCTGCACATGTCGGGCACGGGCCCTTGGCGTAGTAGGTGCGCAGATCTTCAGCGGTGTAGCCCCAGTCGCTCCACCGCGTTCGGTCTAGGGTCGACTCAGGCAAGGGCTCCTGCGCGTATCGCACCGAGGTGTCGTGTCCAGGCGTGGTGTTCCCGGGTTCTTGGATGCTCACAACGAGGAGCCTAGGAGCGGTTCAGCACTGCTGTCCGGTTTTGTCAAAGCTGCGCGGGCAGCGAATCTCGTTTGAGGATCCGTAGGGCTTCCCAACCGCTGTCACCAGAAGTAGCTCGTCTGGCGATCATGTCTTCGGCGTCGGTACACCAGCGCGTTTAGTTAGCGCAATGCGGTGGAGAACAGCGTTGAGTTTGGCGGTTGCCGGTGCATGAGAGCCGGGGCCGGGCCCGGCTAAAGAACCAACTGGCCGTGGCGCGGCGCCGTTGTGGCAGGCGTAGGCGTCCCTTGGAGTAGAAGTGCCTGACACCGCACCGATCACCTGACGTCAACGGAACTTGTCTCCACGCCAAGTGTCAACATCCACGTTCGGAGAGTGTGCCGCGACCTATTCCATGGATCCATGGGCCCGCTCCGCTGCAACCAGGCCGGCGTGGGCATCAGAGGTCACCAACGGCACACCGGACAGGCCGCGGGTGACCAGGCCGCGCAGGAACCCCAGCCAGCCGGCGCCGTCTTCGGCGGAGGTGCCGTCGATGCCGAGGGTCTCTCGATGTCTGTCGGCGTTGACACCGGTCGCGACGAGTGCATGCACCCCCACGCCCCGGCCACCCTCGCGGACCTTCAGCATCAGGGCGTCCATCGGAGCGAACGCGTAGGGCCAGCGTCCTGGGGTCGGGTGCCCGAGCTGCTCGACGAGTTTCTCCATCCGCCACGTCGACACCCCACCAGGTAGCAGGTCGCCACCACGCTCGTGAGGGCGCAGACCGCCTCGGCTTCGGCGCCAATCAGTGCGTAGATGAACGTCGACAGCAGGTCACGCAGCAGGTCCGGCGAGGCGGCAGCCAGTTGGTCCTGCACGAACCGGCGGTCTACGTCCGCCGCTCGCCGCAAGACATCCTGATGCTGTGGCCAGCCTTCCGCGGGGTCGCCACGTCGGCCGGTTTGACGCTCAGCGCGATCTCTATGCCAGTAGCGATGGCAAACGCCTAGTGGCCCGTCGGTGGCCCGATGGGCGGTCAGGAGGTGAGATGAAAAGACACAGGTCGAGCCGGTAGCGACTCTGACCTGGGCCTTCTGCGGTGGAGCGGGTGACGGGAATCGAACCCGCATGACCAGCTTGGAAGGCTGGAGCTCTGCCATTGAGCTACACCCGCGTGTGCCGGTCCATGTTCCCATGACCCCGCACAGACCGGCTCGGTGACTCACCCGTCGTGGTCCGTGGACTAAACTCCGGGCGGCACCGCGAAGTAAGCGTAGTGCCAGCCCATCCCGGTGCGCTCGGGGTGGTGCAAGATGTCTCACGTTCCGCCCGAGCCGGCCCGGCCGCATGCGTCCGGGGCGGGTCCGGTGCCGGAACGTGTCGGCGGGGAGTGGCGCAGCTTGGCAGCGCGTCGGCTTTGGGTGCCGAAGGCCGGGGGTTCAAATCCCCCCTCCCCGACGTACGACGTACGGCGTGCCCCCGTCGCGCTCACCGCGGCGGCTGGGCACGCCGGCCGTTGGCGTACACTGCCACGCGCGTCGGGTACGTCCACCATCGGCCGTCCCGAGGTCCCGAGCCTGCGAGCGCCGGCTGGCGCATTCGGGCGATCCACGCCGCATCCGAGGAGATTCACGATCGTGAAGAGCGCCGTCGAGACCTTGAGCCCCACCAGGGTTCGGCTGACCGTCGAGGTGCCCTTCGAGGAGCTCAGGACAAGCCTCGACACCGCCTACCGTGAGATCGCGAAGCAGGTGACGATCCCCGGCTTCCGCAAGGGCAGGATTCCTCCCCAGATCATCGACCAGCGGGTCGGCCGGGAGTTCGTGCTCGAACAGGCCGTCAACGAGGCCCTCCCGCAGCTCTACGTGAGCGCCCTGCAGGAGAACGACGTCGAGCCGCTCGGCCAGCCCGAGGTGGACGTCACCAACTTCGCCGACGGCGCCGACCTGACCTTCACCGCCGAGGTCGACGTGCGACCCGACGTGACCCTGCCCGAGTACAAGGGCATCGAGGTCAGCGTCGCCGACTCCGAGGTGACCGACGAGGAGGTCGAGGAGCAGCTGACCTCCCTGCGGGAGCGGTTCGGTTCGCTCAGCACCGTCGAGCGGGCCGCAGAGGAGGGCGACTTCCTCACCATCGACCTGGCCGCCAGCAAGGACGGGCAGCCGATCGAGGACGCCCAGGCGACCGGGCTCAGCTACAAGATCGGCAGCGCCTCGATGCTGGAGGGCCTCGACGAGGCGGTCACCGGCAAGTCGGCCGGTGAGTCGGAGACGTGGGTCAGCCAGCTCGCCTCCGGTGAGTACGCCGGTCAGGACGTCGACGTCACCGTGGTGGTCGACGCCGTGAAGGAGCAGAAGCTCCCCGACCTGGACGACGAGTTCGCCCAGATGGCCAGTGAGTTCGACACCCTGGACGAGCTGCGCGCCGACGTGCGCGAGCGGCTGGTCCGGCAGAAGCGGCTCCAGCAGGCCCAGGAGGCCCGCGACAACGTGCTGGAGAAGCTGCTCGAGCAGGTCGAGGTGCCCGTTCCCGAGGGTGCCGTCACCGACGAGATCCAGGCGCGGCGCGAGGCGATCGGTCACCAGCTGCAGCACATGGGCGCGACCGAGGCGCAGTACCTCCAGAGCGAGGGCCAGACCGAGGAGGAGTTCGTCGCCGACCTCGACAAGCGTTCCCGGGAGGCGCTCAGGTCGCAGTTCGTGCTCGACAAGGTGGCCGACACCGAGGAGCTCAACGTCAGTGAGCCCGAGCTCACCCAGGCGCTGCTCCAGCGGGCGCAGCAGGCCGGCGTGAGCCCGGACGAGTACATCCAGCAGGTCGTCCAGAACAACTACGTCCCCACGCTGGTCCGTGAGGTACGCCGCGGCAAGGCGCTCGGCTTCATCGTCGAGCAGGCCGTGGTGACCGACGCGTCCGGCAACCCGGTCGAGCTGAGCCGCCTGCAGGCGGACGGCACGTACGCCGAGGAGGGGTCCGAGGAGGCCGAGGGCGCGGAGTCCGCTCCGGCCGCCGAGGAGTCCGCCGAGGCCGCGCAGACCGAGGGCGAGCAGGGCGAGGGCGAGAAGTCGGAGTCCTGAGGTCCCCGAGTACGTCACACTGTCGCCCCGGACGCCGGCCCACAGGCCGGCACCGGGGCGACAGTCGTTTCCGGGCGGTACGGGTTCTGAACGGCGGCCACGTCATCCGACGCTGCGGGGGCGGGTGGCGACCGGCTCCAGCCGGTCGGCCAGCCCGCGGAGGAGCCGGACGACCCAGGGCCGCAAGGTGGGCTTGCCCGCGGTGCGCACGGCTGTGGCGTGGTGTCCTGCCGCTATGGCGCGGAGTTCGGCCTGGCGCTGCTGCGCCAGTTCGTACACAGGGAACGTGCTCATGGTGCGTCACTCACTCAGTTTCGGGTTGTGTCGAGTTGTTGTCGGGTTGCGGGTCAGGTGATCCGTCCCGAGTCCGTACCGACCCCGGCGGTGGGACCCGGGCCGCCGGCGGTCGGGAACCGGTCGGCCTCGGCCTCGGCCTCCTCGAGCGCGGCCGCCGCTCGCTGCCGGTCCATCTCGTGCCACTCCGGCCGAAGCCCCGGCAGGGTCGTGACGAGGAAGTAGATCCCGCCGAACACCAGCATCACCGGGGACAGCCCGACCAGCCCGATCAGCGCGCCGCCGAGCAGCCCGCCGAACGGGATGCCGGCCCAGCACACCGCGTCACCCAGCGCGTTGACCCGGCCGAGCAGCCGGCGCGGGATTCGTTCGAGGACCACGGCGCCGATGATCGGGTTGATGAACCCGGAGCCGAACCCGGCCACCGCGTGCACGCCGAGCACCAGCCAGACCGGCGCGCCGAGGGCGAGTGCGACGAACCGCGGGGCACCCGCGATGAAGTAGCCCAGCAGGTACGTCGTCCGCCGGGGCAGCCGATGTGCGAACGTCGCGGCCAGCAGGCTGCCGCCCACCGCGAACGCGCTCATCACCGCGGCGACAAGACCGATCGCGGCCGGACCACGGCCGGAGTCGCGCGCCCACACCGGCAGGAGAACCGCGAACATCGCCGCGTCCAGCAGGTTCGTCACCGCGACCATGCCGATGATCGACCGGAGCAGGCGTTCGCGGCGCAGGTAGTCGAACCCCTCGCGTAGCTGGTGGACGTAGCCGCCGACCGACTCCTCCTCGTGGTCCTCCTCGGTGACGTGCCGGCGTGGCGCGGTCGTGGCGATGATCGCCGCGGACACGGCGAACGACACAGAGTCGAGCACCAGCGCGCTCAGCGGGCCGAGCAGCCCGACGATCGCGCCGGCCACCGCGGGCCCGATGGTGGAGGCGAGGCGTTCGATCGTCCCGGTGAGGCCGGTGACGCGTTCGGTGGGCACCTGCGCGTCGGCCACCACGTCGGGGATCAGCACCTCCTTGGCGGAGTCGGCCGGGCCGCGCATGGCGCCCAGCAGCGCGACCAGCGCCAGCAGGACGCCGAAGTGCAGCAGCCCGAGCAGGTGCAGCAGGGGGATCGCCCCGACCAGCACGGCGCTGACCAGGTCGCCGGTGACGTTGACCCGGCGCGGACCGAGCCGGTCCACCAGTGGGCCGGTCAGCGCCTTGACGACGACGTACGGAGCCATCTCGCAGAAAGCCACCATGCCCGTCTTGGTGGCGCTGCCGGTGGACACCAGCACGAACCATGGCAGCGCGATGGCCGAGATCCTGGTGCCGGTGAGCGAGATCGCCTGGGAGGTGAGCAGGCCGACGAGACCGCGCCGGGAGCGTGGCCGGGCCGTGGCCTCGGTGCCGGCGGTGCTCATGCTTCCTCCGCCGGGTCCGGGTCGGGACCGGCGCCACCCAGCGCGCCGGGCAGCGGGAAGAGGCCGAACTGGAACGTCGTCGGCGCGGTGCCCTCGGGCGCCGGCGCCTCCGGGTCGGCCCGCCGGTAGGGCCGCAGCACCTCGAGGATCTGGGCGCTCAGCCGGTCCGCCTCGGCGGGGGTGAGCTGGAGGACGAAGTCGCTCATGGTGCTGACGTCCTGCCACTCCTGCGGCAGCGTCGCCCGCTCGTCCACGGCGCGTAGCAGGGTGTCGGCGTAGATCCGGGCGACGCTTCGCAGGTACGCGTCGCCGGCGTCCGGGTCGTCGGTCGCGGCCCGCATGTCGTACCACGTGGACCGGTGGGCAGCCCGCCACCAGCGGTCCCGGCCGGTGCCGAGGTCGGTGGCCTCGACCACGAAGCCGTGCGCGGCGAGCTGGCGCAGGTGGTAGCTGGTGGCGCCGGAGTTCAGCCCGAGGCGGGCGGCGAGCCGGGTGGCGGTGGCCGGGCCCTCGGTGCGGAGGAGGCCGAGCATCTGCACCCGGACCGGGTGGGCCAGCCCGCGCAGGGACGTGGCGTCGAGGGCGCGGTCGCGCGCCGGGTCGAAGTCGGGAGGTTCGGACATGACCGACACAGTAGACCGCAAAGAAAGGTTTGCAAAGACCTATTTGCGGTTACCGTCCGCATGGGGGTATTCCCTCGCTCGTCAATCTGCGCCGTGAGCGAACACCGGCGGCTGCCTCGGGGTAACGGGGGCGGGGTTGGCTAGGGTCGGTGGCAGGTTCCAAGGCGTACGGACCGAACAGCGCCCGTACGCCACCCACGAGTCACGAGGACGTAGGCGGAGGACGTGAACGAATACGCGCAGGAGGCGCAGGGCCCGAACGGCCAGGGCGGCCTCGATGACCACATCTACCAGCGGCTACTCAAGGAACGGATCATCTTCCTCGGATCCGAGGTCCGTGACCAGAACGCCAACGCGATCTGCGCGCAGATGCTCGTGCTCAACGCCGAGGACCCCAACAAGGACATCTGGCTGTACATCAACAGCCCGGGCGGCTCGGTCGACTCCGGTCTGGCGATCTACGACACGATGCAGTTCATCTCCAACGACGTGGCGACCGTCGCGATGGGCCTCGCCGCGTCCATGGGACAGTTCCTGCTCGCCGCCGGCACCAAGGGCAAGCGTTACGCGCTGCCGCACTCGCGCATCATGATGCACCAGCTGTCCGGCGGTCTCGGCGGAACGGCGTCCGACATCAAGATCCAGGCCCAGCAGAGCCTGCACCTGAAGCAGAGCCTCAACGAGCTGCAGGCCCTGCACACCGGCCAGACGTTCGAGCAGATCGAGCTCGACTCCGACCGCGACCGGTGGTTCACCGCGGAGCAGGCCCGTGAGTACGGCTTCATCGACCACGTGGTGAAGTACGCCGGCGAGGTCACCTCCGTCGGACCCGTTTCCTGACCCGGCAGCTACCTGGAGGAAGAAGCACATGCCCACGACCCCACCGCCCCTCCCCACGCCGGGCCTGACGACCCCCGGGCTCGCCACCCCGGCCGAGCGGCTGCCGCGCGCGGACTACTTCATCCCGCGCTGGGAGGAGCGCACTCCCTACGGCTACCGCCAGATCGACCCCTACGCCAAGCTGTTCGAGGACCGCATCATCTTCCTCGGCACGCCGATCAGCGACGACATCGCCAACGCGGTGATGGCCCAGCTGCTGTGCCTTGAGTCGATGGACCCCGAGCGCGAGGTGCAGATCTACATCAACAGTCCCGGCGGCTCCATCACGGCGCTGACCGCGATCTACGACACCATGCGCTACATCACCCCCGACGTGCACACGGTCTGCCTCGGCCAGGCCGCGTCCGCGGCGGCGGTGCTGCTGGCGGCCGGCGCCCAGGGCAAGCGGTCCGCGCTCCCGCACAGCCGGATCGTCATCCACCAGCCCTACACCGAGGGCGGCTACGGACAGGCCAGCGACATCGAGATCCAGGCCAACGAGATTCTGCGCATGCGCGGGATGCTCGAGCAGATGATCTCGGAGAACACCGGCCGGCCGCTGGAGGAGGTGGCCCGCGACATCGAGCGGGACAAGTACCTCAGCGCCGAGCAGGCGGTCGAGTACGGCCTGATCGACGAGGTGCTGCTCAGCCGCAAGAAGAGCCTGGTCGAGGTCTAGGCCCAGGCGCAGGCCTCGTGGCCGAACGCAACACGCCCGTGCCGACCCGCGGATCCGTTCCGGCGACATGCCGGTGCGCGACTGCCGCGGGTCGGCCGGCTCCGAGCGGGTATGCCCCTGCTGACCAGCGCCGTCGGCCACGCTGCGGTGATGGCCCGGGACAGTCGGGAGTTCCCGATTTCGCCAGGGGCGTACACATCGCGAGGTTGAACACGACCGTTCGCGGCGAGAACGGGGTACCGTCGTTCTCTGTACTCTCAGGTGCGCGGCTGACGGGCCCACAAGGCCGGGGCGGCGACCAGGCAGGCGACCCGCCCGGGTCCGAGGCAGGTTCGACACACGCCCGAGTATCGGGTGGAGCAACCTAAGGAGACGTCCGGAGTGGCACGCATCGGTGACGGCGGCGACCTGCTGAAGTGCTCGTTCTGCGGGAAGAGTCAGAAGCAGGTCAAGAAACTCATTGCAGGTCCGGGCGTCTACATCTGCGACGAGTGCATCGACCTCTGCAACGAGATCATCGAGGAGGAGCTCAGCGAGTCCTCCGAGGTAGGGCTGCAGGAACTGCCCAAGCCGCGGGAGATCTTCGAGTTCCTCGACCAGTACGTCGTCGGCCAGGACGCCGCCAAGAAGGCGCTGTCGGTGGCGGTGTACAACCACTACAAACGCGTCCAGTCCGGGCTCTCCGGCGGCGGCCGCCACGCCAAGGACGAGCCGGTCGAGTTGGCGAAGTCCAACATTCTGCTGATCGGCCCCACCGGCTGCGGCAAGACCTACCTCGCCCAGACGCTGGCCAAGATGCTCAACGTGCCGTTCGCGATCGCCGACGCCACCGCGCTCACCGAGGCGGGCTACGTCGGTGAGGACGTCGAGAACATCCTGCTCAAACTCATCCAGGCCGCCGACTACGACGTCAAGAAGGCCGAAACGGGCATCATCTACATCGACGAGGTCGACAAGATCGCCCGCAAGAGCGAGAACCCCTCGATCACCCGTGACGTCTCCGGCGAGGGCGTGCAGCAGGCGCTGCTGAAGATCCTGGAGGGCACCACCGCGAGCGTGCCGCCGCAGGGTGGCCGCAAGCACCCCCACCAGGAGTTCATCCAGATCGACACCACCAACGTGCTGTTCATCGTCGGAGGCGCGTTCGCCGGCCTGGAGCGCATCATCGAGCAGCGCGTCGGCAAGAAGGGCGTCGGCTTCGGCGCCAACGTGCGCACCCGGGAGGACCGGGAGAAGGAGCACACGTTCGCCGACGTGATGCCCGAGGACCTGCTGAAGTTCGGGCTGATCCCCGAGTTCGTCGGCCGGCTCCCGGTGATCGCGACCGTCCAGCCGCTGGACCGCCCGGCACTGATGCGCATCCTCAGCGAGCCCCGCAACGCGCTCATCAAGCAGTACCAAAAGCTGTTCGAGATCGACGGGGTCGAGCTGGAGTTCAGCGAGGACGCCGTGGAGGCGATCGCCGAGCAGGCGCTGCTGCGCGGCACCGGCGCGCGGGCCACCCGGGCGATCATCGAGGAAGTCCTGCTCAACGTGATGTACGAAGTGCCCAGCAGAGACGACGTGGCCCGGGTGATCGTCACCCGCGAGGTCGTACTCGACAACGTCAACCCGACGCTGGTCCCGCGCGAGCAGCCAGGTCGCAAGTCCCGCAACGGGGAGCGCCGCGAGAAGTCGGCCTGACGGCATGCGGCCCGTGGGGCTGTGCCGTCGACCGCGGTGATGGGCGGGCGACGGCAAACTCGTTGACCGCGGCGCGAACCAGGCTGCGATCATGGGACCCATGCCCAGCAGACCGTACGAGATCGTCGACGTCTTCACCGACCGCCCCTACGCCGGCAACCCGCTCGCCGTCGTCCTGGACGCCGACGGACTGAGCGGGGAGGCGATGCAGACGCTCGCCAAGGAGTTCAACCTCTCCGAGACCGCGTTCGTGCTCCCGCCGCGAGACGGCGGCGACTACCGCGTGCGCATCTTCACCCCGGGCGCCGAGCTGCCGTTCGCGGGACACCCGAGCGTCGGGACGGCGGCGACGCTGGCCCGCCTCGGCCGGATCCGTGCAGGCGACGTCGTCCAGGAGTGCGGAGCCGGCAACCTGGCGGTGCACATCGACGGCGATCTGGCCACCATCACCGGCGGCAGGCCGGTGCTCGGCGCGACGGTCGACCCCGGACCGCTGCTCGCCGCCGCCGGCCTGGGCTTCGCCGACCTGCTCGGCCCGCCCGCCCAGAACGCCGCCGCCGGCCACGAGCACGTGCTCCTTCCCGTCACCGACGACGCCGTCGGCCGCGCGAGCCTGGACCTGGCGGCCGCCCGGGCCCAGGGCGTGAAGAAGGTCTATCTCTTCTCCTGGGACGACGA
The DNA here is from genome assembly GCF_013408535.1 of Actinopolymorpha cephalotaxi. Classification (NCBI taxonomy): domain Bacteria; kingdom Bacillati; phylum Actinomycetota; class Actinomycetes; order Propionibacteriales; family Actinopolymorphaceae; genus Actinopolymorpha; species Actinopolymorpha cephalotaxi. The sequence goes on from NZ_JACBZA010000001.1 coordinate 1,044,782, forward strand.
GCGGCGCCAGGCCCACGCCCGGCTGTTCGCGCCCGAACTCGGCGTCGCCGAGGACCCCGCCACCGGTTCGGCCGCACTGGCGCTCGGGGTGTGGCTGGTCGGCAACGGCCTGGTGCCCGGCGAGGGCGAGACGACCTACACCGTGGTCCAGGGCGCGGAGCTGGGCCGGCCGTCCCGGCTGGACTGCGTGGTGCGCGCGCAGGCGGGGCAGGCGTACGAGACCAGGGTCACCGGGCAGGTGGCGCCGGTGGCCGCGGGGGAGATCCGGCTACCCGGTTAGGGCTGGCCCGAGGCGACGCCGAGTGTCAACAGCAGGTTGGCGTACGTCCGCTGCTCGCCGGTGGCGATGACCAGGGCCACGTCGTCGGTCTTCGCCGCGTCGTAGAAGTCGAACCGGTCCAGGCGCTCCACCGGGGTGCCGGCCGGAAGCAGGTCGCCGAACTCCGCGAAGATCGCGGGCGTCGGCTGGTCCGGCGGCGGCTGCATCACCGCGGCCGCCTCGATCGGCGCGGCGTCCACCAGCGCGGCCAGCACGTCGGTGACCGACAGCTTGCCGGGGGACAGGTTGAGGAAGACGTGCGTCGCGTTCGGGCCCGCCGCGGTGGCGAACGGGTAGTGCCCGTCGGCGATCAGCACCCGCGAGCCGTGCCCGGCCGACGCGAGCGCGGCCAGGATCTCGGGGTGGATCAGGGTGTAGCGCAGCATGGACACACCTCTTCGTCGGCTTCGGCCTCGGACTATAACGGGTGGAAACCGCCCGCAGCCGGGCTACCGGCCCGGTGGTCGCGCCCTGTCCGCGGTCGGCCCGCGGCACCCTCCCGGGACCGGCCGCCGATCACACCGCGCGCAGGACCACCGCCGTGTGCGGGGCGAGTCGCAGGTGCTCCCCGGCTGTCACCTGGTCGGTGCCCAGGCTGTCGCTGGTGTCGAGTACGACGGAGTACGCCATCGCCCACGGCGGCCCGGGCAGGGTGACGTCGACCGGGGCGTCCCCGCCGTGCAGCCACAGCAGGAACGAGTCGTCGCGTACGGGCTCACCGCTCGGCGCGGTCCGTGCGGTGTGCTCTCCGGCGAGGAACATCCCGAGGGTGCGCAGGGACGAGTCGTGCCAGGCCTCGTCGTCCATCTCCTCACCCCACGGCGCGAACCAGCCGACGTCGCGCCGCCCGCCGGCCGGGTCCAGCCGGCCGTGGAAGAAGTGCGGCCGGCGGAACACCTGGTGCTCGCGCCGGATCCGCAGCAGTGCGCGCACGGTGTCGCGCAGCTGCGGCCAGGTCTGCTCGTCGGCCCAGTCCAGCCAGGAGATCTCGTTGTCCTGGCAGTAGGCGTTGTTGTTGCCGTGCTGGGTACGCCCGCTCTCGTCGCCCGCCATCAGCATCGGCACACCGGTCGCGAGCAGCAGGGTGGTGAGCAGCCCGCGTACCTGCCGCAACCTCAGGTTGACAACCTCCGGGTCGTCGGTCTCGCCCTCCACCCCGAAGTTGACCGACCGGTTGTCGTTGTGCCCGTCGTCGTTGGCCTCGCCGTTGGCCTCGTTGTGCTTGTCGACGTAGCTCACCAGGTCGCGCAGGGTGTACCCGTCGTGCGAGGTGACGTAGTTGATGGACGCGAACGGCCGCCGCCCGCTGCGGCGGTAGAGGTCGCTGGACCCCGACAGCCGGGACGCGAGGTCGCGGACGCCGTCGGCCGAACCTGCCCAGAACTCGCGTACGGCATCGCGGAAACGGTCGTTCCACTCCGACCACGGCGCCGGGAACCCGCCCACCTGGTAGCCGTCGAATCCGAGGTCCCACGGCTCGGCGATCAGCTTGACCCGCGACAGCACCGGGTCCTGGCCGACCGCGGCGAGGAACGCGCCCGCCATGTCCACGTCGCCCACGCCGCGGGTGAGGATCGGCGCGAGGTCGAACCGGAAGCCGTCCACGTGCATGTCCTGCACCCAGTAGCGCAGCGAGTCCAGGACCAGCCGCACGATGTCGGGGTGGCGCAGGTTGAGGGTGTTGCCGGTGCCGCTGAGGTCGCGGTATCGCCGCCCGCCGCCGTCCAGCCGGTAGTACGCGATGTTGTGGATGCCGCGGAAGGAGTACGTCGGGCCGAACTCGTTCTGCTCCGCGGTGTGGTTGTAGACGACGTCCAGCACCACCTCCAGGCCCGCCTCGTGCATCGCCTTGACCATCTGCTTGAACTCCGCGACCTGCTGCCCCTCGGTGCCGCCGCTGGCGTAGCCGGCGTGCGGTGCGAAGAAGCCGAGGGTGTTGTAGCCCCAGTAGTTGGACAGGCCGCGCCCGCGCAGCACGAACTCGCTGACGAAGTGGTGGACGGGGAGCAGTTCGACGGTGGTGACGCCGAGGTCGCGCAGATAACCCAGCACGGAAGGGTGTGCGAGCCCGGCGTAGGTGCCGCGCAGCTCCGGCGGCACGTCCGGGTGCCGCATCGTCGCCCCGCGTACGTGGAGTTCGTACAGCACCGTGTCGCTCCACGGCACGTACGGCCGCGGGTCCTCGCCCCAGTCGAACGTCGGGTCGACGACTACCGAACGCGGGACGTACGGCGCGGAGTCCCGGTCGTCGCGCACCGTGTCGTCGCCGCCGGCCACGTGCCCGAACACCGCGGCGTGGTCGTCGGCCTCACCGGTGATCGCCCGGGCGTACGGGTCGGCCAGCAGCTTCGCGCCGTTGAACCGGTGACCGGTGTAGGGGTCCCACGTCCCGTGCACGCGGTAGCCGTACCGCTGGCCCGGGTGCAGGCCGGGAACCCGGCCCGACCACACCCCGAACAACAGGTCGGTGAGCGGAACCCGGCGCTCGGTGGCGTGGTCGTCGAACAGGCAGACCTCGACGCGTTCGGCCATCGGCGCCCAGAGGGCGAACGTCACGCCGGATCCGTCGTAGGTCGCACCGCGCGGCGGGCCACCGTCGGGCCACCACTGGGTCTGGAATGGTGTGCTCACCTGCTCATCCTCGCCGGTCCGCCGACGCGGCGGGCGCGGATCATCCAGACCGCCCCTCTCGGCGCCGTTCAGTGACCGTCCCTATGCGGCCCGATGCCGCCCGGTGATCTTCGGGGCGCCGGCGGCGTTCACCGCTCCTCCCGTACGCCGAGCGGCGCGCGCCAGTCGGTGGCCGTCTGCTCGTACGCCAGTCCGCCCGGCGGCTCGTCGACGGCGGACCAGGTGACCCGCAGGCGTACCTCGTCGTGGCCGGCGTGCACCTCGACCTGCAGGCGGCGCGGCGGCCCCGCCTCCTCGATCCGGTCGAACGCGGACCGCGCGGCCGCGACGAGTTCGGCTCGCACCTTCGGCGGCACGGACTCCAGCGGGCCGTGCACCACCAGCCTGGGCACCAGGCCGAAGCGTTCGCGGGCCCGGTCGATCGCCGCCAGCAGGTCGGCGTGCAGGGACTGCGTGCCGGGCGGGGGTTCGGTGAGCGCGAAGATGGCGCCGCGCACCTCCCGGGTGGCGGCGTCCAGGTCGCCGATCGCCCGCTCGACCCGGCTGCCGACGTCGGGCCGGTCGCGCAGGCCGGCGACCAGGTGCAGCTTCGCACTGACGTCGAACAGCAGGCGGATCACCCGCTCGTGCAGGTCCGCGGCGATCCGGTCCCGATCCTCCAGCACCCCTCGTTCGACGCGTTCCTCCTGCGCACGCTGCTGCCGCAGCGCCAGCGCCGCCTGGTTGGCGAACATCTCCACCAGGGCGACGTCGGTGGCGGTCAGCCGTTCGGAGTCGGAGCCTTGCTGCCACCCGGCGAACAGCACGCCCAGCACCTCACCCTCCGCGGCGAGCGGCGTCAGCATGGCCAGGCCCACGTTCGCCAGCGCCGCGTGCCAGGCGGGCGGTGGGTTGTATCCCGGAACCGAACGGATGTCGTCGCTGACCACACTCTGCCCGGAGGAGACGACCTGCGCGGTCAGCCCTCGCAGTGGCGCCCGGCCGCCCGACGTGCCCTCGATCCCCTCGCCGTGGGCGGACTCCAGGATGACCGTGCCGGGTGTGGACGGGTCCAGGAGCAGCAGCGCGCCGAAGTCGGCGCCGGACACCTCGCGCAGCCGGGTGACCAGCAGCTCCACGGCATCGTGCCGATCCAGCTCGCCGAGCAGCTGGTAGGTGAGTTCGGACGTCGAGCGCAGCCACCGCCGGCGGCGGCGTTCGGTCTCGTACCGCTCGGCGTTGTGCAGCGCGGTCACGGCCGCGGTGCCGAGGATCGTGACCGCCACCTCGTCGTCGGGGGAGAACGAGGTGTCTCGCCGGTTCAGCAGATACAGCACGCCGGTGGAGGTGCCGTCGGTGCTGCCGGTGCCGTTGGTGCTGCCGGCCTCCTCGGCGCCGTCGGGGCCGCCGGCCGGCAGCGGCAGGGCGAGCAGGCCCGGCCGGTGGACCGCTTCGCCGGTCTCGGCGACCTCCTCGCGGGCGGCGGTGAGTTCGGGCCCGGCGAGCAGCCGCCGCGCGTCCTCGGTACCCACACCGTGCCGGAACGTCCGCGCCGCGCTGGACCCAGAGCCGGACCCGGCGCCGGCGCTGGAGCCGGAGCCGAGCCGCAGGATCGCCGTCCGGGCGCCGGTCAGCCGGGCGGACGCGGCGGCCACCCGGGTTCCCACGGTCTCGACGTCGACCTCCGAACCGACGTCGACGATCGCCTCGACCAGGCGCACGAGGGTGCTCTGGTCCGCGTGCCGCGACCACCGGTCAACCAAGCCGCACCGCCCACTCGGTCACCTGTTCACCCGCGAGCGTGGCGAAGCTCGTACCAAGGCTTGCTTCTGGGTCTGCCGGCGGATGGTTCCGGGCACCGGCGACGATCAGCCGGAGCCGGCCCTCCTCGACGTCGAGTACGAGGTCGACCCGGCTCGGCGAGTCGTACTCCGCCGCCCGGTCCAGCGCCTGCCGTACGCGGGCGGCCAGGTCGCACTGGGTGGCCTCGGAGAGGCCGTCCAGGCTGCCGTGCACCTCCAGGCCCGGGGCGACACCGAACCGGTCGCGCGCCCCGGCCAGCTCCGCCTGCAACCGCAGCCAGCAACGCGAAGCGCCCCGCCCGGGGCCGGCGGGGGTGCGCAGGTCGCCGCTGACGCCGTGGATCCGGGCGATGGTCTCGTCCACCTCCCGCGCGGCCACGGCGAGCCGTTCGCGTACCACCGGACGCCGGCTGCGCTCGACCGCGACGCCGAGGTCCTCGGCGACCCGGCTCAGGCGGTGGGCGACCACGGTGTCCAGGTCCTCCGCGATCCGTTCCCGGTCGGCGACCACCGACTTCTCGGTACGACTGGTCTGGGCGCGGGCCTGCCGCAGCGCCAGCGCCGCCTGGTGGGCGAACATCTCCACCAGTTCGACCTCGCGGGCGGCCAGGTGCGCCACCGGAGAGCCCTTGCGCCAGCCGGCGAACAGCACGCCCAGCACCTCGCCGTCGGTACGAAGCGGCAGCAGCATCCCCAGCCCGAGTTCGGCCAGCGCGGTCCGCCACTCCGGAGGCGGGCCGTACCCGTACACCTGGTCCAGGTCGGGGCTGACCACGCTGCGCCGGGTGCGTACGACGCGGGCGGTGAGGCCGCGCAGTGGAGTACGCGACCCGGACTGGTGTTCCAGCGACAGTCCGGTGACCGCGTGCAGGGTGCCCGTCTCCGGGTCGGCCGGATCCAGCAGGAGCAGGGCGCAGTAGTCGGCGCCGGACACCTCGCGCAGCCGGGCGGTGAGCGTACCGAGGGCCTTCTCCCGGTCGACCTGGCCGAGCAGCAGGTCGGTGAGCTCGGTCACCGCGTGCAGCCAGCGCTGCTGCCGTCGTCCGCGTTCGTGCAGGTCTGCCCGGTACATCACCATCGCCGCCGCGGCGCCGTAGGCCGCCAGCAGGTCCTCGTCGTCCTGGGTGAACCTGCCCGCCTCGGGGTCGCCGACGAGGAGCTGGCCTGCGTGGTGGTCTCGCGGGCGCAGGGGCACGCCCAGCAGGGTCGGGGTGCGGACCGGCCGGCCCGACAGCGTGAGCTGCTCGACCAACCGGGCGAAGTCCGGGCGATCGGTGCGTTCTGCGTACTCGGCCCGGCTCAGGCCGTGCAGGTAGAGCTCGATCGTCCCGTGCGGCGGGGTCGCCCGCCGCAGAACGGCATACCTGCCCCGGACGAGCTCGCTCGCCGACCGCAGGATCCGCTCGGCCGCCTGTTCGCCTTCGAGGTCGGTGCCGAGGGTGAGAAGAGAACTGACCAGGGAGCGCAGGCGCTCGCGCGGAGGGGAACCGTTCCCGACCACCCTTCGATGGTAGGCCGGGTGGTGCGGGCGGGCCGTCAACCGCCGGGCCGTTGCTCGGGTACGTACGGACTCGCGGTGCCCTGGCCCGGTTGACCCGGATGCCCCGCTCGGCCCGGTTCGCCGGCCGCCCCGTCTCCGGTCCGGGGCAGGTGACCGAGGTTGGCGAGCTCGACGGCGCGGTTCACGTCGTGGGTGTTCACGATGCCGATCACGTGACCGCCCTCGACGACCAGCAACATCCCCCGTCCGGACAGCTGCCACGAACCCGCCGGGAGTTCGGTCAGCAGGTCCTCCGGGCCCGCGGTCCCGTCCGGTCGCAGCGGCCTGCCGAGGTCCTCGAGCCTGGTGTCGCCGCGTGTCTGCTCGGGCACCCGGACCAGGTCGGTGAGGGAGAGCAGGCGTACCGGCCGGCCCTCCATGTCCACGACCGGGAACGTCCGGTGGTGGTCGCGTTCGGCGACCCTCTCCAGGAAGGTGTCCACCGTCCACCACGACGGGGCGGTCACCGGCTCCGGGCTCATCACGTCCCGCAGCCGTACGCCGGTCAGGCGTTCCCGCAGCCCGGTCGCGGACTCCTCCGACAGCGCCGACACGACCAGGAACCAGCCGATCAGGGCCAGCCACAGGCCGCTGACCAGCTGACCGCCGACGAGCTGGAACACGCCGAGGGCGATCAGCGTCATGCCGAGGAACCGGCCGGCCCGCGCCGCCGAGACCGCCGCGCGGGCCCTGTCGCCGGACCGTTTCCACAGTCCCGCCTGGAGCAGCCGCCCGCCGTCCAGCGGCGCGCCGGGCAGCAGGTTGAACACGCCGAGGACGAGGTTCACGAACCCCAGCCAGGTCAGCACCTCCCGGAGCACGGTCGGCAGCGACAGCAGGGCGGCACCCGCGGCCAGGCCACCGAACACCACGCCGAGGACCAGACTCGTCGCCGGGCCGGCGCCCGCGACCAGGAAGGCGGCGCGCGGAGTGGGCGGGTTGGTGCCGAGCTCGGTCACCCCGCCGAGCAGCCACAGGGTGATCCGGTCGGCGGGCATGCCATACCGCCGGGCGACGACGGCGTGCGCCAGCTCGTGTGCCAGCAGGGACGCGAGGAACGTGACCGCCGCGAGCAACCCGGCCACCCAGTCGACCGCCGTACCGGCGCTCGGTGCCTGCACCGGCAGGATGGCCACCGCCACGATCTCGGTGACCAGCAGCATCATCACCAGCACGGACCAGTGGACGCCGATCGAGATCCCGGCGACGCGGCCCAGCGTGAACGTCGGTTTCATGAGTCGGCCATGTTTCGTCGGCGGGCCGTCCGGCGACAGGCCCGCACCCCCGGTCCAAGCGTCCGCGCGCCGGTCCGGGTCCTACAGAGGATTTGGGCCCGTTCACGGTGCTCGCGTGGGGACGGCGCGGGGATCCTTGCGTCCGAGCCGGGCCCGGTGGGTATGAACCCGGCGGCACGGATCTGTTCGACCACGGCGGGTCGGGGCCGCGGCCCACGCAACCGGCGAGGGCCAAGGACTCGCCGGTACGGGACCTTGGTCTCTACGCCGATCCGTACGGGCCGGACGAGTCTGGCGCCTGGGTCGCCACCAGGGGCGGGGAAAGATCGGGGGACGTTCGATGACCGGTCGACAGCCGCGTCCCGCGCGGGCGGTCGTGGTGACGTTCGACGGGGTGGCGCTGGCCAACCCCGCGTTGCACTGGGCCGCCCGCGAGGCCGTCCTCCGCCAGCTGCCACTGGTGGTGGTGCAGGCGTACGGCGAACGTTCCCGTACCGACCGGCGACCCGCCGACGGACCGGAGATGGGTGAACCCGGTCCGGACGACGGTCAGGGGGCCGTCGACGACGACGAGGGCGGGACGCCGACGATCCGGGAACGGGCCTGGCGCCTGGCCGACGCCGCGGTCGCGGCCGCGGTGGCGGTGCAACCCACGCTGCAGGCGTACGCCTGGGCCGCCACCGGTCCGCTGCCCGACGTACTCGGCCAGGCGGTCGCCGATCCCGCCCTCGTCGTCGTGGGCACCCGGGGGAGGGGCGTCCTGCTCGCGTTCCTGCGGGGTGCGCATCGAGCCGGCCGGGAGGGGCGACCGGTGCCCCCGGTGGTCCTCGCCCGGCAGGACAGCAGGGCGGCCCGGCCGATGACAGCGGGACTGCCCGGACTGCCGGGACTCCCCGGACTGCCTGCGCTGTCGGGGCCGCCGGCGCTGCAGGGTCTGCCGGTGGGGGACGGGCACCTGCCGGACGGCCTGGACGGCCACGTGGTGGTCGGCGTGGACGGCGGGGAGTCGACGCGGGCCGTGGCCGGGTTCGGGTTCGACGTCGCCGCCCGGCGCGGCGCCCGGCTGCTCGCCGTACCCGTGCCGCCGCGAGGGGACAAGTGGTGGACCCGCGCCCCGGACACCCACGTGCACGGAGTGAGCGCACCGGGCGTGGACGCGGTCGAGGCGCTGCTCGCGGACCACCGGTCGGCGTACCCCGACGTGGAGGTCACGGTCGCCCACGGCGACGGAACGGTGGCCGGTCCGCTGCGGATCGCGCGTCCACCGGACCTGCTCGTGGTCGGCAGCCGCGACGCGGGCGCCAGCGGGCTGCTCGGTTCCACCCTCGGTTGTACGGCGATCAACCGGGCCCGGTGCCCGGTCGCGCTGGTGCCCGTCCCGGCCGGCGACCGGAGCGGCAACGGGACCGGTGAGAAGACCGGTGAGGAGAAGAGAGGCCGGGCCAGGGTCCGGACCGGCGGGCGCATCCGGGTGCCACAGGCTCGCCGCCCGGCCAGCCAGCCGCCGGCCCGGCCACGGGAGGAGGCGCTGCGATGATCGAGCGGACCCGTCGCCCGGTGGTGGTGGGCGTCGACGGCACGGCGGAGAGCCGGCTGGCCCTGCAGTGGGCCATCGACGAGGCCCGCAACCGGGCGCTTCCCCTGCGCATCGTCGTCTCCCACGAGGTTCCCGCGCCGATGCGCGGCATCGACGACCCCGGGATCGACGACGAGACCGCCGACGTGGACGCGGCGGTGAGCATCGCCCGCGACCAGCTCGACCCCGACCTAGTGTCCAGAGCCGTGGTCGCCGACCGGCCCGCACCGGGGATTCTCCGGGAGGCCGAGGACGCGGGCGCCGAACTGGTGGTGGTGGGTTCGCGGTCGCGGTCCGCGGTGGCCTCGGTGGTGCTCGGGTCGGTGAGCTCGGCGGTCGCCCACCACGCGCGCTGCCCGGTGATCGTGGCCCGGGCGTCGAAGGAACACTCACCGGCCGGCCCGCGGGTGATCGTGGGAGTGGACGGGTCGGAGTGCTCCGAACGCGCGGTGGCGTTCGCGTTCGAGGAGGCCGCCGGTCGCGGCCTGCCGCTGGTCGCCGTCCACTGCTGGCGGCTGGAACACCCCGACGAGGCGCAGTGGGACGCGGACGCCTTCTCCCGCCGCCGCGACGAGCACCTGCTGTCGCTCGGGGAGTCCCTCGCCGGCTTCCGGTCCAAGTACCCCGACGTCGCGGTGACCAGCAGCGTGCTGGAGGGGCGCGCGGCGGTGCTGCTGTCGGAGTCGTCCCGGGGCGCGGAGCTGGTCGTCGTGGGGTCGCGGGGACGCGGCGGGCTGGAACGCATGCTGCTCGGTTCGGTGGCCGAGTCGCTGCTGCACCACGCGCACTGCTCGGTCGCGGTCGTACGGGCGGCCCCCCGGTGAGTACGCACGAACCGGCGCCGGTCGAGGTACGCCCGCTGGAGGGTGACGCCTACGTCGTGGAGGTACGCGGGCACCAGCTGCACGTCGACCAGCCGCGCGAGGACGGCGGGACCGACACCGCCCCGACACCGGTGGAGCTGCTGGTCGGCGCGCTGGCGTCCTGCGTCGCCTTCTACGCCGGACGGTTCCTCGCCCGGCACGGCGTCGGCACGGAGGGACTGGTGGTCCGCGCGACGTTCTCCATGGCGGCGGAGGGGCCGGCCCGGGTGGAGTCGGTGCACGTGCGGATCGTGGTGCCGCCGGACCTGCCGCCCGAACGCGTACCGGCGCTGCGGGCAGTGCTCGGCGCGTGCACTGTCAAGAACACCTTGACGCACGCGGTCGAGCTGGACCTGGAGATCGACGGCTTCCCCAGCCTCGCACCGGGCTGACCGCCCCGGTGGTCGCGCGCGTTCAGTCCGCCCGCGCGGCCAGGCTCTCCCTGAACGCCCGCAGCTCCTCCGCGTCGATGCCGTAGGTGTGCTCGGGTCCGGGGTACTTCCCGATCCGCACCTCCTCGGCGTACCTGCCGACCGCGCGCACCATCTGCTCGTGCAGGTCGGCGTACCGCTTCACGAACCTCGCGGGCTTCCCGGCCGACATCCCCAGCAGGTCGTGGAACACCAGCACCTGCCCGTCGGTGGCCGGGCCGGCGCCGATCCCGATCACCGGGACGTGGAGGTAGGGCATCAGCTGCTCGGTGACCGCCGCCGGGATCGCCTCCAGCACCAGGGCGAAGCAGCCGGACTCCTGCAGGGCAAGGGCTTCCTCGGCGATCCGGGTCGCGCCCGACGCGGTGCGGCCCTGGGCGCGGAAGCCGCCGAGCTGACCGGCCGTCTGCGGGGTGAGCCCGACGTGTCCCATCACGGGTATGCCGGCGGCGACGATCGCCCGGGCCCGGTCGGCGGAGGTGCCGCCGCGTTCCAGCTTCACCGCGTCCGCACCGGCCTCCTTCACGAACCGCTGGGCGTTGTCGATCGCGTGCTCGTCGGACCGCTCGTACGACCCGAACGGCAGGTCGGCGACCAGCAGCGGCGTGCGCAGACCCCGGCGGACCGCGGCCGCGAGCACCAGCATCTCGGTCATCCCGACCGGCAGCGTCGAGTCGTGTCCCAGCACCGTCATCGCGGCGGAGTCGCCGACCAGCACCACGTCGACGTCGGCGTCCTGCGCGACCCGGGCGGAGGGGAAGTCGTACGCCGTCACCATCGTGATCGGCATGCCGGTCGCCTTCAGCTGGGCGAGCGAGCCGACGGTGAGCCGGGGCCGCGCCGGGACCGCACCGCCGGTGCCAGGGCTGGGGCCGTCGGCACCGGGCGTGGGACCGGCCGTGGCCGGGGGGCGGGTGCTCACGGGACGCTCTGTTCGAAGCCGGCCGCCGAGGCGAGCGGGGAGTCCATCAGCACGCCGGCGTCGGAGCCGACCAGGGCGATGGCGTTGCCGGCGTCCACGTGCACGACCGCCGGCTCGTGGCCGGCGAGCTCCGCGCTGTCGTAGGCCGCGAACGACGCGACGATCACCTTGTGGCCCCGCTCCACCAGCAGCGCGGCCGCGCCGTTGACCTGCATGGAACCCGAGCCCGGCGCGCCCTCGAGCGCGTACGTCACGAAGCGGGCGCCGTTGTCGATGTCCCACACGTGCACCTGCTCGTTGGGCAGCAGGTCGGCGGCGCGCATGAGGTCGGTGTCGATGGTGATGCTGCCCACGTAGTCCACGTCGCAGGCGGTGACCGTGGCGCGGTGGATCTTGGACTTCAGCATGGTTCGCTGCATGGTCATGCTCCCTGGACTACTTCGGCTACGTCGGATGCTTCGGGGGCTTCGGGAACGTGGACGACGGTGTTGTCGATCAGCCGGGCGCGGCCGACCCGGGCGGCGACCGCGATCAGGACGGGGCGGTCGCCGAACCGCTCCGCCACGGTGAGGTTCTCCGCGTCGCGGGCTTCGAGGTACTCCGGCTCGACCCCGGCGTCGGCGAGCACCTTCCCGGCCACGGCCAGCGCGTCCCGGGTGTCCGACCCCCTGCCGGCGGCTCGGGCCGTGCGGGCGGCGGCGGTCAGCGCCTGGTTCAGCGCCCGGGCCCGGACCCGCTCCTCGGCGGCCAGATAGACGTTGCGTGAGCTCATCGCCAGGCCGTCCGGCTCGCGCACCGTCGGCAGGACCGCGATCTCGACGGGGAGCTCGAGGTCACGCACCATCGCCCGGACGACGATCGCCTGCTGGGCGTCCTTCTGGCCGAAGAAGGCGACGTCCGGCCCGACGGCGTTGAGCAGTTTGGCCACCACGGTGGTGACGCCGCGAAAGTGCGCGGCACCCCGGCGCACGGGATCACCGCACAGCACGCTGGTGAGCTCGCCGCCGACCTCGACGGTGGTGGCGAACCCCTGCGGATACACGTGGTCGGCGGCCGGCGCGTACACCAGGTCGACCTCCGCCGCGGCGGCCACGGCGAGGTCGGCCGCCTCGTCGCGCGGGTAGGCCGCGAGGTCCTCGTTCGGGCCGAACTGCGTGGGGTTGACGAACAGGCTCATCACCACCACGTCGCAGCGTTCCCGGGCGGCGCGCAGCAGGCTGGCGTGCCCCTCGTGCAGGAAGCCCATGGTGGGTACGAGGCCGATCCGGGCGCCGGACCGGCGGGCGGGTGCCAGCGCCGCCCGCAGCTCCTCCCGGGTCCGGACGATCTTCGGCGTGGACACCGGCGTACCTCCTGGGTGGTGCTGGTGATCGGGCTGGTGATCGGGCTGGTGATCGGGCTGGTGATCGGGAAACCCGTTCGCGGCGACCGCCCGGGTGCGGTCGGCGAGCGCGGTGTAGGCGGGCAGCAGGTCGGGGGCGACGTCGGCCAGCGCGGCGTGGTGGGCACGCACGGTCTCCTCGTCGCCCCGGGCGATCGGGCCGGTGAGCGCGGCCGGGCCGGCACCGGCCCAGTTCGCCGCCGTGCTCAGCACCAGCGGCGTGAGGGCCGCCCGGGCGTCCTTCACCCCGGCGCGGGTGAGCAGGTCGGCAGCGGTCACGGCGAGTGCCAGCACGAAGTTGGACGCGAACACCGCGCCCGCGTGGTAGGCCGCGCGGTGCTCCTCGGCCAGGTCGAACGGCACCATCCCGAGCCGGCGGGCGAGCGTGCGGGCGACCTCGGCCGCGGCCGGGCTGGACCCGGTGACCGCCGCCGGAACCCCGGCCAGGCTGGTCCCCGGCGCCGGGATGGTCTGCAGAGGATGCAACCGGAAGGTCTGCGCTCCCCGCCGGGCCGCGGGCTCCAGGGCGTCCAGGCCGGTGGCGCCGCTCAGGTGGCCGACGTACGCGGGAACGTGCGCCGCGGCGGCGACCTCGGCGCAGACGTCGGAGATCGACTCGTCGGGGACGCACAGCAGGGTGATGTCGGAGCCGCCGGCGGTGACGGCGACGGTGCCCCGGGTGCCGACGCGGACGTCGAGCCCGGCGGCGCGGGCGGCGGGTGTGACAGAACCGCCGGTGCGGCCGGCGCCGATCACGGCGAGGCTGCGCAGCCCGGTCGGCGCCCCCTCGTCGGGGGCGTCTCGGTTCCGTTCCAGTTCTCGCATCGGAGATACCAGACGGCTTTCGGTATGGGTGCGTGGATACGTACTTCGGTGCTTTTGAACCTTTCGCGTCCGCGCCCAGTGCCCGCGAAATCTGCGGGTGCCCGGGTCGCGGCGCAGCAAAAGTATAGGTGCCCGCCGGGCTCGCCGACGGCCGCCGAAGCCGGCGGGCGACCCGGCTGCGGGCCGTGGCCGGGCGGCGACCGACGGCCAAGGTCGGCACCCGGGCACCCGCCGGTCGCGCCCGCCGCGTCCGGGTCGCTACGTTCGCACCAGAGCATCCCCGCCCGGACGGGCCGGAGGTGAGCTGCCACCGCGATCGGCACCTGCGCCGACGCGATTCGCGGACCAGGAGATCAGGAGACTGCGATGGCCGGGGAGTCCGAGAGGTTCGAGATCATCGACGAGCGGTTCTCGACCCTCGTCAAGACCAGCGCCCAGGTGGAGCGGCTCTACCAGGGCTGCCGCTGGGCGGAGGGGCCGGCCTACTTCCCGGCGGGCCGCTACCTCGTCTGGAGCGACATCCCCAACGACCGGATGCTGCGCTGGGACGAGACCACCGGCGCCGTCGGGGTGTTCCGGGAGCCGGCCGGGTTCACCAACGGCAACACCGTCGACCGGCAGGGACGCCTGGTCACCTGCGAGCACGGCAACCGGCGGGTCACCCGTACCGAGCACGACGGCTCGCTGACGGTGCTCACCGACAACTTCGGCGGGAAGCGCTACAACAGCCCCAACGACGTGGTGGTGAAGTCCGACGGGTCGGTGTGGTTCACCGATCCGGCGTACGGCATCGACAGCGACTACGAGGGTCACCAGGCCGACAGCGAGATCGGCGCCTGCCACGTCTACCGCTGGGACGCGACCACGGGGGAGGTGCGGATCGTCGCCGACGACTTCGTACGCCCCAACGGTCTCGCGTTCTCACCCGACGAGACCCTGCTGTACGTCTCCGACACCGGCTCGACGCACCACCGGGGCGGGCCCCGGCACCTGCGGGTCCTCGACGTCGCCCCCGACGGGACGCAGGGCGGCGGGAAGGAGTTCGCCACCTGTACGTCCGGGCTGTTCGACGGCTTCCGGCTGGACACCGCCGGGCGGATCTGGGCCAGCGCCGCCGACGGAGTGCACTGCTACCACCCCGACGGCACGCTGCTCGGGAAGATCCTGGTGCCGGAGACGGTGGCCAACGTGGAGTTCGGCGGCCCGCGCCGCAACCGGCTGTTCATCGCCGCCACCACGTCGCTGTACAGCGTCCTGCTGCCTGTCAACGGCGCCTTGCGCCGCTAGGACGCACCGGCACTGTCAACGCCGGTGGAACACCGTCAACCGTTCCTTGCGGCCGGCAGGATCCCGGCGCATGTCCGAAAACGCCGATGCCGGCGACGGTGCGAACCGTCGCCGGCATCGGCGTTCCTACGAACAAGTGGGAACGTGGCCGCTCAGTGGCCGCGGTCAACCGCACGACCAGAGAAAACGTGGCCGCTCAGTGGCCGCGGTCCACCCACTCCTGCAGGTGCGGGCTCTCCGCGCCGACCGTGGTCGTGTCGCCGTGCCCGGTGTGCACGACCGTCTCCGGCGGCAGCGTCAGCAGCCGGTCCCGGATCGAGTCGATGATCGTGGGGAAGTCGGAGAACGAACGCCCGGTGGCGCCCGGCCCGCCGGCGAACAACGTGTCCCCGCTGAACACCGCGCCCAGGGCGGGCGCGGACAAACAGACGCCACCCGGCGAGTGGCCCGGAGTGTGTACGGCGGTCAGCGTGACGTCGCCCACCGCGAACTCCTGCCCGTCGGCCAGCTCGGCGTCCGGCGCGGCGTCGGGGTGCACCACGTCCCACAGCATCCGGTCCGCCGGGTGCAGCCAGACAGGGGCCTTCGCCTGCTCGGCCAGGTCGCGGGCGGCGCCGATGTGGTCGTCGTGCCCGTGCGTGCACACGATCGCGGTGACCCGGCGATCGCCCACGGCGGCGCGGATCGCGTCGGCGTCGTGGGCCGGGTCGATCACCAGCACCTCGTCGTCGTCACCGACCAGCCAGACGTTGTTGTCGACGTCCCAGGTGCCGCCGTCCAGGCTGAACGTCCCGGAGGTGACGACCTTCTCGATGCGTACGCTCACTTGATCACCACCACGGACCGCAGCACCTCTCCGGCGTGCATCTTGGTGAACGCCTCCTCGACGTCACCGATGCCGATCTCCTCGCTGACGAAGGCCTCCAGCGGCAGCCGGCCCTGGCGGTAGAGGTCGATCAGCATCGGGAAGTCACGCTCGGGCAGGCAGTCGCCGTACCACGACGACTTCAGCGAGCCGCCGCGGGCGAAGAAGTCGATGAACGGGAGTTCGAGCTTCTGCTCCGGGGTGGGCACGCCGACCAGGACGACCGTGCCGGCGAGGTCGCGGGCGTAGAAGGCCTGCTTGTACGTCTCGGGCAGGCCGACCGCGTCGATCGCCAGGTCGACACCGAAACCGCCGGTCAGCTCCTGGATGCGCTCCACGGCGTTCTCGTTGCGGGCGTTCACCGTGTGGGTGGCGCCGAACTGCCGCGCCCACTCCAGCTTGCGGTCGTCCATGTCGACCGCGATCACGGTGGTCGCGCCGCCCAGGCTGGCGCCGGCGACCGCGGCGTCACCCACGCCGCCGCAGCCGAACACCGCGACCGAGTCGCCGCGCTGGACGTTGCCGGTGTTCAGGGCGGCGCCCAGCCCGGCCATCACGCCGCAGCCGAGCAGGCCCGCGACCGTCGCCGGGGTGCTGGGGTCGACCTTCGTGCACTGCCCGGCCGCGACCAGGGTCTTCTCCGCGAACGCGCCGATGCCGAGGGCGGGGGAGAGTTCGGTGCCGTCGGCGAGCGTCATCTTCTGGGTCGCGTTGTGGGTGTCGAAGCAGTACCACGGCCGGCCGCGCCTGCAGGCGCGGCACTTGCCGCACACCGCGCGCCAGTTGAGGATCACGAAGTCGCCGGGCGCCACGTCGTCGACGCCCTCGCCGACCGACTCGACGACCCCGGCCGCCTCGTGCCCGAGGAGGTACGGATAGTCGTCGCCGATCCCGCCCTGCTTGTAGTGCAGGTCGGTGTGGCAGACGCCGCACGCCTGCACCTTGACCAGCGCCTCACCGGGCCCGGGGTCGGGCACGTGGATGGTCTCCACGCGGACCGGCTCGTTCTTGGCTCGGGCCACGACGGCCTGTACGTCCGGCATCGGCGTACTTCCCTTCGGATCGCTCGGTGGTTCGGTTCGAGTCGGGTGTTCGCTTTCTGCGGTGCGATCCTTCCAGGACGCGCGCCCGGTTGGGAACCCGGGCGCGCGGCCGTGGAAGGCCGGTCCGGTTCAGCGCCGGTGCCGGCCCCGAGCGGTGGCCTCCTGCGCGACCTCGGGTCCGCGCCCGCGCAGTGGGACCTCGCGTACGGCGAGAACGGCGAGGAACGCCAGCACCACCAGCGGCAGTGCCATCAGGTAGATCCGGTCCAGGCCGAGGGTGAAGCCCTCCCGTACGACCGACCGCAGCGGTTCGGACAGCCGGGCGATCTCCGCGGGCGTACCCAGGTGTGGTGCCGACGCGCCCCCGGACGGCCGCGCCCGCACACCGTGCTCGGCGAGCAGCGCGGGGATGGCGGAGGTGAGCCGGGAGCTGAGCACCGCGCCGAACACCGCGACCCCCACCGCTCCACCCATCGAACGGAAGAACGTCGAGGCGGACGTGGCGATGCCGAGGTCGCGCCGTTCGGAGGTGTTCTGCACGGCGAGGATCAGCACCTGCATGGTGAAGCCCAGCCCCGCGCCGAAGACCAGCATGTAGCCGCAGACGGCGACCATCGGGGTGTCCACCCGCAGCGTGGCCAGCAGGCCGGTGCCGACGCCGACCAGGGTCAGGCCCACCAGCGGGAACACCTTCCAGCGTCCCCACCTCGTGATCGCCCGGCCGCTCAGCACCGACACCGACAACATCCCGACGACCAGCGGAAACGTCAGCAGACCGGACGCGGTGGGGCTCTGGCCCCGCACGACCTGGAGGTACTGAGGCAGGTAGATCATCGCGCCGAACATCGCGAAGCCGGTGAAGAACGCCGCGGTGCCGGTGAGGTTGAAGGTGGGGTTGCGGAACAGCCGGGGCGGCAGGATGGGTTCGGCGGCCCCGCGTTCGACCAGGACGGCCGCGACCAGCCCGCCGAGGGCGAGCGCCGCGAGCAGCAGCGACCAGCCCGACACCCAGCCGAACTCCTTGCCGCCGAGCGAGGCCAGCAGCAGCAGCGATGTCACCGACCCGGTGATGACGGTGGCGCCGAGCCAGTCGATCCGGGTCCGGCGGCGTTCCCGCGGCAGGTGCAGCGTCTTCTGCAGGACGACCGAGGCGAGTACGGCGATCGGGATGCCGACGTAGAAGCACCAGCGCCAGCCGGGCCCGTCGACGAGGAAGCCGCCGATCAGCGGGCCGGCGACGGTGGCCACGCCGAACGACGCGCCGAGGTAACCGGAGTAGCGGCCGCGCTCGCGGGGGCTCACGATGTCGGCCATGATCGCCTGGGACAGCGCCATCAGGCCGCCGGCGCCGATGCCCTGCCCGGCCCGGGCGGCGATCATCTCGCCCATCGACTGGGACAGCCCGGCCAGCGCCGAGGTCACCACGAAGACGGCGATGGCGACCTGCATCAGCGGCTTGCGGCCGTACAGATCGGAGATCTTGCCCCACAGCGGTGTGGAGACGGTGGTGGTGAGGAGGGTGGCGCTGGCCACCCAGGCGAGCTGGTCCTGGCCGCCCAGGTCACCCACGATCGTGGGGAGGGCGGTGCCGACGACGGTGCCGGACAGCGAGGAGACGAACAGGCACAGCACAAGGGCCCAGACGATCTCCAGAATCTCCTTGTGGGTGAACGCCGGAGGACTGGAGGTGGTCGCCGCGGTCGCGGCCGGTCCGGGCTCTGCGGCGCTGGAGACGGCGGCCGGGCCGACCGCGCTGGGGGCGGCCGCCGGGACGGGCGAGGCGGGGGCCGGGACACTCGGCGCGCTCTCCGCGCGGGAGTTGGGGCGGGGGCTGGGAACCGGGCCGGCGGGCTGACGGTCGGTGGAACGGCTGGTCGGACTTGTGACGCTGGTATGTGAACCGGGCGCGGACATCGCGGGGTGAGCACTCCTGTTCTGTGGGGGTTCGGTCGACTTTCACAGAATATGGTTGCTTAGCGCAACTTTGATTTCGAACGCCGGAACGCATCGGCCCGCTGACCGTCATCGGCCGCGCCGGCCGACCTCCCGTACGGCCATGGAGAATCCCGACATCCCGGCGGATCCCGCTCGGCCGGTGTCCTAGGGTGGCGACGACTGCCGGGCGCACAGAACGGCGTGACGGCGTGAGGGGAGGCCACCGTGGACACCTGGGTGCGGCTGGAGGTCGAGGACGGCGTCGGCACGATCCGGCTCGACCGTCCGCCGATGAACGCGCTGGACACCGCCATGCAGGAGCAGATCCGGGCGGCGGCGCGGGAGGCGACCGAGCGCGAGGACGTGGCCGCGGTGGTGCTCTACGGCGGTGAGCGGGTGTTCGCCGCCGGCGCCGACATCAAGGAGATGCTGGACATGTCCTACGCCGACATGGAGGTCCGGTCACACGGGCTGACCTCGGCGTTCGACAGCGTGGCCCGGATCCCCAAGCCGGTGGTGGCCGCGATCACCGGGTACGCCCTCGGCGGCGGCTGCGAGCTGGCGCTGACCGCCGACCGGCGGATCGGCGCCGCGACGGCCCGCCTGGGCCAGCCCGAGATCAAGCTCGGCGTGATTCCGGGCGCGGGCGGCACCCAGCGGCTGGCACGGCTGGTCGGCCCGTCGGTGGCCAAGGACCTGATCTTCACCGGGCGGATGGTCGACGCCGCCGAGGCGCGCGCCGTCGGGTTGCTGGACGAGGTGGTCGAGGACGAGGCGCCGGACGCCGTCTACGCCGCGGCCCGGGCCTGGGCGGCGCGGTTCGTCGGTGGGCCGGCGGTGGCGCTGCGGGCGGCCAAGTCCGCGATCGACCGGGGGCTCGACGTCGACCTCGGCACCGGCCTGGAGATCGAACGCCAGAGCTTCGCCGCGTTGTTCGCCACCGAGGACCGCACGATCGGGATGCGCGCGTTCGTGGACAAGACACCGCCCCGCTTCGAGGGACGCTGACCGAGGACGACGGGCACTCGCCGGGTCCTGGCGTACGACCGATCCTGCTGTCCGACCGTACGACCGAACTGTGCCGTCACGACCGAACCGCCGACCGCAAGGAGTCCGATGTCGTCGCACGTCGAGGAGTTCGCACCGGACTCGAGCACGCCCAGCACACCGAGACCATCGAGCACACCGAGCACGCCGGTCGACCCGGCACCGCACCCGGTGGCGAGTGTTGAGGAGGTGGCGGCGGCCTGGGGCGACCCCAAGCTCGCCAACGTGCTCTACCACGACTGGGAGGCGCAGAGCTACGACTCCAAGTGGTCCATCTCCTTCGACGACCGCTGCATCGCCTACGCCCGGGACCGGTTCGTGGCCGCCACCGGTGCGGCCGGCTGGCCGTACGCGAAGTCGCTGGAGGTCGGTTGCGGCACCGGCTTCTTCAGCCTCAACCTTCGTCAGGCCGGCGTCGTGGACGAGGTGCACGTGACCGACCTGTCGCCGGGCATGGTGGAGGCGGCCCGGCAGAACGCCCGCCGGCTCGGGTTCGAGGCACAGGGCCGGGTGGCCGACGCCGAACGCCTGCCCTACCCCGACGGGACCTTCGACCTGGTGGTCGGGCACGCGGTCATCCACCACATCCCCGACGTGGAGCTCGCGTTCGCGGAGATGCTGCGGGTGCTCCGTCCGGGCGGGCGGTTCGTGATCTGCGGCGAGCCGACGAGGTACGGCGACCAGGTGGCGCGCAAGCTCTCCCAGGCGACCTGGTGGCTGGCGACCAGGGCCACTCACCTGGCACCGCTCCGCACACGCTGGGCCCGCTCGAAGGAGGAGCTGGACGAGTCCTCCCGCGCCGCGGCCCTTGAGTCGGTGGTCGACCTGCACACCTTCGATCCGGACGCGCTGGCCCGTACCGCCGAGCGTGCCGGCGCGGCGGATGTGCGGACCGTCACCGAGGAGCTGACCGCCGCGTGGTTCGGCTGGCCGGTCCGTACGTTCGAGTACGCCGTCAACCCCGACCGGCTGGGCTGGGGGTGGGCCACCTTCGCCTACCGGAGCTGGCAGCGGCTGAGCGCGGTCGACCGGCTGCTGAAACCGGTGGTGCCCGCCGAGCTCTACTACAACGTCTCGATCACCGGAATCCGCCGCCCGTAGAACCCGGGCGTGTCGCCGGATGACCGACATCGGAGGCAGAGCGGTCGAGGCGTGGTCAGACGAGCACGAAAGTGATACGTTCCTGCGCGGTCGTTCGTCGTTTCGACAAGACGCGCGGGAGCGAGTGTCGCAGGCTTTTCCGAGGCAGTTCGGTGGTCTGGGCGCGTGGCTCTCGGCCCGCGGAATCGACACGCGGGAAGTGCCCCGTGGCGACTCGGTGCTCGTGAGGTTCGAGTGCTGCACCAACGTCTCCGCGAGGGGAAACAGAAAAACATGGCGCAGGGAACCGTCAAGTGGTTCAACGCTGACAAGGGCTTCGGCTTCATCTCCGTCGACGGCGGTCAGGACGTGTTCGTCCACTTCTCCGCGATCGTCGCCGACGGCTACCGCTCACTGGATGAGGACCAGCGCGTCGAGTTCGACGTTGTGCAGGGTCCCAAGGGACCGCAGGCGGAGAACGTCCGCTCGGTCTGATCCTCTTCCGGGTGTGGTCGCACACATCACGGTGAGAAACGCGACGAAGGTCCGCAGGTCTCCTGCGGGCCTTCGTCATGTTCGGGTGGTGCGCCCGCGGGTTTCCCGCGGGCCTTCGTCGTGTCCGGGGCCACGCCGCCTCATGCCATAGGGTCTGGTGCCGTGGTACGTCGTTCCCGGGATCCGCGGCAGGCCCGCTTCCTCACTCCGGCCAGCCTGCGCTGGGTGGTCCGCCACCGTGCCTGGACGCCCTACTACCTCCTGCGCTACTGGCGCTTTCTGCTGTTCCGGTTGCGGCACCCGCACGTCGTCACCGAGGGGTTCGTCTTCCTCGGCAGGCGGGTCGAGGTGCGCGCCCGGCGCGGCTACGGCCGGCTGGTCCTGGGCCGGTGGGTGCACCTCGGTGACGGCACCCGGCTGCACGCGCACGAGGGCACGCTCCGGATCGGCGACAAGTGCGTGCTGGGCCGGGACGTGACCGTCAACTGCTACCTGGACGTCGAGATCGGCCGGTCCTGCCTGTTCGCCGACTGGGTCTACGTCTGCGACTTCGACCACGTGACCACCGACCTGACCGTTCCCATCAAGGACCAGGGGCTGGTGAAGTCGCCGGTGCGGATCGGTCCGGACTGCTGGCTGGGAACGAAGGTCACCGTGGTCCGCGGTACGACCGTCGGCACCGGCGCGGTGCTGGCAGCGCACGCGGTGGTCCGCGGCGAGGTGCCCGACTTCGGTGTGGCGGCGGGGGTGCCGGCCCGGATCGTGAAGAACCGCCGGGACGCCTACGCGGCGGACGCGGGCCGACGGGCCTATCTCGAGGGTCTGGCCCGAGGTGCCGAGGAGGCCGCCGACCGGGCGGCCCGGGAAGCCCGGGAAGCCCGGCCCGGTCAGCCGGCGCGGGGCTCGTCCTGACCGAGGGACTCCGGCTCGGCGCGCCCTTCGGGCCGGTCGCGCGGATCCCCGGCCCGGCCTTCCTCGCCGGTGCCCTGCTCCTGGCCGAGTGAGACGACCCGGAGTGCGTCCCGGAGCGCGGACTGCTGCTCGGGGTTCATCGCCTCGATGAAGTAGACCAGCGCGGTGGCCGGTCCGGCGGCGGCCGACCATGCGTCGTGCATGAGGGCGGCGGTGTAGGAGTCACGGGACATCACCGGTGTGTAGACGTACGCCCGGCCGGCGGCCTCCCGGCGCAGCCAGCCCTTGCGGTACAGCTTGTCCAGCACGGTCATCACGGTGGTGTGCGCCAGCGTGCGCTCCGGCGCCAGCATCCGGCGGACCTCGCGCACCTGGAGGGGACGGTCGGTGGCCCACAGCTGGAACATCACCTGTTCCTCGAGCTCACCGAACGCCCGCATCCCGCCTCCCGCCGCATTCAGCACGAATTCCTGCCGGCACGCGGTCGGTGTGATCTGTGTCACATGTCAAGGCTGGCTTGCTATCGATCATCGTAGACGTCTCCAGCCGGCCCGTCGTGGCTCCACGAAACGAACAAATCGGCATTCTCGGCACTCTTCGACGAAGAGATGTCTTTTCGCGAAAGCTCACGTCAATGCAGCTTTCCTGCCGTTGTGAAACCGCCCGGCGGCAGTCCGTACCCATGAAGTCGCGACTATATCCGGGCGCTGCCTTCTCCACCACTACGATCGCGCATCGTAGAGCGCTGCGAAACACGGGCTGGAAAGAGCCGAAGGTCCTCTGTTAGACCTGTCGCCGGACCCGATGACCTGGGGATTCGTGAAGAATTCACCGCTCGTCACCGGGTTCGGTAAACGTCCGCAATGGCACCCAGTTCTTTCTCGGGGGGCGGCTCCAGCGCCGCCACGCCTGGGTGACTCACGCCCGCACCAGGGCACGGTACGCCACATTTCCGCGCCACCGGCGCGGCAGTGCGGGCTGCCGTCGAACGAGCGAGGAAGCGTTGGATTCTTTCCGGAGACGCCTACACGCCCTGTGGGGCATCCGCTGGCGCAACATTCCCTTGACAGCAGCGGCCGGAATTGTCGCTCTCGGGCTGGTCGCCGGCGGTCTCGCCCTGGCGTTCGGGCCTGGTTCTCAGCCGGAGAACGCCGCGCTGAGCACGGCCGCCGGTGAGAACAAGCCGGCCGCCGGCGCGGTGGAACGCATCGACGCCGCGGCCGCGATCGCGAAGGACTCCGCGGCGAAGAAGGCGGCGCAGGAGAAGGCCTCGGCCGAGCAGGCCGAGCGCACCCGGGTCGCCGAGCAGCGGGCCGCCCGGTCCGAGCAGCGGCGCGCGCTGGCCGAGCAGGCCGCCGCCGAGAAGAAGGCCGCCGAGAAGAAGGCCGCGGAGAAGAAGGCCGCCAGGAAGGCCGCCGCGAAGAAGCGGGCCGAGCGGGCCGCCGCCGAGCGGGCCGCCGCCGAGCGGGCTGCCGAGAAGCGAGCCGCGAAGAAGATCGCCCTGAAGAAGACGGCAGCCCACAAGGCCGCGCTGGCCGCCAAGAAGGCGCCGCAGTGGGTGCTCCCGGTGACGTCGTACCACCTCACCGGACGGTTTGGGCAGAGCGGCAACAACTGGGCCTCCTCCCACCACGGACTCGACTTCGCCGCCGACACCGGCACCCCGATCCACGCGGTGGGCAGGGGCGAGATCATCAGTGCCGGTTGGCAGGACGCCTACGGGAACGCGATCGAGATCCGCCACCCGGACGGCACCGTCACGCTGTACGGCCACATGTCCCGGTTCGCCAAGACCGGCGGCAGCGTCAAGGTCGGCGACGTGATCGGCTACGTCGGCGCGACCGGGAACGTCACCGGCCCGCACTGCCACCTCGAGGTCCGGCCGCACGGCGGCGGTCTCGAGGACGCGGTGGACCCGTTCGTCTGGCTGAAGAACAAGGGCCTGAACCCCTGAGCGACGGCCGCCTCCACAAGACACTGAACACCCCGTAACAACCCCGTACCACCCGAATCGCGGCACCATTCCGGGAGTCGCGACTCACCCGCTGCCCCAGGACCGCCTCGGCGGACCTGGGGCAGCGTCGTGTCCGCCTCGGAGTCCGCGGGCAGCCTCCGGTTTGATTACTTAGCAAGGCTAAGTTAGCCTGGCTAAGCAATGGCCGGACAGTACGAATCTCGCTCCGAAGCTCTCTCCGAACCCCGCGGCGCCGTAGGCGTCGGGCCGCTCGCCCGGGAGCTTCGCCCCCTCGTGTACCGCCTGTACGACGTCGTTCGCCGGCACTCACCGGATCTCGGCGTCACCCTCACCCAGGGCTCGGTCCTCGGCGTCCTGGTCCACGACGGCCCGCAGACCATGAGCACCCTCGCCGCCCGCGAAGGTGTCCGCCAGCCGTCGATGACCAACGTCGTGAGCCGGCTCGAGCGCGCGGGCTACGTGCGCCGGCGGCCGGCCGAACACGACCGGCGGATGGTGGTCGTGTCCGCGACGGACAGGGCCCGCACCGACCTGGCCCGGGTCGTCGTCGCACGTGAGGAGTTCCTCCGCGAGCGGCTGACCCGGCTCGGCCCCGCCGACCGCGAGGCGGTCGAGGCCGCGCTGCCCGCGCTTGCCCGGCTGGTCGCCGCCGATCCGATCGCCGCCGATGCGGTGAGCACCGATGCGGTGAGCACCGGCCAGGTGAGCACCGGCCGGTGAGACGTACCCCGAATCCCGTTCCACAAGAAGGAAGGTTCTGCTCCCGTGTCCCACGATGTGAAGTTGCTCGACGCCGTCCGCGGTCAGCCGCGTTCGGTGTGGGTGGTCGCGTTCGCGGCGGTCATCGCGTTCATGGGAATCGGGCTCGTCGACCCGATCCTGCTGTCCATCGCGAAGGGCCTGAACGCGACACCGAGCCAGGTGACACTGCTGTTCGCGTCGTACCTCGTGGTGCAGGTCCTCGCGATGCTCTTCACCGGCGTCCTCGCGGCGAAGTACGGCGGCAAGCGCACCATGGTCGCCGGCCTCGCGCTGATCGTGGTGTTCGCCGGCATGTGCGCGCTGGCCGGTTCGATCGGCCAGCTGGTCGCCCTGCGGGCGTTCTGGGGACTCGGGAACGCGTTGTTCATCGCCACCGCGCTGTCCACCATCGTGGCCGCGGCGTCCGGCGGGCAGACCGCGGCGATCCTGCTCTACGAGGCGGCGCTCGGCCTCGGCATCTCCGCCGGCCCGCTGGTCGGCGCCCTGCTGGGAAGCATCTCCTGGCGCGGCCCGTTCGTCGGTACGTCCGTGCTGATGCTGGTCGCGCTCGTGCTCACCGCGACGATGCTCGTCCGCGACCGGCCGAGCACGCAGCGAGTCTCGATCAGCGCACCGTTCAGGGCGTTGCGCGACCGCCGGCTGCTGCTGGTCGCCCTGTCCGCGCTGCTCTACACGTACGCCTTCTTCACCGTGCTGGCCTGGACGCCGTTCGTCCTCGGGTACGGCGCGTTCGCGGTCGGCGGGATCTTCTTCGGCTGGGGCCTGATGGTCGCGGTGTGCGGCGTCATCGTCGGTCCCCGGCTGGCCGCGAGGATCGGCGAGCGCAACGCGACCATGCTGGCGCTCGGGATGTACGCCCTGCTGATGCTGGCGTTCGTCTGGGGATCGGTGCCGGTGGTCGTGGTGGCGACCATCGCCTCCGGGATCGCCTCCGGCTGCCTGAACACCTTCCTCACCGGGATGGCCATGTCGGTCTCGCAGGCACCCCGCCCGATCGCCAGCGCGGGCTACAACTTCCTGCGCTGGATGGGCGGAGCGGCCGCGGCGATCCTGGTCGGGCACGTCGCCGAGTGGGGCGGCTCCCAGCGGGCGCCGTTCGCCGTGGCGGCCGTGCTGTGTGCCGGCGCGGTCGGCCTGATGTACGCCGGTCGCGAGCCGAACCCGCACGAGGTCCCGGCCGAGGCCGTGGTGGTCGGCGAGCAGGTCTAGGACGTGTCCTAGCCGTTCACTCGTACGTGCACGAGCAGGTCGAGGCTGGTGTCCAGGTCGTCCGCGGACACCACGAAGTCGGCCGCCGTCAGCGACGCGACGAACATCGCCAGCTCCGCTGACCAGGCGGCCGGCTCGTCGGCCAGCTGGGCCTTCACCAGGTCGCCGTGCCGGCGTTCCCAGTCCTCGATCCGAGGCCCGTGCCGGATGCCGGTCATCGTGACGAGGTCCAGCCCGAGCTCGGGGTCGGCCCGCTCGACCAGGGCGCGGAGCTCGGGGGCGGTGAGCTCCTTGGCGTGGCAGATGTTGCCGGGTGGGAACGTCAGGTGGTTCGGGGTGGACCAGGCCAGCATGCCGCCGGGCTCGGCGACCCGGGCGCACTCGGCGACGAACGCGGGCTGGTTCCACAGGTGCTCGATCGTCTGCAGGCTGACCACGGCGCCGAAGGAGCCGTCGGCGAACGGCAGCTGGACGAGGTTGCCGCGGGTCACCCGCACGTCGGGGTACGCCGTGGCGGCATGGGCGGCGGTGGCCGCGTCGTAGTCGACGCCCACCACGGTCGGCGCGGTGTCCAGCGAGTCGTACAGGCGTTGCGCTCCGTACCCCTCACCGCAGCCGGCGTCCAGCACCCGCCGCGGCTTCCACCCACCGGGCGCGCCGTGCGCGGCGAGCAGGCCGGCGGCCCAGTCGTAGCCGACCACGTGCCGGGCGAACCAGTAGGTCTCGTGCCAGATCCCGGGCATGGTGCGCTCGCCGGTGAGGGGCAGGTCCGGCACGTGTGGCTCCTCCGCTTGTGAAGTTCGGGCCCGGGTGACGGTCAGGCTACTTGCGCGGACCGGTCGGTGGCGCCGAGTGCGGGTCCTGTTTCGGCCCCGGGTGCCGGGCCCGCGGCTCCCGTCGGCAGGTGTCCTCGGCCAGACTGGACGGCGAACGTGTACCCCGGACAGGAACGTGCACCCTCAGAAGTGGGAGAGCCGGAACTCATGGCAGACCAGAACACCGACGGTTTCTACACCAACCTCAGCTGCGGCGCGCTCGGGATCAGGCCGGGCTTCGAGGCCGCCGTCGATCTCGCGATCGAGTTCGGCTTCGGCGCGGTCGAGCCGGACGTCGGCTACCTCACCTCCCAGCCGGCCGACCAGGTGGAGGCGCTGCGCTCACGACTCTCCGAGCACGGCGTGAAGTGGGGGAACGCCGGCCTGCCGGTCGACCTGAACGCCGACGCGGGGACGTTCGCCTCCCAGCTGGACGCGCTGAACGACCAGGCCGTCCGGCTGACGTCGTACGGCATCGACCGGGTGGGCACCTGGATCCGGCCGATGAGCAACTCGCTGACCTACCGGCGCAACTTCCGCCGGCACGCCGAGCGGATCGCGCTCGTGGACGAGATCCTGGCCGGTGCCGGGGTGCGGTTCGGCCTGGAGTACGTCGGGCCGAAGTCGTTCTGGAGCACCGAGCTGTATCCGTTCGTGCACACCCTCGCCGAGGCGCGCGAGCTGATCGACGCGGTGGGCAGCCCCAACGTGGGCCTCATCCTGGACACCTTCCACTGGTTCACCTCCGGTGAGTCCGCGGCCGACATCGCCGAACTGTCCGCGCACGAGGTGGTGGCCGTCGACCTCAACGACGCGCCCACCGGCCTGGAGCGCGACCAGCAGCAGGACGGTCAGCGGATGCTGCCCGGGGCGACCGGCGTGATCGACGTGGCCGGCTTCGTGGGCGCGCTGCGCAAGATCGGCTACGTCGGCCCGGTCAAGGTCGAGCCGTTCAACGCCGAGCTGCGGGCGATGGACCCCCGCGACGCCGTGGCCAAGACGGCCGAGTCGCTGACCGCCGTTCTGTAGGGCAGGTCGTGCACACCACCGGTCCCGGGGAGGCTGCCAGGACTCCCCGGGGACCGGTGGTTGCCCGCGAAGCTACTCACGGGTAACGTCGCGTCAGTCGGGTCGGTCCCGTCTACGGTTGGGGGCGGACCCCTGGCCGGTGAACCCGTTGGATGGCCCGTCGAGGGCGCCCGGGTTCGACGTGGCGAGCCAAGGACGCGAGTGAGGAGCCGGACGCGAGCATGAACATCGTGGTGTGTGTGAAGTACGTCCCGGACGCGACCGCGGAACGCGGCTTCGACCCCGGCGACCGGACCGTCGACCGGTCCGGTGTTCCCGGACTGCTGTCGGAGCTGGACGAGTACGCCGTCGAGGCCGCCCTCAAGCTCGCCGAGGCCGGCGACGCCGAGGTGACCGTCCTCACGGTCGGGCCCGCCGACGCCGCCGACGCGCTGAAGAAGAGCCTGCAGATGGGTGCGGGCGCGGCCGTGCACGTGCTCGACGACGCGATCCACGGCTCGGACTCGGTGGGCACCTCGCTGGTGCTGGCCGAGGCGGTCCGCAAGCTGGGCGCCGAGCGACCGGTCGACCTCGTGCTGTGCGGGATGGCCTCCACCGACGGCAGCATGTCGGTGGTCCCGGCGATGCTGGCCGAGCGGCTCGACCTGCCGCAGGTCACCTTCGCCAGCGAGCTCGAGGTCGGCGGTGGCACGGTGCGGATCCGCCGCGACGGCGAGGCCGCCACCGAGACCGTCGAGGCAGCTCTGCCCGCCGTGGTCTCGGTCACCGACCAGGCCAACGAGCCCCGCTACCCCTCGTTCAAGGGAATCATGGCGGCGAAGAAGAAGCCGGTGCAGACCTGGAGCCTCGCCGACCTCGGCGTCGACGCCGGTGCGGTCGGCCTGGCCTCCGCCTGGACCGCGGTCGACTCCTTCGAGGCGCGCCCGGCCCGGCAGAAGGGCACGGTCGTCACCGACGAGGGCGACGGCGGGCAGCGGCTCGTGGCCTACCTCGCCGAGCAGCGGTTCGTCTAGACCGCAGCGACCAGCCGCGAGCTGCCAACTTCGACCACCGATCCGGGTACGGGCGACCGACCGCTGAGCGACTGCAAGGAAGCGTGCCGAAATGAGCGAGATCCTGGTTCTCGTCGACCACGTCGACGGGGTCGTACGCAAGACCACCACCGAGCTGCTGACCATCGCGCGGCGCCTCGGCGAACCCTCCGCGGTGTTCGTCGGCGCCGGCTACGAGCAGGCCAAGGACACCCTGGCGACGTACGGCGCCCAGAAGGTCTACCTGCTGGAGCAGCCGGAGCTGACCGACCACCTCGTCGCACCCAAGGCGGAGGCGCTGGCCCAGCTCGCCGAGCGGAGCGCACCGGCCGCGATCATGCTGACCTCCGGTGCGGAGGGCAAGGAGATCGCCGGGCGGCTCGCGATCAAGCTCGGCTCCGGCGTTCTCACCGACGTCGTGGACGTCGAGCCCGGCGACGGCACGGTCCTCGCCACCCAGGCGGTGTTCGCCGGCAACTACACCGTCCGGTCCCGGGTCACCCACGGCACGCCGATCCTGACCGTCAAGCCCAACTCCGCCACCCCCGAACCCGCACTCGCGCAGCCGGTGGAGGAGAAGGCCGACGTCACCGTGTCGGAGCGGGCCCGGGCCGCGCGGGTGGTGGAGCGCTCGCCGCGCACCCAGACCGGGCGCCCGGAGCTGACCGAGGCGGCGATCGTGGTGTCCGGTGGGCGCGGGGTCGGCTCGGCGGACAACTTCTCCGTCGTCGAGGGACTCGCGGACGCGCTCGGCGGCGCGGTCGGCGCGTCCCGCGCGGCGGTGGACGCCGGGTGGTACCCCCACGCCTACCAGGTCGGCCAGACGGGCAAGACCGTCTCGCCGCAGCTGTACCTCGCCGCCGGAATCTCCGGCGCGATCCAGCACCGGGCGGGCATGCAGACCTCGAAGACGATCGCGGTGGTCAACAAGGATCCGGAGGCGCCGATCTTCGAGATGGCCGACTTCGGTGTCGTCGGCGACCTGCACGCGGTGCTGCCGCAGGCGACCGAGGAGATCAACCGCCGCAAGGGCTGAGCCGGGGAGTTCCGGGTGGACGCCGGTGCACGCGGGCCGACCGCGTGCACCGGCGTTCGCACGTCGACCATCCGGCCGGTACGGTCGGACGCAGTGACGCGGGGTGTCCCCGAAGGCCGGGACTGAGATCACACCCGTCGAACCTGATCCAGATCATGCTGGCGAAGGGACTGTCGCACGATGGTCACGACCACGTCCGTCACCGCGGACGCCGTAGCGGAAGTACGCGAGAACCTCCGCGACCAGGCGCCGCTGGTGCACTGCCTCACCAATCTCGTCGTCGCCAACTTCACCGCCAACGCGCTGCTCGCCGCGGGCGCGTCCCCGGCGATGACCGACACCCCCGAGGACGCGCAGGTGCTCGCCGCCGGCGCCGGTGCGGTGCTGGTCAACCTCGGCACCGTGACCCACGCCTCGGCCGAGGGCATGCGGGCGTCGGTGACGTCGGCGGCCCGGGCCGGACGTCCGTGGGTGCTCGACCCCGTGGCCGCCGGTCCGCTGCCGTGGCGTA
This sequence comes from Actinopolymorpha cephalotaxi, assembly GCF_013408535.1. Classification (NCBI taxonomy): domain Bacteria; kingdom Bacillati; phylum Actinomycetota; class Actinomycetes; order Propionibacteriales; family Actinopolymorphaceae; genus Actinopolymorpha; species Actinopolymorpha cephalotaxi. The sequence continues at coordinate 1,075,318 of NZ_JACBZA010000001.1, forward strand.
CCGCCCTGGCCGGTGACCTGCTCGCGCTCGCACCCCCTGCGGTCGTACGAGGAAACGCCTCGGAGGTGCTCGCCCTGACCGGCGGTGCCGGCGGCCGCGGCGTGGAGTCCACCGCCGACCCGGAACAGGCCTGGCCGGCCGCCCGGTCGCTGGCCGGCACGTACGGCCTGACGGTGGCGGTGAGCGGCCCGGTCGACCTGCTCACCGACGGCGAACGCACCGTACGGGTCGCCAACGGCCATCCGTTGATGATCCGGATCACCGGCGTCGGCTGCGTGCTCGGCGCGCTCACCGCCGGCTGCCTCGCGGTGACCAGCGACGCCCTGCTGGCCGCGACGGCGGCGACGGTGCTGCTCACCCTCGCCGGGGAGGCGGCGGCGGCGCGGGCGCCTCGGCCCGGGTCGTTCGCGACCGCGCTGCTGGACGAGCTGGACGCCACCGGCGCCGACCGCATCCGCGCGGGCGCAAGGCTGGGTTGACGATGGCTCCTGAACCCTCGGGCAGCCGGGGCCGCGCGCTCGACCTCTCGCTCTACCTCGTCACCGACACCGCGCTGTGCGGCCCGCGCGGGGTGGCCGCCACCGTGCGGGCGGCGGTGGCCGGCGGAGTGAGCGCGGTGCAGCTGCGCGACCCGGGCGCCACCACCCGGGACCTGCTCCGGGCCGGCGCGGAGGTACGCGAGGCGCTCGCCGGCACCGGCGTACCCCTGTTCGTCAACGACCGGGCCGACGTGGCGCACGCGCTCGGCGCCGACGGGGTGCACCTCGGCCAGTCCGACCTGCCGCCCGAGCACGCCCGCGAGCTGCTCGGGCCGGACGTGTGGATCGGACTGTCCGCGCACACCTCCGGCCACCTCGACGAAGCGCTCGCGCTGCCGCCGGGGACGGTGGACTACCTCGGCGTCGGACCGGTCTTCGCCCAGACGACGAAGGCGGACGCGGCGTCCCCGCGCGGCCTGGGCCTGCTCGCCGAACTCGTCGCCGCCGCCGCCGCGGCCGGCCTGCCCTGTGTGGCGATCGGCGGCATCGGCCCGGACAACGCCGACGCCGTACGCGCCACCGGCGTGGCCGGGATCGCGGTGGTCAGCGCCGTGTGCGGGCGGCCCGATCCGGCGGCCGCAGCCCGAGCCCTGCGTACGGAGGTTCGATGACCACTCACGTGTCCGGCCAGGTGCCCGTCGCGCTCACCATCGCCACCAGCGACCCGTCCGGTGGGGCGGGCATCCAGGCCGACCTGAAGACGTTCTCCGCCCTCGGCGCCTACGGCACGGCGGTGCTGGTGGCGCTGACCGCGCAGAACACCCGCGGCGTCACCGGCATCCACGTCCTCCCGACGGAGTTCATCGCCGAGCAGGTGGACACCCTCGTCTCCGACGTCCGCGTGGACGCGGTGAAGATCGGCATGCTCGCCGACGCCACCGTCGTGCACACCGTCGCCGAGGCGCTGCGCCGCCATCGGGACCGGCTTCCGTCGGTGGTGCTCGACCCGGTGATGGTGGCCTCCAGCGGGGACCGGCTGCTCACCGAGGACGCGGTGGCGCTGGTACGGACCGAGTTGCTCCCGCTGGCCGGCCTGGTGACCCCGAACCTCCCCGAGGCCGCCGCCCTGCTGGGCACCTCACCGGCCCGTACGCCTGCCGAGGTCGAACGCCAGGCCGCCGAACTCCGTGCGCTCGGCGTACCCCGGGTGCTGCTGAAGGGCGGGCACGGCGACGACCCGGAGGAGTCCGCCGACCTCTACCTCGACGCCGACGGCGCCGAGTGGCTGCGAGCACCGCGGATCCACACCCGGCACACGCACGGCACCGGCTGCACGCTCTCCTCCGCGATCGCCGCGCTGCGTCCCCAGCGGCCGGACTGGCGTACCGCAGTCGTCGGCGCCAAGGACTACCTCACTGCCGCGCTGGCCGCGGCCGACTCCCTCGACGTCGGCGGGGGACACGGGCCGGTGCACCACTTCCACGCCTGGTGGGGAGCGCGATGACGGGGAACGCGGTGACGGAATCGACGGGGTTCTGCTCGGACGCCTGGACGGCCACCGCGGCCAGCCGGGCCGCGATCGACGCGCTGCCGTTCGTGGTGACCCTCGGCGACGGCAGCCTGGACAGCGGGCGGTTCGCGTACTACCTCGCCCAGGACACCTTCTACCTCGACGACTACGCCCGGGCGCTCGCGGCCGCCGCGGTGAAGGCGCCGAACGGCGCGGACCTCGCCTTCTTCGCGAAGTCCGCGCACACCGCGATCGAGGTCGAACAGGACCTGCACCGTACGCACGTCCGGGACCTGGCGGCGTACCAGCGGTCGCCGACCTGCGTCGGCTACACGTCGTACCTCCTCGGCGTCGCGCACACCCGCGGCTACGCCGAGCTGGTCGCGGCGCTGCTGCCGTGCTTCTGGATCTATCAGGACGTGGGTACGCGGCTGCTGGCGGCGGCCGGTGATCTGTCCGGCCACCCGTACGGCGACTGGATCGGCACCTACGCCGACGAGGAGTTCGCCCGGTCCACCGCGCGGGTGTGCGAGATCGCCGACCGGACGGCCGCGGTGGCCGACCCGGCCACGCTGGACCGCATGCACGAGGCGTTCGCCCGGGCGACAGCCTGGGAGTGGATGTTCTGGGACGCCGCGTGGCGGCAGGAGGGCTGGCCGCCCCAGGGCTGACCCGGCTGAGCCTCGATGGCGGCGACCGGCGGTGGAACGGCGGGTGGAACGGCTGTCGGCGGTGGTCATTACGCTGAACCCTGAGATGACGGCACCACGTACCTACCTCGATCATGCCGCGACCACCCCGATGCTCCCGGAGGCGGTGGCCGCGATGACCGCCCAGCTTTCCCGGCTGGGCAACGCGTCGTCCCTGCACGCCTCCGGCCGGGCCGCCCGCAGGCTGGTGGAGGAGTCCCGGGAGTCGGTGGCCGCGGCGCTCGGCGCCCGGCCGTCGGAGATCGTCTTCACCGGTGGCGGCACCGAGGCGGACAACCTCGCCGTCAAGGGCCTGTTCTGGGCGCGCCGGGCCGCCGACCCGCGTCGCCGCCGCGTGCTGGCCAGCGCCGTCGAGCACCACGCCGTGCTCGACTCGGTGCGCTGGCTGGAGTCGTTCGCCGGGGCCGAGGTCGAGTGGATCCCGGTCGACGCGTACGGCCGGGTCGACGTGGCCGCGCTGCGGGCGAGCGTGCAGGCCGACCCCGAGTCGGTGGCGCTGGTGACCGTGATGTGGGCCAACAACGAGGTGGGCACCGTCCAGCCGATCGCCGAGGTGGTCGAGCTCGCCGGGCGGTACGACATCCCGGTGCACTCCGACGCCGTGCAGGCGGTCGGCCAGCTTCCGGTCGACTTCGCGGTGTCCGGCCTGGACGCGATGACGGTGACCGGGCACAAGCTGGGCGGCCCGGTCGGCGTGGGCGCCCTGGTGGTCCGCCGGCAGGTCGACCTGGTGCCGCTGCTGCACGGCGGGGGACAGGAACGCGACGTCCGCTCCGGCACGCTCGACGTGGCCGCGATCGCGGCGTTCGCCGTCGCCGTCGACTCCGCCACGGCCGGTCGCGAGCGGCTCGCCGCCCGGTTGGCCGGGCTCCGGGCCGAGCTGGTCGAGGAGATCCTCGCCGCGGTGCCCGATGCCGAGCTCAACGGCGACCCCGGCACCGCGCACCCCGATCCCGGCGGCAGGCTTCCGGGCAACGCGCACTTCTCCTTTCCCGGCTGCGAGGGCGACTCGCTGTTGCTGCTGCTCGACGCGCGCGGCATCGAGTGCTCCACCGGCTCGGCGTGCTCGGCGGGAGTGGCCGAGGCGAGCCACGTGCTGCTGGCGATGGGTCGTGACGAGGAGCGTGCCCGCGGCTCGCTGCGGTTCAGCCTGGGCCACACCTCCACCCGCGCCGACGTCGACGCGCTCGGTGCTGCGATCGGCCCGGTGGTGGAGCGCGCCCGCAGCGCGGGTCTGGTCAACGTGAGCGGAGGACGGAACTGATGCGGGTGCTGGCGGCGATGTCCGGCGGGGTCGACTCCGCGGTGGCGGCCGCGCGGGCGGTGGACGCCGGCCACCAGGTCACCGGGGTGCACCTCGCGCTGTCGCGCAACCCGTCGTCCTACCGCACGGGTGCCCGCGGCTGCTGCACGCTGGAGGACGCCCGCGACGCCCGCCGGGCCGCCGACGTGCTCGGCATCCCGTTCTACGTCTGGGATCTGGCCGAGCGGTTCCACGCCGACGTGGTGACCGACTTCGTGCAGGAGTACGCCGCCGGCCGCACGCCCAACCCCTGCCTGCGCTGCAACGAGAAGATCAAGTTCGCCGCGGTGCTCGACCGGGCGCTGGCGCTCGGCTTCGACGCGGTCTGCACCGGCCACTACGCCCAGCTCGTGGACGGGCCCGCCGGCCGGGAGCTGCACAGGTCGGTCGACCCCGGCAAGGACCAGTCGTACGTCCTCGGCGTCCTCACCGCCGAGCAGCTCGCCCACGCCTACTTCCCGCTCGGCGGGTCGCCGAAGTCGGCGGTGCGGGCCGAGGCCGCCGAGCGCGGACTCGCGGTCGCCGACAAGCCCGACAGCCACGACATCTGCTTCGTCGCCGACGGCGACACGGCGGGCTTCCTGGCCCGCGAGCTCGGCGAGCAGCCCGGCAGGGTGGTCGACGAGGAGGGCACCGTGCTGGCCGAGCACGACGCGGCGTACGCGTTCACCGTCGGCCAGCGCCGGGGCCTGCGCCTCGGCCGGCCGGCCGACGACGGCAAGCCCCGCTACGTCCTGTCCATCGAACCCGTGAGCCGCACCGTCACCGTCGGACCCCGCGACCGGCTGACCGTCGCGCACATCGAGGGCACCCAGCCGCGGTGGTGCGGCCCGGCGCCGGCCGGTCCGGTGGAATGCCGGGCGCAGATCCGCGCGCACGGCGACACGCTGCCCGCGCGGGCGTGGGTGGACGACGACGTGCTCCGGGTCGAGCTCGCCGAGCCGGCCACCGGCGTCGCGCCCGGCCAGGCGGTGGTGATCTACGCCGGCACCCGGGTGATCGGATCGGCCACCATCTCCTCCACGGCCCCCGCCACCCCGGCCACGAACTGAACCCGCGCGCCGAGCTCGGCGCCGACCGTCGCCCGTAGGCTTTGCGGGTGCCGAACCCCATCGAAATGCCCTGGCGTCCGGGTGCCGCGACCGGCGTCGGATCGCTGCCGTACGACGATCCGCTGGAAGCAACCCGGGTCGTGCTGGGCGAGCTGCCCGACCTGCCGCACCTGCCCGAGCTACCCGGCCGGGGACCCGGCTCCGACATGATCGGGCGGGCCTGCGCGCTGCTGGTCGAACTCGGCGTCGACCTGCAGCCGTCCGGCTGGCGGCTGGTGCCGGGTGAGGGGCTCGACCAGCGCCGGGCTCGCTCCACCCTGGCCCGCGACCTGGACGCGCTGGAAGAACTGACCCAGGCCTACGGCGGTCCGCTGAAGGTCCAGTTCACCGGGCCGCTGACGCTCGCCGCCGGGGTCGAACGCCCGCGCGGGGGCCGGGTGGTGGGGGACAGCGGTGCCCGCCGCGACCTGGCGCAGTCCCTGGCCGAGGGCCTGACGGTCCACCTGCGCGAGCTGCACCGCCGGGTGCCGGGTGCGTCGCTGGTGGTCCAGCTCGACGAACCGTCGATGCCCGCGGTCCTGCGCGGATCGGTGCCGACGGCCTCCGGGTTCTCCCGCTACCGCCCGGTCGAGGAGCACGAGGCGACCGACCTGCTGGGCGGCGTGATCGCGGCGATCGTGGCCGCCGGCGCGGTGCCGGTCGTGCACAGCTGCGCGGCCGGAACGCCGTTCCCGCTGCTGGTGCGCGCCGGGGCGCGCGGCCTGTCGTTCGACCTGAAGAAGCTCGGCCAGGCCGACGCGGACCCGCTGTCGGAGGCGGTCGAGGCCGGCGTGGCGTTGTTCGCCGGTGCCGTGCCCGCGCTGCGGCCCGAGGAGCCCGCTCGGCCCGCTCCGGGCACCGCGGCTGCTGCCGCGGACGGCGCCGCGCCCCGCCGCTCGGGCCCGCCCGGACCCACCGACGCCGACGTGGCCCGGACGGTGCAGGCGTTCTGGCGGCGGCTGGGGTTCGCCGCGGACGAGGTGGCCCGCGGTGTCGTGGTCACGCCCGCGTGCGGGCTCGCCGGCGCGGACCCGGCGTGGGCGCGTACGGCGATGAGACTGGCCCGGGAGGCGGCCGCGCACCTCGCGAGCTGACGCTCCCCGGTGCACTGACCGGGGGGCCCCGGCCGCAACCTGCGGTTGACAGGAAATACGATACGGCGCGTGTCGTATCGAAAGAAGATCGAAGGCGGCCGGTCGTCGCCGGGGCGTCCGCGGGACGAGGGGCTGGAACGCCGGATCCTGGCGGCCGTCCTGGAGGTGCTGTCGGAAGCGGGCTACGCCGGCCTCACGTACGAGGAGGTGGCGCGACGCTGCAATGCCTCCAAGGCGAGCCTGTACCGCCGCTGGAAGACCAAGCGGGACATGGTGATCGCGGCACTGCGGTCCGGACCGGCCCAGGACGGCGCCGCGGAGCCGATCGACACCGGCAGCCTGCGCGAGGACCTGCTGTGCCTGTGCCGCCGGCTGGACCGCACGATGCGGGCGGCGGACAGCCAGACCGCGATGCTGCTCCTCCAGGCGGGCCTGGAGGATCCCGAGCTGTGCGAGGCGATCGAGAACTCGGTGGGCCCCACCGGTGCCCGGCTGCCCCGGCAGGTCCTCGACGCCGCCGTCGCCCGTGGTGACCTTCCCGCCGGGACGGACCCCTTCGCCTTCGAGGAAGTCGTCGGTGCCGCGCTGCTGCTTCGCCGGATCAACGGCCTGCCGGCCGGCGAGGAGTACCTCGTCGCGCTGGTCGACACCATCGTGATCCCCGCGCTGCGCGCATCCGCGACCTCGCCGGTCCCGCTGCCGGCCGGCATCTTCTCCGGACACCCGGGCCCTCCCGTCCCGGACACACTCCCGCCCGCCACCAAGGAGAATCGATGACCTCCCACCTGACCATCGTCGGCTTCGACTACCGCACCCTCCCCGGAGCGGACGGCGTCGGCCTCAACGTCGCGGTCGGCGGCGAGGGCCCGGCCGTGGTCCTGCTCCACGGGTTCCCGCAGACCCACTACATGTGGAGGCACGTCGCCGGACGGCTCCGGGACGAGCACACCGTGATCGTCGCGGACCTGCGCGGCTACGGCGACAGCGACAAGCCGTCCGGGACCGACCCGGACACGTACTCCAAGCGGACGATGGCCAATGACATCGTCCAGGTCGCGGCCGCCCTGGGGTTCGACCACTTCGGCCTGGTCGGTCACGACCGCGGCGCCCTGGTCGGCGTTCGGGCCGGCCTGGACCACCCGGCGGTCGTGGACTACCTCGGCATCCTGGACGTGCTGCCCACCCTGGACACCTGGGCGGTGCTGCAGGGCGTGAACGCGAAGGTGGCCTGGCACCTCTACCTCATGGCCCAGCCCGCCGGGCTCCCCGAGAAGATGATCGCCGCTGTCGCACCGGAGTTCTTCGGCTCGTTCCTGGACGCGTGGGACCCAGCAGGTACGACGTTCACCCAGCAGGAGCGCGACCACTACATCGACAGCTCGGTCGCCGCGGTCGACTCCATTGTCGCCGACTACCGCGCCACCGCGAGCGTGGACCTCGAGCTGGACCTCCAGGACCGCGAGCGCGACGCGAAGCTCACCATGCCCGTGGGCGTCATCTCCCAGGACTGGGGATCCCGGCTCGGCTTCGACGCCGCGGCGCTGTGGAAGGCGTGGGCGCCGGACCTGGAGTTCCGGGCCACGACGTCGGGCCACTTCATGGCCGAGGAGAACCCCGACGAGATCGCCGCCTTCGTTGCCGCGCTCGCCGCTCGGCCCTCTCGTGCGGGTTAGGGCAGACCTCAGGAACTCGGGCCGAGCGGGGAGGCCAGCACGGACGCGATCAGCGCGGCGCGCTCCACCAGCGACTCCGCCACGATCTCCTCGTGCACCGCGTGGGCTCCACGTCCGCGTGGGCCGAACCCGTCCAGTGCGGGCACTCCGGCCGCGCCGGCGAAGTTGGTGTCGGCGGCGCCGAGCGCGTGCGACCCCCGGACCTGCTGCCCCACCCGCTCACCGGCCCCCACCACGGCAGCGAGCAGGTCGTCGTTGCCGGTGCCGGCCCAGGCCGGGCGGCTGGTGAGGATCCTGGCCTGGATCCCGGCGTTCTCGCGGATGGGTTCGAGCCGGGTCAGCTGGTCCAGGACCCGGCGTTCGACCTCGGCGTCGCCGAACCGGAACCCGAGCTCGGCGCCGGCCTTCCCCGCGGTGACGTTCGTGCGGGTGCCGCCGTACACGGTCCCGACGTTGTAGAGCACGTGTTCCTCGGCCGCCGCGATGCCCCGCAGCTCGACCAGCTGGTCGACGAGCTCGTCGATGGCGGACACGCCGCGGGTACGGTCCAGCGCCGCGTGCGCCTCCACCCCGGTGGCCTCCAGGCGTACCCGCGTACTCCCGTGCCGGCCGGTCTTCAGCCCGCCTTTCGGGTGCGGCGGCTCCAGCCCGAGGGCCGCGGCCGCACCGGCCAGCTCGCGTTCGACCAGCGCCCGGCCGGTGGGCGTGCCGATCTCCTCGTCCGCGGTGACCACCAGGCGTACCTGCTGGGCGAGGGGGACGTCGCAGTCGCGCAGAACCGTGATCGCCGTCTCGAACGCGACCAGGCCGCCCTTCATGTCGAACACGCCCGGCCCGCGGATCAGCGTCCCGTCGTCGACGTACGGCATCCGCGCCGCGAGCTGGCCGACCGGCCACACCGTGTCGTGGTGGCCGAGCACCACCACGTGCGGCCGCTCGGCCGCGCTGCCGGTGGTGCTGCCGGTGCCGTCGGTGCCGTCTGTGATTGCCTCGCCGGCGGGCCAGGCGGCGACCAGGTGGTCGCCGGTGTCGCTCGCGACCGGCGTCACGGTGGCGCCGAGCTCGGTGTAGTGGTCGGCGAGCACCTCACCGAGCCGGTTCAGCGCGTCCGCGTCTCCGGTGGGCGTCTCGTGGTGGACGTACGCGGCGAGCCGTTCCCGCATCCGCGGCTCGAGCTCGCGGGCCCGGCGCACGAGGCGTTCGAGGGAATCCATGCCCCGCAGGATATGACTCGTATCCTCGTCCCCTCGTCACCGACCCGCGCGCGAGGTGAGCGCTCCGGTCCGGCCGGGGCCTTGTTCGAACGGGGATTCCCGGAGCACGCATTGACCTCGGCCTCGCATCCCTGCTAGACATCTCGCGGTTATCTGTCGCGTATCTTCGTCTAGTGGTGGCTGCCTCGCCGGTGTCGGCAGGTGCTCGCCAGCACGCCCGCCACACATACGCATCGTGTTGACGTCCGGCCCGGCCGGACGCCGTTCCTCGCTGGGGGTGCCATGCAGGCCACGCGGCCCACGCGTCCGGTGCAGTCCACGCACTCCACGCCGTCCACACCGGGCTCGGCTGTCGTGGCCCGGCCGCTGCGCACCCAGCGCGAACGCGAGGACGCCGTGGGGCTGTATCGCCAGGTGTTCGGTCTCGGCTCCGGTGACCCGGCGATGACCCCGAAGCTCCTGGTCGCACTGCAGCGCAACGGCGGCTCCGCGCTCGGCGCCTTCGACCCGTCCGGACGGCTGGTGGGGTTCACCTACGGTTTCGTCGGTACGCAGGACGGCGCGACCTACCACTACTCCCAGGCCGCCGTGGTCGACGCGGCCGCGCAGGGGAAGGGCGTCGGCCGGGTGCTCAAGCGGGCCCAGGCCGCCGAGGCGTCGCGCGCCGGTGTCGGGACGATGCGCTGGGCGTACGACCCGATGCTCGCCCGCAACGCGCACTTCAACCTCGACGTTCTCGGCGCCCGCGGCCGGTGGTTCGTCCGGGACTACTACGGCGTCACCGACGGCGCCGGCCGCAGCGACCGGGTGATCGTGGAGTGGCGTACCGACCCGGACGGAGCGGAGGCAACCGGCCCCACGACCGACCCGGCCGAGCAGCCAGGGGGCGACCTCGACCTCGCGTGGGGGGCGACCCGCGTCACCGCCACCGGCCACCGGCTGCTGGCGATCCCGGCCCGCTGGGGTGCACACGGCGGGCCCGACCCGGCCCGGGGCGGCGACGTCCGCGACCGGGTGGCCGGCGCGCTGGAGGAGGCGCTGGACGCGGGGTACGTCCTCACCTCGTGCCGCCGGACCACTCCGGACACCGCGGTCTACCTGTTCGCCTCCCCTGGAGACGCCCGATGAGCGCCGACCCGAGCAGTCCGGACCAGCGGTACGGCGCCCGGCTGCGCCGGCGTTCGTCGTCGTCGATCCTGCTGGACCGGCTGCTCGACCACGAGACCGCCAACCTCGCCGAGACCGCCGACCGGATCCGCACCGACGGCACCCTGGAGCGGGCCGCCGCCCGGATCGTCGCCGCCCGCCGCAGGTTCGTGATCGGCGGCTCGAAGTCGTCCGCGTACGCCGCCCTGCTGGCCATCGACCTGTCCGCCAGCCTGGCCAACGTCACCCTGGTCGACGGCATCGCCGCCCGCCCGGTGGACGTGCTGTGCGACGTGCGCTCCGACGACGTCCTGGTCGCCTTCTCCTTCCGCCGCTACACGCAGGCGACGATCGCGGTGGCCCGGGAGTTCGCCGCCGCCGGGGGCACCGTGGTGGGCATCACCGACGGCCCGGACAGTTCGCTGGCCCGGCTGGCCGAGGTGGCCGTGGTGGTGGGCACCCGCAGTGCGTCGTACGTCGACTCACCGACCGCGGTCGCGGCGGTGACCCACATCCTCGCCACGCTGACCGCGGCCAGCGCCAAGGGAGCCCGCCGCCGGCTCGCCCGGCGCGAGGAGGTCACCCGCGACCTCGAACTCTACGAAGGGGCCTGAGCGCATGCAGATCACCGCCGCCGAACTCTTCGCGGCCCGGCTGCCGCTGGTGCACGAGTTCGAGACCAGCTCGCACCGCAAGACCTACCTGGAACACATCCTGGTCCGGGTGACCGGAGCCGACGGCGCGGTGGGCTGGGGCGAGATCGCCTCGCCGTCCGGGCCGTACTACTGCGCGGAGACGGTGCAGAGTTGCTGGCACGTCGCCGAGCAGTACCTGCTGCCGGCCGTGCTCGGCACCGGCTGGTCGCACCCGCGCGAGGTGGCGGCGCTGTGGTCGAAGGTACGCGGGAACGAGTTCGCCAAGGCCGGGGTGGACCTGGCGTGCTGGGACCTGTGGGCCACCGCGACCGGCACACCGCTGGCTCGCGCGCTCGGCGGCACCCGCGACCGCGTGGTGGCCGGGGTGAGCCTCGGCATCGAGCCCACGCCGGAGGACCTGGTCGCGCAGGTGGCCCGCCAGATCGAGGCGGGCTATCCGCGGGTGAAGCTGAAGATCGCGCCGGGGTGGGACGTCGAGCCGGTCCGCGCCGTGCGGGCGGCGTTCCCCGACCTGGACCTGCACGTCGACGCCAACGGCGCCTACACCGAGGATCCCGACCACCTGGCGGCGCTGCGCGGGCTGGACGACTTCGGCCTGACGATGGTCGAGCAGCCGTTCGCGCCCCGCGACCTGCTGGCGCACGCCCGGCTGCGCCGCGTCCTGCGTACTCCCGTCTGCCTGGACGAGTCGGTCGCCGACCTGCACGACCTGCGCACCGCGCTGGCCCTGGACGCGGTCGCGATCCTGAACATCAAGGTGTCCCGGATGGGCGGGCTGACCGCGGCGGTCGCGGCCCACGACCTCGCCCGCGAGCACGACGTCCCGGTGTGGTGCGGCGGCATGCACGAGTTCGGGATCGGGCGCGCGGCCAACGTCGCGCTGTCCAGCCTGCCCGGTTTCACGTTGCCCTCCGACGTGTCCGCGTCGGAGAAGTACTACGCCCGCGATGTCGTGCGCCCGCCGGTCACCGCCGACCGCGGGCTGGTCGACGTTCCGTGGAAGCAGGCGGGCAGCGGGCACCAGGTCGACGAGGAGTTCGTACGGGAGATCTCCTCGCGTACGGCCCGGGTGTCCGCCGGCTGACCCCGCCCGCGCACCTGCCGGAAACCCCAGCACCGACGAAGGAGCGCCGTGTCCGAGTCCCGACCTGGCCCGCCGGCGAAGTCCGCCGAGACCGACCAGCCCACCAAGCCCGGAGCCGAGACCGATCAGCCAACGAAGCCCGGAGCCGAGACCGGGGGGTCCAACGCGTACGCGGTGGGGCTGCCGCCCGCGCGCCGCCGGATCTGCACGGCGATCGCGCTGGCCGGCCTGCTCGCCTCGCTGGTGCTCGGCCAGGTGGTGCAGGCGCCGACGTTGTGGGGACTGCTCCCGATCCTGCTGTACGCGGCGCTGTGCCTGCTCGGCCTGGACATCGTGGTCGCCACGGTCGTCGCCGTATTCTCCGGAATCCTGATCGCGGCCCGGCCACCCACCGAGGTGGGCGAACTCCTCGGCACCTCCCTGGGTGACCTGGTGACGATGATCGGCCTGATCATCGTGCTGGGCGCCGGGGTCGGTGAGGTGCTGCGCGTCACCGGGGTGGCCGACACCATCGTCAGCGCGATCATGCGCACGGTGGGCGAACGCAGCCGGCACGCGGTGACGTTCGGGGTGATGCTCGCCTGCCTGGTGCTGGTCGCGAGCCTCGGCACCCTGGCCGGCGCGCTGGCCATCGCCGCACCCATCCTGATCCCCGTCACCGCCCGGATGGGCTTCACCCGTTCGGCCACCGCGTCGATGATGTTCGTCGGCGGGTGCGCGGGCCTGGCGCTGGCGCCGTTCGCCGGCTCCAACGTCGCCATCCTGTCCGCGGCCGACGTCGACTACCTCACCTACCTGCGGGTCGGCGCCGGGCCGCTGGCCGTGCTGTCGATCGCGCTGGCCATGCTGATCGTGCCGTGGATGCAGCGGCGTACGGCCGCCCGCGGCGACGACTTCTACACCGCGGAGGAGGCCTCCGACGACGCCGCGGACACCCCCCGCAACCCCAGGGCGGGAAGGGCCACCGCCGCGTTCCTCGTCCTGCTGGTGGTGAGCGTGGTCTACGCCACGGTGACCAACGCGGGTACGGCGTTCCCGCTACTGGCCCTGCCGTTGCTCGGCATCGTCACCGGCTTCGCCGGTGGGCTGGGCAGCGTCGAGATCGCGGGCCTGATGTACCGCGGCGGCGCCCGGCTGCTCAGCATCTTCCTGCTGTTCTGGTTGCTGGCCGCGTTGTTCGGGATCATCGACCAGTGGCTGAAGCCGTACGACGTCGTCCTGGACACGTTCGGCTCCCAGCTGTCCCACCTCGGCGCGTTCCCGTTCGCGGTGGCGATCGGGCTGCTCGGCTGGGTCGGTGTGCCGGGGGCGACGGCGGCCCAGGTCGTCCTGCTGGACAAGGTGTTCGGTGGGCTGGGCGCGACCCTCGGGGTGTCGGCGAGCGCCTGGGTCATCGTGTTGCTGTGGGCGTCCAAGGGCGACACCTACGGGCCGTTCCCGAACGCCAACATGATCGGCGCCATGGGCCTGGCCCGCTCGCGGAACCTCCGCAACGTGTTGTTGACAGGCTGGCTGGTGATGGTCCCGGCCTGTGTGATGTACGCGATCCTGCTGGCGTTCATGACCTGACCCCGCAACCCCGCCTTGACGCCCGAGCCGACCGGGTCGCTCCGAGCCCGGACCGACCCGACTGCCATCCGGAGGTCAGCACATGTACGACGTGGTACTCGCCGGCGGAACCGTCCTGGACGGAACGGGTGCGCCCGGCACCGTGGCCGACGTGGCAGTCGAGGACGGCCGGATCGCCTTGGTGGGCAGCGTTCCCAGAACCCAGGCGCGGCGCCGGATCGACGTGACCGGCGCGGTGGTCTGCCCGGGTTTCGTGGACCTGCACTCCCACGCGGACTTCACCGTGTTCGGCACACCGGGCGCACTCACCCAGATCGCGCAGGGCGTCACCACCCTGGTCACCGGCAACTGCGGCTTCTCGCCGTTCCCGGTGGTGCCCGAGCACGAGGACGAGTTGCGCGTGCACGCGGGCTTCCTGGACGCGGACCTGCCGTGGGAGTGGTCGGGCGCGGGGGAGTACGCCGCGGCCGTCGAACGCCTTCCTCTCGGTGTCAACCTCGCCTTGCAGGTAGGCCATGGTGCGGTCCGCATCGGTGCGATGGGCGTGGCCGACCGGGCGCCCACGCCGGCCGAGCTGGACCGGATGCGGTCGCTGGTCGCGGAGGCGGTGGCCGACGGCGTCGCGGGACTGTCCAGCGGGCTGATCTACGCGCCCGCGTCGTACGCCAGGGCGGAGGAGCTGGCCGCGGTGGCCGAGCCGGTCGCCGCCGCCGGGCGGCTCTACTCCACCCACATCCGCGACGAGGGCGACGGACTGGACGAGGCGGTGGAGGAGGCGCTGGAGGTCGGCCGGCGTACCGGCGTCCGCGTGCAGGTCTCCCACCTCAAGGCCGTCGGCCCGGCCAACTGGGGCCGGGTGGGCAGGGTTCTGCAGACCCTGGCCCGGGCGCGGCGCGACGGTGTGGACGCGCACGGCGACCAGTACCCCTACACCGCGTCCAGCACCACGCTCACCGCCCGGCTGCCGGGCTGGGCGATGGACGGCGGGGTGGCGGCGCTGCGGGAGCGGCTGGAGCGCGCGGAGGACCGGGACAAGTTGGTCGCCGACCTCACCGCCCGGACCGGAACGACCTTCCTGCCCGAGCGGATCGTGCTGTCCGACACCCCGGACGGTCCGTACCGCGCACACCTCGGCAAGGACCTCGCGGCCATCGCCGGTGCGGTCGGCCTGTCACCCGCGGAGACGGCCGTCGACCTTTTGCGCCGCCAGCGCGGGGTGGCCTCGATCATCAGCCACGGCATGGCCGAGGACGACGTACGCACGATCCTCGCCGACCCGGCGGTCGCGGTGGCCAGCGACGGCTGGATCCTCGACTGCCCCGGCGCCGGTACGCCGCACCCGCGCAGCTTCGGGACGTTCGCCAGGGTGCTCGGCCACTACGTGCGGGCGGGGGTGCTGGACCTGCCCACAGCAGTGGCGAAGATGACCTCGCTGCCGGCCGCCCGGCTGGGCTGGCGCGACCGCGGCGTGGTGCGTCCCGGCGCGGTCGCCGACCTCGCGGTGTTCGACCCGGCCGAGGTGGCCGACCCCTCGTCTTACGACGCACCGTGGCAGCTCGCGCGCGGAGTGTCGTACACCTTCCTGGCCGGTACGCCGGTGTGGGAGAACGGCGCCGCCACCGGTGCCGCTCCGGGCCGGGTTGTCGGCGGGCGGCGGTAGCGTTCGGGGCATGGCGAAGAGCGCGTCGAAGTCGGCGAAGACCAAGGTCGCGGGCGTCCCCACCGAGGCGCTGGAGCGGCACTCCGTGCTGTCCCAGGAGATCGAGGAGCACAACTACCGCTACTACGTGCTCGACCGGCCGACGGCCTCCGACGCCGACTACGACGCGCTGATGCGGGAGCTGAAGGCGCTCGAGGAGGCCCATCCGGAGCTGCGCACCCCGGAGTCGCCGACGCAGCGGGTCAGCGGCACCTGGTCCACGGAGTTCGAGCCGGTCGAGCACCTCGAACGCCTGCTGTCGCTGGACAACGCGTTCGCGCTGGAGGAGCTGCGGGCCTGGGCGGCCCGGGTCGAACGCGAGATCGGCACCGAGGCCGAATACCTCTGCGAGCTGAAGATCGACGGCCTCGCCATCGACCTGGTCTACGAGCGGGGCCGGCTGGTGCGCGCGGCCACCCGCGGCGACGGCCGGGTCGGTGAGGACGTCACACTCAACGTCCGCACCATCGACGGCATCCCGCACCAGCTGGCCAAGGCCGACGCACCCACGCCCGAGGTGCTCGAGGTGCGCGGCGAGGTCTACTTCCGGGTGCGCGACTTCGAGGAGCTCAACGCCGCGCTGGTGGAGGCGGGCAAGCCACCGTTCGCCAACCCGCGCAACTCCGCGGCCGGATCGCTGCGCCAGAAGGACCCCCGGGTCACCGCGCGCCGCCGGCTGCACTTCACCGCCCACGGGATCGGGCGTACGCAGGGCTGGCAGCCGCAGCGGCTGTCGGAGGCCTACGCCACCCTCGCCGCCTGGGGCATCCCGGTCAGCGACCACGTGGGTGTCCGCCGCACGCTGGAGGAGGTGGACGCCTACGCCCGCGACTACGGCGAGCGCCGGCACTCCCTCGACCACGAGATCGACGGCGTGGTGGTGAAGGTCGACCAGATCACCCTGCAGCGCCAGCTCGGCTCGACGTCGCGCGCGCCGCGGTGGGCGATCGCGTTCAAGTTCCCGCCGGAGGAGGTCAACGCCAAGCTGATCGACATCCGGGTCAACGTCGGCCGCACCGGCCGGGTCACCCCCTACGGCGTGATGGAGCCGACCAAGGTCGCCGGGTCGACGGTGGAGTACGCCACGCTGCACAACGGTTCGGAGGTACGCCGCAAGGGCGTCCTGATCGGCGACACCGTGGTGCTGCGCAAGGCCGGCGACGTGATCCCGGAGATCGTCGGCCCGGTCGCCGACCTGCGCGACGGCTCCGAGCGGGAGTTCGAGATGCCCGTCCGGTGCCCGGAGTGCGGCACCGAGCTGCGGCCGGAGAAGGAGAGCGACGCCGACCTGCGCTGCCCCAACACCAGGCACTGCCCGGCCCAGCTGCGGGAGCGGCTGTTCCACCTGGGCGGCCGGGGGGCCTTCGACATCGAGGTGCTCGGCTACCAGTCCGGCACGGCGTTGCTGGACGGCGGCCTGATCGCCGACGAGGGCGACCTGTTCGCGCTGACCGCGGAGCAGCTGAAGGGTGCGGACTTCTTCACCACCAAGGCCGGTGCGCTGTCGGCCAACGCCAAGCGGCTGCTGGACAACCTGGAGGCGGCCCGCACCCGGCCGCTGTGGCGGGTGCTGGTCGCCCTGTCCATCCGGCACGTCGGTCCCACCGCCGCGCAGGCGCTGGCCCGCACGTTCGGCGACCTGGACCGGATCGCCGAAGCCGGCGAGGAGGAGCTGGCCGCCGTCGAGGGGGTGGGGCCGACCATCGCCGCGTCGGTGGTCGAGTGGTTCTCCGTCGACTGGCACCGCGAGATCGTGGAGAAGTGGCGGGCGGCCGGCGTGCGGCTCCGGGAGGAGATCGTCGACCAGGGGCCGCGGCCGCTGGACGGGGTGACGGTCGTGGTCACCGGCAGCCTGGACGGCTTCTCCCGCGACGAGGCGTCCGAGGCGATCCAGGCCCAGGGCGGCAAGGCGTCCGGCTCGGTGTCGAAGAAGACCGGCTTCGTGGTGGCCGGCGACAACCCCGGCTCGAAGTTCGACAAGGCCCGCGACCTCGGCGTGCCGATCCTCGACGAGGAGGGGTTCCGGGTGCTGCTGGCCGACGGGCCCGACGCCGCGCGCGAGCGCGCCCAGCCCGCCCAGACCGAGGAGTGACGGTCAGCTCTGCGAGAGCGCCTGCCGGACGGTCTGGGTGAGCGCGGCCAGGTGGGCCAGCCGGGCGAGCTCGGAGTCGAGGATCTCCGGGCCACCGGACCGCCCGATCACCAGCGCCCGGTCGGGGTTGCCCATAGGGGTGGCCGCCGCGGTGATGTGCCGCCATCCCCGGTTGTCCCACTCGGCGGGCACCGCCAGCCGCCGGGGACGTTCCAGGGGCAGCCACGGCGCCTCGTCGCCGGGCAGGTCGGGCGCGGCCGGAGTGGACTCCTCCACCACCGCCTTCCCGGTGCCCGCGTCCCGGCACACCAGGAACGCCCAGTCGGCGCGGAACACCACCGGCGCGTGCCGGACGAGCACCCGCTCGGCCTCGGCCGGCTGCTCCGTCATCGACTCGACCACCTCGAGATCGTGGCGCAGCGTCCCGCCGGCGGCGTACCGGGACAGCCAGATCACCCGGACACCGGGCACCGACAGGCAGGCCGACACCAGCGAGTCGGCACGTCCGCCGAGGGGGAGCTCCACCACGAAGTCGTCGATCGCGGTGCCGTCGGCGCCCCGGGACACCACGTCCACGGCGACGATGTCGGCGCCGACCTTGCCCAGGGCCGAGGCGACCTCACCGAGCCCGCCGGGCTGGTCGGGGAGCGCGATCCGCAACAGGTACACGCTCCTCATTGTGGCGCGATCAGGCGTTTCGCGCGGTTGCGTGGACGTTACCGATCAACCTCGCGCGACCAGACCCGGCCAGGCGGGCCTCTCCAGCCCGACCTGACGGTGATCGTTTCGCCGTCGAGCTCCGGTGGTCCGGCTCGCCGCGGTCGCGGGTGCTGCCGCGTAGGCTCCTAGGATTGCCCTACGGACGGCGTCAGCCGCCGCCTGCCGTGCGTGTAGTACGCCCACACCAGCCAGGCACCCCGCGACCCGCCGGGGTGCTCCGCGAACGAGGTAAAGGAAGCACTCCAGTGCCTGCGATCACCCGCGAGGAGGTCGCGCACCTAGCGCGCCTCGCTCGGATCGAGCTGACCGACGACGAACTCGACCACCACGCCGGCCAGCTGGGCGTCATCCTCGAGTCGGTCGCCCAGGTCGGCGAGGTGGCCGCCGAGGACATTCCGCCCACCTCCCACCCGGTGCCGCTCACCAACGTCTTCCGCGCCGACGAGGTACGCCCGGGGCTGACCGCCGCGGAGGCGCTGGCCGGCGCTCCCGTCGTCGACGGTGAGCCCGCGGTCGAGGAGGACCGCTTCCGCGTTCCCCGCATTCTCGGTGAGGAGGCCTGATGAGCGACAGCGACCTGACCAGGCTCACCGCCGCCCGGCTCGCCGAGCTGATCGCCACCGGCGAGGCCTCCGCGGTGGAGGTCGCCCAGGCCCACCTGGACCGGATCGGCAAGGTCGACGACCGGATCCACGCGTTCCTCCACCTCGACACCGAGGGCGCACTCGCCGCCGCCCGTCAGGTGGACGACCGGCGCGCGGCCGGCGGCACGCTCGGCCCGCTGGCCGGGGTTCCGCTCGCCCTCAAGGACGTCCTCACCATGAAGGACGTGCCGACCACCTGCGGCTCGCGGATCCTGGAGGGCTGGCGGCCGCCGTACGACTCGACCGTCGTCCGCCGGCTGCGCGAGGCCGGCGTGGTCGTCCTCGGCAAGACGAACATGGACGAGTTCGCGATGGGTTCCTCCACCGAGAACTCCGCCTTCGGCCCGACCCGCAACCCGTGGGACACCGACCGGATCCCGGGCGGTTCCGGCGGCGGCTCGTCGGCGTCGCTGGCGGCGTTCGAGGCGCCGCTGGCGATCGGCACCGACACCGGCGGTTCGATCCGCCAGCCCGGCTCGGTGACCGGGACGGTCGGGGTGAAGCCCACCTACGGCGGGGTGTCCCGCTACGGCCTGGTGGCGTTCTCCTCCAGCCTGGACCAGGCCGGTCCGTGTGCCCGCACGGTGCTCGACGCGGCCCTGCTGCACAGCGTGATCGCCGGCCACGACCCGCTGGACTCCACCTCGATCGACCGTCCCGTCCCGCCGGTGGTGGACGCCGCCCGCAACCCCGACGTGCGCGGCCTGCGGGTCGGCGTGGTGAAGGAGCTCGGCGGCGCCGGTTTCCAGCCCGGGGTGGAGCAGCGCTTCCGCGAGGCGGTCGACCTGCTCTCCGACCTGGGTGCGGAGGTCGTCGAGGTGTCCTGCCCGCACTTCACCTACGGCCTGGCCGCCTACTACCTCATCGCGCCGAGCGAGGCGTCCAGCAACCTCGCCCGCTTCGACGGGATGCGGTACGGCCTGCGCGCCGGCGACGACGGCCGGCACAGCGCCGAGGAGGTGATGGCGCTGACCCGCGAGGCCGGGTTCGGAGACGAGGTCAAGCGGCGCATCATGATCGGCACGTACGCCCTCTCCAGCGGCTACTACGACGCCTACTACGGCCAGGCGCAGAAGGTCCGCACGCTCATCACCCGCGACTTCGAGCGGGCGTACGAGCAGGTCGACGTGCTCGTGTCGCCGACCACGCCCACCACCGCGTTCCGGATCGGCGAGCGGGCGGACGACCCGCTGGCGATGTACGCCGCCGACCTGTGCACCATCCCCGCCAACCTCGCCGGCAACGCCGCCGCGTCCTTCCCGGCCGGCCGCTCGCCGGAGGACGGGCTGCCGGTGGGCCTGCACGTGATGGCGCCGGCGATGGCCGACGACCGGCTCTACCGCGTGGGTGCCGCCGTGGAGCAGGAGTTCGAGCGCCGCTGGGGACACCCGCTGCTGGCGGAGGTGCCGGAGCTATGAGGCCAGTCACCCAGGCACCGCACGCCACGCACGTGATTCCGGTTAGGCACGCAACGCCGGCAGGCGAGGAGAACGCCGCATCATGACCGTCACCACCGACCTGATGTCCTACGACGAGGCACTGGAGCTCTTCGACCCGGTGATGGGTCTGGAGGTGCACGTCGAGCTGAACACCGCCACCAAGATGTTCTGCGGGTGCCCGACGGAGTTCGGCGCGCCCCCCAACACCCAGGTGTGCCCGGTCTGCCTCG
This sequence comes from Actinopolymorpha cephalotaxi, assembly GCF_013408535.1. Lineage (NCBI taxonomy): Bacteria > Bacillati > Actinomycetota > Actinomycetes > Propionibacteriales > Actinopolymorphaceae > Actinopolymorpha > Actinopolymorpha cephalotaxi. Next base: position 1,095,671 of record NZ_JACBZA010000001.1, read on the forward strand.
GCCTGCCCGGGGCACTGCCGGCGGTCAACGGCCGCGCGGTCGAGTCGGCGATCCGGATCGGCCTCGCCCTCGGCTGCGACATCGCGCCGTGGTGCCGGTTCGCGCGGAAGAACTACTTCTACCCGGACATGCCGAAGGACTTCCAGACCAGCCAGTACGACGAGCCGATCGCCACCGACGGCGCGCTGGAGGTGGAGGTCGAGGGGCAGACCTTCCGGGTGGAGATCGAGCGCGCCCACATGGAGGAGGACACCGGCAAGTCCTCCCACGTCGGGGTCAGCGGCCGCATCCACGGCGCCGACTACTCCATCGTCGACTACAACCGCGCCGGCATCCCGCTGATCGAGATCGTCACCAAGCCGATCGAGGGCGCCGGCCGACTGGCACCGCAGGTGGCCCGCGCCTATGTCGGGCAGCTGCGCGACCTGCTGCGGGCGCTCGGCGTGTCCGACGTACGGATGGAGCAGGGGTCGCTGCGCTGCGACGCGAACGTCTCCCTGCGCCGGCACGGCGTGACGCCGTACGGCCTGCGGACCGAGACCAAGAACGTCAACTCGCTGCGCTCGGTCGAACGAGCGCTGACGTACGAGATCTGCCGGCAGGCCGCGATCCTCGACGGCGGCGGCAAGGTCACCCAGGAGACCCGGCACTGGCACGAGGACACCGGCGTCACCACGTCCGGCCGGTCGAAGGAGGAGGCGGAGGACTACCGCTACTTCCCCGAGCCCGACCTGGTGCCGATCGCCCCGTCCGATGCGTGGGTGGAGGAGCTGCGGGCGACCCTGCCGGAGCCGCCGAGCCTGCACCGGCGACGGCTGTTCGAGGCGTGGGGCTTCACCGAGATGGAGTTCCGCGACGTGCTGGGCGCGGGTGCGCTGCACCTGGTCGAGGCGACGGTCGGGGCCGGCACCACGCCGGCCGCCGCCCGCAAGTGGTGGCTGGGCGAGCTGGCCCGCCGGGCGAGGGAGACCGAGGTCGAGCTGGAGGCGCTGCCGATCACGCCCGCGCAGGTCGCCGGGGTGCAGGCCCTGGTCGACGCCGGCACCGTCAACGACAAGTTGGCACGGGAGGTCATCGACGGCGTACTCGCCGGCGAGGGCGCCCCGGAGGAGGTCGTGGACAGGCGCGGGCTCGCGGTCGTCAGTGACGACTCCGCACTCGGCGCCGCTGTCGACCGGGCGATCGAGGCCAACCCCGGCGTCGCCGAGAAGATCCGCGGCGGCAAGGTGGCCGCCGCCGGCGCGCTGATCGGCGCGGTGATGAAGGAGATGCGCGGACAGGCCGACGCGGGCCGGGTCCGCGAGCTGATCCTGCAGCGCCTCGGGCAGTGACCTGACGGACGCGGCGCCTTGGTCGATGACCGGAGGCGCCGCGTCCGGCGGCAAGGTGCGGTTGACGCCGGCAAGGTGCGGTTGACGGGGCTACCTCGTCAACCGCACCAGCAGGATCCGGTCGTCGCCGGGCCGCGGCGGCACCCGGCCGTCGGTGTTGTTGGTGACCAGCCAGAGGTCGCCGCGCCAGGTGCGGGCGACGGTCCGAAGCCGGCCGTAGACGCCGGTGAAGAACGCCTCGGGCGTGCCGACCACCTGGTCTCCGCTGATCTGGATCCGCCACAGCCGCTGCCCGCGCAGCCCCGCCATCCACAGCGCGCCGCGGGAGTAGGCCAGCCCGGACGGGGAGGCCTCCGACGTCGGCCACTGCGCGAGCGGGTCGACGAACCTCGGGTCGTGCGCGACCCCTTCCACGATGGGCCAGCCGTAGTTGTTGCCCGGCCGGATGAGGTTCAGCTCGTCCCAGGTGTTCGCGCCGAGTTCGTCCGCCCACAGCCGGCCCCACGGGTCGAAGGCCAGGCCCTGCACGTTGCGGTGTCCGTAGCTCCACACCGCGGTACCGAACGGGTTGCCGGGCGCGGGCGTGCCGTCCCCGCGGATCCGCAGGATCTTTCCGCCCAGGGATGCCAGGTCCTGCGCGTTCGCGCCGACGGTCGCGTCACCGGTGCCGGCGTAGAGGAACCCGTCGGGACCGAACACCAGCCGGCCGCCGTTGTGCGCACCCGCGGCCGGGATGCCGGAGAGGATGACCTCCGGCGCGCCGAGGGTGCCTCCTGTGTAGCGCATCCGCGCGATCCGGTTGTCGGTGGCGGTGGTGAAGTACGCGTAGACGTAGTGGTCCCGCCAGAAGGTCCACGGGCGGATCGCCAGGCCGAGCAGGCCGCCCTCGCCGCCGTGCCGGACACCGGGGACCGTGCCCACCACCACGGTGGCGCCGTCGCGCTGGACGCGCTTGATCTGGGCGGTGTCTCATCCAGCTGTCGGCGGCCGTCGCACCGTGGCGGTGGCCCGACCCGGCCGTCAGCGGGTGAGCCGCAGCCGGAGGATCCGGTCGTCACCCGGCCGGGGCGAGACCCGGCCGTCGGTGTTGTTCGTGAGCAGCCACAGCGATCCGTCCGGTGCCCGGGCGACGTGCCGCAGCCGTCCGTACGTACCGACGAGGAACGCCTTCGACGCTCCGGTCACGCGACCGCCGGCGACCGGCACCCGCCACAGGCGTTCGCCGCGCAGCGAAGCGAGCCACATCGACCCGTCGGCGTAGGCGAGCCCGGACGGCGAGGCGTCGTCGGTGGGCCACTGCGCCAGCGGGTCGACGTACCCGCGCCGGGCACCGCCGCGCCCCTCCAGCACCGGCCAGCCGTAGTTGCCGCCGGCCCGGATCCGGTTGAGCTCGTCCGCCGCCTTGTCACCGAACTCGCTCGCCCACAACCTGCCCTGCGGGTCGAAGACCAGGCCCTCGACGTTGCGGTGGCCGTAGGTCCAGACCGCGGTGCCGAACGGGTTGCCCGGCGCCGGTTTCCCGCTCGCGGTGAGGCGCAGGACCTTGCCGCCGAGGGAGGAGCGGTTCTGGGCCCGGGCGCGCTGTTCGCCGTCGCCGGTGGGTACGTAGAGGTAGCCGTCCGGCCCGAACCTCAGCCGCCCGCCGTTGTGGTGCTGCGGCCCGCGCGGGATCCCGGTGAAGACCGCCTCCGGCGCACCGAGCGCGGAGCCGGTGTAGGTCATGCGGACGACCCGGTTGTCGGTACCGGTGGTGATGTAGGCGTACAGCAGGCGGTCGCGGGAGAAGTGCGGCGACAGCGCCAGCCCGAGCAGTCCGCCCTCGCCCTCGTGCACCACGCCGGGCACCCGGCCGACGGTGCTGACGTTCCCGCCCGGTGTCACCCGGTCGATCCGCGCGGTGTCGCGCTCGGACAGCAGGGCGGACCCGTCGGGTAGGAACGCGAGGTCCCACGGTGTGGTGAGCCCCTTCGCGATGGTGCCGGCGACGACCGGGCGGGCGGGGCCGGCCGGCCGCGAGGCCGCCTTCCGGGAGGCGGCCGGCCGCGGTGCGGCTCGCCGCTTCGGAGCGGCCGAGGTCGCCCGGGGGGTCGGCTTCGGCGATACGGAGGTGGCCGACGGCGTGGGTGAGGCCGGCGTGGTCGGAGTCGCGGTCGCGGTCGGCCGGGCGCTCTTGGACGGGGTGGCCCGCCGGTCCGGTCCGCCGGAGTTGTCGGTGCCGGTGAGTCCACAGGCGGTGGCCGTGCACAGCACGACCGTCAGCAGCAGCGCACGCAGGGTCAGGCGGGGAGTTCGGGATCTGGTCATGGAAGCCTCAGTCGGAGGACCCGGTCGTCGCCGGGCTCGGGTGCTCCCCGTCCGTCGGTGTTGCTGGTGCTCAGCCACAGGCTGCCGTCCGGCGCGACCGCGACGGTCCGCAGCCGGCCGTGGCTGCCGGAGAGGTACGCCTGCGGCTCGCCGGTCCGGTGGCCGTCCCGCACCGGGATCCGCCACAGCCGGCGCCCGCGCAGCCCGGCCATCCACAGCGCGCCGTCGGCGTAGGCGAGACCGGACGGCGAGGCGTCGCTGGTCGGCCACTGCGCCACCGGGTCCAGCGACCTGCGGTCCTGGGAGATCCCCTCCGCCTGCGGCCAGCCGTAGTTGCCGCCCCGGCGGATGAGGTTGAGCTCGTCCCAGGTGTTCTGGCCGAACTCGCTGGCCCACAGCCGGCCGCCGCTGTCGAACGCGAGGCCCTGGACGTTGCGGTGCCCGTAGCTCCACACCGGCGAGACGTCGAACGGGTTGCCGGGCGCGGGTTTGCCGTCGGGGGTCAGCCGGAGGATCTTGCCGCCGAGGGAGCGGCGGTTTTGGGCGTTGTCGCCGTCGGCGGCGTCGCCGGTCCCGGCGTACAGCATGCCGTCGGGTCCGAACACCATCCGCCCGCCGTTGTGCACGCCCGCCGCCGGAATGCCGGCGAGGAGCACCTCCGGGGCGCCGAGGCGTCCGCCGTCGAAGCGCATCCGCACGATCCGGTTGTCCTTCGCGGTGGTGAGGTACGCGTAGACGTACGGCTGCTCCTCGAACGTCGGGGCCACCGCGAGCCCGAGCAGCCCGCCCTCGCCGCCCTCCTGTACGCCGGGGACCCGGCCCACCTCGGTGGGCCGGCCGCTCTCCGCCGTGCCCGCGGCACCCGCGGCGCTGGCGGCGCCGGCGGGGATCCGGCGTACCCGGCCGGTGTCGCGCTCGGCCACCAGCGCGCTGCGGTCGGGCAGGAACGCGAGCCCCCACGGCGCGGCCAGGCCGGTGGCGACGACCGCGGCGACCCGCGGCCGGTCCGCGGCGTCCCCGGCCGAACCCGAACCCGAACCCGTGCCCGTGGGCGCCGGCCGGGTGTCGTCCTCACCCCGTCCGGACGTGGGCGTACAGCCGACGGTGCCGGCGACCAGCGCGGCGGCGACCGTTCCGATCGCCGCCCTGATCGCGGCTCTGGCGACACCCATGGTGACCGGCCGGGCGAGCAGTACCCTGACGCGACGCATGGGCCCAGTCTGCACGGCCACCGGTGCGGCACCCCACCGCGCCATCGGAGGACGTTGCGTTCGGCCACGAACCAGTCGCTCACAGTCGCGGATCGGACTACCTTCAACTATGAGCAGCACGCGAAACAGCCCGGGCGCGGAAGGTCGCGCCGGGCGGACGAAGAAGGCCGCCGGGACGAGGAATCGGACCGAGCGGCGGACGGAGCGGACGGAGCGGCCGGAGAACCCGACCGAGAACACCGCCGGGACCCGACCGGCGGACCTCGTCCTGGAAGGCGGCGGCGTCAAGGGGATCGGGCTGGTCGGCGCGGTCGCGACGTTCGCCAAGAGCGGGTACGACTTCCGGCGGATCGCCGGGACGTCGGCCGGCGCCCTCGTCGGCGCGGTCGTCGCCGGTCTGCAGGTGGCCGGTGAGCCGCTGGACCGGCTGGAGGAGATCGCCCGCACCCTCGACTACCGGAAGTTCCGCGACCGGGGCCGCGTCGGCGGCGTCGTCGGCGGGGTCGCCGACCGGGTGGGCCTCGGGGTCCTGGTCGACGGGATGTCCCTGGCGGTGGAGTCCGGCCTGTTCGAGGGGAAGTACCTCCACGACTGGATCGCCGGCGTACTGAAGGACCTCGGCGTCACGACCTTCGGCGACCTGCGGCTGCCGCCCGACCCCGGCAGCGACCTGCCGGCCGGCCACCGCTACCGCCTGGTCGTGGTGGCCAGTGACGTGTCCCGGCAGCGCGCGGCCCGGCTGCCGTGGGACTACCCGGAGTACGGCCTGGACCCCGACGACCAGCCGGTCGCCGACGCCGTGCGTGCCTCCGCGTCCATCCCGTACTTCTTCGAGCCCTGGACGTTGCGCGCCGGCCGGGCGAACGCGGCCAGAGCGGCCCTCGCCGGCCGGGGCGCGGGGGCCGGCGACGCCACGCTCGTCGACGGCGGCCTGCTGTGGAACTTCCCGATCACCATCTTCGACCGCACCGACGGCAAACCGCCCCGGTGGCCGACATTCGGCGTCCGTCTTTCCACCCGGCCCGGACCTGTGGCACGCTCCCACCCGGTACGCGGCCCGGTCGAGCTGACCGCCGCGCTGGTCGAGACGTTGCTGCTGGCGCACGACGTCGAGCTCGCCCAGCAGCCGTGCAACCTGGTCCGGACGACGTTCGTGGACTCCTCGGCGGTGTCCGCGGTCGACTTCGACGTCACGTCCGAGCAGCAGGACGCGCTGCTGGCCGAGGGCTCGCAGGCGGCCCGGGAGTTCCTGCGTACGTGGGACTTCGACCAGTACGTCACGAAGTGCCGAGGAGGACCTCAGTAGTGGGAGCAGCAGCGAGCGGGACTGGCGAGGCGAGCGCGCGGCGGGTGTGGCTGCCGGAGCCGCCGGAGGTGTACGACGACCTGCCGGCCGGCCTGGCGATCGACGTGTACGACGGGCTGGGGGAGCCGCCGGCCACGATCGACGAGGTGGCGTTCTACGTGCCTCCGTACATGGGCGCGCCGCACACCGTCGAGATCATCGCCGACATGCCCGGGCTGGAGGTCGTCCAGACCCTCACCGCCGGCGTGGAGAACGTCCGCCCGTTCGTCGGCCCCGACGTCACGTTGTGCAACGCCCGCGGCGTGCACGACGCGAGCACCGCCGAGCTGGGCGTCGGGCTGATCATCGCCTCGCTGCGCGGCTTCCCCGACTTCGTGCGCGCCCAGGACGAGCACCGCTGGGCGGCCGGCCGGCGCGACTCGCTGGCCGACAAGCGGGTGCTGGTGGTGGGGTACGGCTCGATCGGCCGGGCGATCGAGCGCCGGCTGGAGCCGTTCGAATGCGAGGTCGTGAAGGTCAGCCGTACACCCGGTGACGGCGTGGCCGGCATGGACCGGCTGCCCGACCTGCTGCCCACCGCGGACGTGGTGGTGCTGCTGGTCCCGCTGACCGAGCAGACCCACGGCCTGGTGGACGCGAAGTTCCTGTCCCAGCTGCGCGACGGCGCGCTCGTGGTCAACCTCGCCCGCGGCCCGGTGGTCGACACCGACGCGCTGCTGGTCGAGCTGACCGCCGGTCGGCTGCGGGCGGCGGTGGACGTCACCGACCCGGAGCCGCTGCCTCCCGGCCACCCGCTGTGGGACGCGCCCGGGCTGCTGCTCAGCCCGCACGTGGGCGGCAACACCTCCGCCTTCGTCCCGCGCGGGCGGGCGCTGGTGAGCGCGCAGCTTCGCCGGTACGCCGCGGGGGAGCCGCTGGTCAACACCGTGGCCGGAGCGTACTGACGGAAGGTCCGGACCGGCCCGGGATTCCGCTGCCGGGGCCCGACCGGGTATGAAGGTGCCCCGGAACCAGCGGACAGGAGCGACGTGCCGACCAGCACGAACAGCACGGGCAGTAACGGCGGGACCACCGGGGCCTCCGGGACCACCCGCACGACGCAGCCGACGGAGCCAACGGGGACGGCCCGGACCACGGAGCCGACCGGGACCCGCGCGGGCGCAGGGCGCCTCGCGGGCCTCGCCGCGCGGATCGCGCTGCCGATCGTCGCGCTGCTGGCGATCCTGCCGTTCGCCCAGTCCTACGGCGAGTTCTGGCCGTGGCAGCCGAACACCGTCGACCTGGACGTGTACGTCTACACCGGCCACGTCCTGCTCGGCGGCGGGGACATCCTCACCGCCCGGACGCCGGACACCGCGCTCGCGTTCATCTACCCGCCGGTGGCGGCGCTGCTCAGCGTCCCGCTGGTGTTCGTACCGCAGACGCTCCTGCAGCTGGTCTGGACGGTCCTCAACGGCCTCGCGCTGCTGTTCGTCCTGCACCGGGCGGGCCTGCGCGGCTGGCCGCTGTCGCTGCTGGCCACCGCCTGCGCGCTGGTGGTGGAGCCGGTCCGCGCCACGGTCAGCTTCGGCCAGATCAACGTGTTCCTGATGGCGCTGGTGGTCGCCGACCTGGTGCCCGGCCGACGATGGCTGCCGCCGCTCGGCCGGGCCGGCGGGCGGCTGCTGCCCACCGGCGTCCTCACCGGCATCTCGGCGGCGATCAAGGTCACACCCGCGTTGTTCGTGGTGATGCTGCTGTTCGCCCGGCGCTGGAGGGAGGCGCGCACCGCCGTCGTCACCGCCGTGGCGATCACCGTCGCGACCGCCGTGGTGATGCCGCGGGAGACCATCGGGTTCGCGAAGCTGCTGCTGTCCGGTGACACCCGCACCGGCCCCGCGCACTTCCTGATGAACCAGTCGATGCTGGGTGTCGTCGTCCGGCTGTTCGGCCTCGGCGGCTGGCAGCACTACGCGGGGCTCGCGCTCGGCGCGGCGGCCGGCGTCGCCGGTGCGTACGTCGCGTCGGTGTGGTGGCGGCGCGGCGAGCCGATGCTGGCGGTCTCGCTGTGCGGCCTGGCCACCCTGCTCGCGTCCCCGCTGTCGTGGACGCACCACTACGTCTGGGTGGTGCCGCTCGGCGCGACGGTGCTGGTCGGCTCGCACCTGCCGCGTTCGCTGCGGTGGACCGGCGCGGTGTTCGTGGTGTGGGTGGCGGCCGCGATCTTCAAGTACGTCCTGCCGTGGGGCAGCGACGTCGAACTCTCGTACGCGCCCTGGCAGCAGCTGCTCAGCGTGCTCGGTCCGGTGCTCGGGCTGGCCCTGCTCGCGGTGGCGTACGCGACCGGCCGACAGGTCGCCGCCGAGCCCGACCGTCGGCCCGTCGCGGACGCCGCCGTAAAGTGAGGGGGCGGTGACCCCGCCCCCATACCGCGGCCCGGGTGCACGTTCCCGCGATCTGCTGCGCATCCGCAGCCGACCGCCCGGCGTACCGGCGCCCACGCCCCAGCAAGCCCCACCACCGTCACGGTGAACGAGGAGCCCAACGCATGAGTAGCGACATCAAGCCGCGCAGCCGGGAGGTCACCGACGGGCTGGAGCGCGCCGCCGCGCGCGGCATGCTCCGCGCGGTCGGAATGGGTGACGAGGACTGGGAGAAGCCCCAGATCGGCGTCGCCTCGTCGTGGAACGAGATCACCCCCTGCAACCTCTCCCTCGACCGGCTGGCCAAGGCCGCCAAGGACGGCGTGCACGCCGCCGGCGGCTACCCGCTGGAGTTCGGCACCATCTCGGTGTCCGACGGCATCTCGATGGGCCACGTCGGCATGCACTTCTCCCTGGTGTCCCGGGAGATCATCGCCGACTCGGTGGAGACGGTGATGGAGGCCGAGCGCCTGGACGGCTCGGTGCTGCTGGCCGGCTGCGACAAGAGCCTGCCCGGCATGTTGATGGCCGCCGCCCGGCTCGACCTCGCGTCGGTGTTCGTCTACGCCGGCTCGATCCTGCCCGGCAAGGTCGACGGCCGCGACGTCACCATCATCGACGCGTTCGAGGCGGTCGGCGCCTGTGCGCGCGGGCTGATCCCGCGCGAGGAGGTCGACCGGATCGAGAGGGCGATCTGCCCCGGCGAGGGCGCGTGCGGCGGCATGTACACCGCCAACACGATGGCCAGCGCGGCCGAGGCGCTCGGGATGGCGCTGCCCGGTTCCGCGGCCCCGCCCGCGGTCGACCGGCGCCGCGACGGTATCGCCCGGCGATCCGGTGAGGCCGTGGTGGAGATGCTGCGCCGCGGGCTGACCGCCCGGCAGATCCTCAGCAAGGAGGCGTTCGAGAACGCCATCGCCGTGGTGATGGCGCTCGGCGGCTCCACGAACGCCGTCCTGCACCTGCTCGCCATCGCCCGCGAGGCCGAGGTCGACCTCACCCTCGACGACTTCAACCGGATCGGCGACAAGGTGCCGCACCTCGGCGACCTGAAGCCGTTCGGCCGGTACGTCATGAGCGACGTCGACCGGGTGGGCGGGATCCCGGTGGTGATGCGCGCGCTGCTCGACGCGGGCCTGCTGCACGGTGACCCGATGACGGTGACCGGGAAGACCGTGGCGGAGAACCTCGACGACATCGACCCGCCCGACCTGGACGGCACGATCATCCGGGCGATCAAGGACCCGATCCACCGCACCGGCGGCCTGACGATCCTGCGCGGCTCGCTGGCCGAGGACGGCGCCGTGGTCAAGAGCGCGGGCCTGGAGGCGGCCGTGTTCGAGGGCCCCGCCCGGGTCTTCGAACGCGAGCGCGGCGCGCTGGACGCCCTGGAGGACGGCACCATCCAGGCCGGGGACGTGGTGGTCATCCGGTACGAAGGACCCAAGGGCGGTCCGGGGATGCGGGAGATGCTCGCCATCACCGGCGCGATCAAGGGCGCGGGCCTGGGCAAGGACGTCCTGCTGCTCACCGACGGCCGGTTCTCCGGCGGGACGACCGGCCTGTGCGTCGGCCACGTCGCGCCCGAGGCGGTCGACGGCGGCCCGATCGCGCTGATCCGCGACGGGGACGTGGTCCGGCTGGACATGACCAGCCGGACGCTCGACCTGCTCGTCGACGCCGCCGAGCTCGAGGCTCGCCGCGCCGACTGGCAGCCGCTGCCGCCGACGTTCACCCGCGGTGTGCTCGGCAAGTACGCCCGGCTGGTGACGTCCGCGGCGCACGGCGCCGTGTGCGGCTGACGGCCCGCGAGACCGATTCACGACCGGTTTCCACGCACCACCTGCTTGTACGTACGACCGACGGCGAAGGGGGAACACCGATGGGCAAGGTGCACGAACGCATCGACGGGCGGCTGCGGCAGTTCGTCGAGGCGCAGAAGGTGTTCTTCGTCGCCACGGCGCCGAGCGGGTCCGACGGGCACGTGAACGTCTCACCGAAGGGCATCGGCGGGACGTTCACGGTGCTCGACGAGCGCACCGTCGCCTACCTCGACATCACCGCGAGCGGCGCGGAGACCATCGCGCACCTGCGGCAGAACGGCCGGATCACGCTGATGTTCTGCGCCTTCGAGGGCCCGCCCAACGTCGTCCGGCTGCACGGGCGGGGCCGGGTGGTGTCGATGTACGACGAGGAGTTCGCCGAACTGGCCGCGCTGTTCACCGAGCGGCGCGGCGCCCGGGCGGTGATCGTCGTCGACGTCACCCGGATCTCCGACTCCTGCGGCTACGGCGTACCCCTGATGGACCACGTGGGGGAGCGGGACCTGCTGCCCCAGCACATGGGCCGCAAGGGCGAGGAGGGGCTACGGGAGTACCGCCGGCAGAAGAACCAGCGCAGCGTCGACGGCCTGCCCGCGTTCGCCGACGACGACATGTGGACCGATCGTCCGAATGGCGAGACCGCCAAGGGTTTGGCTTGACGTGAAGGTGGCCGGTCGGAAAACCTGCATGGGTGCGTCCGCAGATTCTCGTACTCCACTCGCGCGCCGGCTGACCGCTCTCGAAGCTTCCAGCCAGCGCGCTCCCCTCGTTGCCCACCTGGGCCGGGGGGTTTTTGCTTCCCAGGGGACGATCATGACGGCGCCGACGACCACCCACCATGACGACGACACCGGCATCACCAGCACCACCGGCAGATCCGGCACCACCAGCAGCACCGGCAGTTCCGGCAGCGGGATCCACGGCACGACAGCGAGAGGACGCTCATGAGTGAGCAGATGACGGGGGCGCAGAGCCTGATCAGATCGCTGGAGGAAGCCGGCGTCGACACCGTATTCGGCATCCCCGGCGGCGCGATCCTCCCCGCGTACGACCCGCTTCTGGACTCCCGCAAGATCCGGCACGTGCTGGTCCGCCACGAGCAGGGCGCCGGGCACGCCGCCGAGGGTTACGCCCTGGCCACCGGCAAGGTCGGCGTGTGCATGGCGACCTCCGGGCCCGGGGCCACCAACCTCGTCACCCCGATAGCCGACGCCTACATGGACTCCGTGCCGATGGTCGCGGTCACCGGCCAGGTCGCCGCGAGCTCGATCGGGACCGACGCCTTCCAGGAAGCCGACATCCAGGGCATCACGCTTCCGATCACCAAGCACAACTTCCTCGTCACCGACCCGGCGGAGATCCCGCGCACGATCGCCGAGGCGTTCCACATCGCCTCCACCGGCCGGCCCGGCCCGGTCCTGGTCGACGTGTCCAAGGACGCGATGCAGGCGATGACCACGTTCGAGTGGCCGGCCGGCGTCGACCTGCCCGGCTACCGCCCGGTGAGCCGCCCGCACGCCAAGCAGGTCCGCGAGGCCGCCCGGCTGATCAGCGAGGCCCGGCGCCCGGTGCTTTACGTCGGCGGCGGGGTGCTGCGCGCCCGGGCCGCCCGGGAGCTGAGGGTGCTGGCCGAGATGACCGGGATCCCGGTGGTCACCACGCTGATGGCCCGCGGCGCGTTCCCCGACAGCCACCAGCTGCACCTCGGCATGCCGGGTATGCACGGCACCGTCGCGGCGGTCGGCGCGCTGCAGCAGGCCGACCTGCTGATCAGCCTGGGCGCCCGGTTCGACGACCGGGTGACCGGGAAGCTGGACACGTTCGCACCCCGGGCGAAGGTCGTGCACGCCGACATCGACCCGGCCGAGATCTCCAAGAACCGCACCGCCGACGTGCCGATCGTCGGTGACTGCCGGGAGGTCGTCGCCGACCTGGTGGTCGCGCTGCAGGCCGAGCACGCCGCCGGCCGCGCCGGCGACTACACCGCCTGGTGGCGGCTGCTGGAGGAGTGGCGTTCCCGCTACCCGCTGGGCTACGACAAGCCCGACGACGGTTCGCTGTCGCCGCAGCAGGTGATCGAGCGGATCGGCAGGATCGCGGGGCCGGAGGCGGTCTACGTCCCGGGCGTGGGCCAGCACCAGATGTGGACCGCGCAGTTCGTGTCGTACGAGAACCCCGGCACGTTCCTGAGCTCCGGCGGACTCGGCACGATGGGCTTCTCCGTCCCCGCCGCGATGGGCGCCAAGGTCGGCCGGCCCGACGCCACCGTCTGGGCGATCGACGGCGACGGCTGCTTCCAGATGACCAACCAGGAGCTGGCCACCTGCGCGCTGGACAACATCCCGATCAAAGTCGCGGTGATCAACAACTCCAGCCTCGGCATGGTCCGCCAGTGGCAGACGCTCTTCTACGAGGGCCGCTACTCCAACACCGACCTGCACTCCAGCCGGATCCCCGACTTCGCCAAGCTGGCCGAGGCGTACGGCTGTGTGGGACTGCGCTGTGACAAGGCCGAGGACGTCGACGACGTGCTGGCCAAGGCGATGGCGATCAACGACGTCCCGGTGGTGATCGACTTCGTGGTCCACCGCGACGCCATGGTGTGGCCGATGGTGGCGGCCGGCACCAGCAACGACGACATCAAGATCGCGCGCGACCTGGCGCCGGTCTGGGAGAACGACGACCTCTAGACCCGCAGCGTCGCCGACTCGGAAAGGACGTTCGCGTCCTGCCGGTCGTCGCAGCCGGCCCCCTCGAAAGGACAAGGACGAGGCACATGTCCCGACACACGCTCTCGGTGCTGGTCGAGAACAAACCCAGTGTCCTGGCTCGGATAGCCGGACTCTTCTCCCGGCGCGGCTTCAACATCGACTCCCTCGCGGTCGGCCCGACCGAGCACCCGGAGATCTCCCGGATGACGATCGTGGTCAACGTCGAGGAGCTCCCGCTGGAGCAGGTGACCAAGCAGCTCAACAAGCTGGTCAACGTCATCAAGATCGTCGAGCTCGAACCCTCCACCTCGGTGCAGCGGGAGCTGCTGCTGGTCAAGGTGAAGGCCGACGGCCAGGCCAGGGGCAGCGTGCTGGAGACGGTCCAGCTGTTCCGGGCGAAGGTGGTCGACGTCGGGACCGATACCGTGACGATCGAGGCGACCGGCAGCCCGGACAAGCTCGACGCGATGCTGCGGGTCCTCGAGCCCTACGGCATCCGCGAGCTCGTGCAGTCCGGCATGGTCGCCGTCGGGCGCGGCGGCCGTTCCATCACAGACCGGACGCTGCGCTCCCTGGACCGGGTGGGTGAGCGGAGCGCCTGAAAGCGGGGCTCGACCGGCCCTCCACTTCGGGGGCCACGCCGAGTCGCCTGACCGCCGGAACACATTCCGGGGCCGTACTCCTCGTACGACCCCACTCGATATGAACGCGTAACTCGCGTAAAGGAGAAGTTGTGGCAGAGCTGTTCTACGACGACGATGCCGATCTCGCGGTCATCCAGGGTCGTACCGTCGCCGTTCTCGGATACGGCAGTCAGGGCCACGCCCACGCGCTGTCGCTGCGGGACTCCGGTGTCGACGTCCGCGTCGGCCTGCCCGAGGGCTCGAAGAGCCGTGCCAAGGCCGAGGCGGAGGGCCTTCGGGTCCTCACGCCGGCGGAGGCGGTGGAGGAGTCCAACCTGATCGTCATCCTGGCGCCGGACCCGGTGCAGCGGAAGCTGTACGCCGAGGCGGTCGAGCCCAACCTCGCCGACGGCGACGCGTTGTTCTTCGGCCACGGGTTCAACATCCGGTTCGGCTACATCAAGCCGCCGGCCGGGGTGGACGTGGCGATGGTCGCGCCCAAGGGGCCCGGCCACCTGGTCCGCCGCGAGTACACCGAGGGGCGCGGTGTTCCCGTGCTCGTCGCGGTCGAGCAGGACGCCACCGGTGATGCCTGGCCGCTCACCCTTGCGTACGCCAAGGCCATCGGCGGCCTGCGTGCCGGCGGCATCAAGACGACCTTCACCGAGGAGACCGAGACCGACCTCTTCGGCGAGCAGGCCGTGCTGTGCGGCGGCGCCTCGGCACTGATCCAGGCGGGCTTCGAGACCCTCATCGACGCCGGGTACCAGCCCGAGGTCGCCTACTTCGAGTGCCTGCACGAGCTGAAGCTGATCGTCGACCTGATGTACGAGGGTGGAATCGCCAAGCAGCGTTGGTCGATCTCCGACACCGCCGAGTACGGCGACTACGTGTCCGGCCCGCGCATCATCGACGAGTCGGTGAAGGCCCGGATGCGCGACGTCCTCGCCGACATCAAGGACGGCACGTTCGCGCAGCGCTTCATCGACGACCAGGACGCCGGTGGTCCGGAGTTCAGGAAGTTCCGCGAGCAGTCGGAGAAGCACCCGATCGAGACCGTCGGCCGTGACCTGCGCAAGCTGATGGCCTGGGTGAAGAGCCACGACGACGACTACGTCGAGGGCACCGCCTCCCGCGGCTGACGTACGGCCCGCCGGGTCCGCGGTCGGGACCAGGCGAGCAGCTTTCCGCACGAGGTGGGAAGACCTGTGGGTCTCTGTAGCGCCCACAGGTCTTCCCACCTCGTCGTTTCCGGACCGGGCCACGGGGCCGGCGACGGGTGAGGGTTCGGCCATCCCCGACCGGACCCGGCGCCGTCACTGCGCCGCGCGGCCGGCCTGGTTATCCTGACCGCAAGTGCCGGGCCCAACGTCGTGCTCGGGGGACCATCCCTCGCCCTTGCGACGTGCTGGAGGCCTGCAGCCGTGAACCCCCCCATTTCGGCAGGATCCGCCACCCCGGAAACGCCCGCCCCTGCCACACCAGGCGCGGCCGTCATCTCCGGCGGCTCGTCCGTGACCTCGGGCGCCGCGCGCCGGCCGGTCGTCCTCATCGCGGAGGAACTGTCCGACGCCACCCTGGACGTCCTCGGCGACGACTTCGAGATCCGGCACTGCGACGGTGCCGACCGGTCCGCCCTCCTGCCCGCGCTGGCCGACGTCGACGCGCTCCTCGTCCGCAGCGCCACCAAGGTCGACGCGGAGGCGCTGACCGCCGCCCGCCGGCTGAAGGTCGTCGCCCGCGCCGGCGTCGGGCTGGACAACGTGGACGTCCGGGCCGCCACCCAGGCCGGCGTCATGGTGGTCAACGCCCCGCAGTCCAACATCATCTCCGCCGCCGAGCACGCGATCGCGCTGCTGCTCGCGGTGGCCCGGCGGGTTCCGGCGGCCGACGCGTCGCTGCGCGCGGGGGAGTGGAAGCGGAGCAAGTTCGGCGGAGTCGAGCTGTACGACAAGACCCTCGGCGTACTCGGCCTCGGCCGGATCGGCGTCCTCGTCGCCCAGCGGCTGGCGGCCTTCGGGATGAAGGTGGTGGCGTACGACCCCTACGTCCAGCCCGGCCGGGCGGCCCAGATGGGCGTCCGGCTGGTTCCGCTGGAGGAGCTTCTCGAGGTCGCCGACGCGATCACCGTCCACCTGCCGAAGACTCCGGAGACGCTGGGGCTGGTCGGCGAGGCCCAGCTGGCCACGATGAAGCCCGACGCGCTGGTCGTCAACGCCGCCCGCGGCGGCATCATCGACGAGCACGCGTTGTACGTCGCGCTGAAGGAGGGCCGGCTGGGCGGCGCCGGCATCGACGTGTTCACCACCGAGCCGTGCACCGACTCGCCCCTGCTGGAGCTGCCCAACGTCGTGGCGACCCCGCACCTCGGCGCGAGCACCGCGGAGGCGCAGGAGAAGGCAGGCGTCGCGGTGGCCCGTTCGGTGCGGCTGGCGCTGGCCGGTGAGCTCGTACCCGACGCGGTCAACGTGCAGGGCGGCGTCATCGCCGAGGATGTCCGGCCCGGCATCCCGCTGGCGGAGAAGCTCGGCCGGATCTTCACCGCGCTGGCCGGCGAGGTGGCCGTGCAGATGGACGTGGAGGTCCGCGGCGAGATCACCGACCACGACGTCAAGGTGCTCGAACTCGCGGCCCTCAAAGGCGTTTTCGCCTCCGTCGTGGAGGAACAGGTCTCCTACGTCAACGTCCCCTTGCTCGCGGCCGAGCGCGGCCTGGAGGTACGCCTGCGTACCGACCCCGAGAGCCCCGACTTCCGCAACCTCGTCACGTTGCGGGGCACGCTCGCCGACGGCCGGCAGGTCTCGGTCGGCGGCACCCTGGTCGGCCCGCGGCACATCGAGCGGCTGGTCGAGGTCGAGGGGTTCGACATCGAGATCGAGCTCACGTCGCACATGGCGGTGCTGCGGTACGTCGACCGGCCCGGCGTGGTCGGCATCGTCGGCCGGATCCTCGGTGCGGCCGGGGTCAACATCGCCGGCATGCAGGTGAGCCGGGACCGTCGCGGGGGAGAGGCCCTGGCCGCGATGACGGTCGACTCGACCATCCCGCAAGCCGCGCTTGACGAGATCGCCCAGGAGATCAGTGCCGAGGGCGTCCGCGCCATCGACCTGGACGACTGACCCGCGAGCGGCGCGAAGTCCCTTCGCAGCAACGACAGTTACGCGACCAGCGCACCGATCGAACCTCGATCGGTGCGCTGGTTCGCGTTGGGTATGCGTTGGTTTTCGTTGTGGTCGAATCCGTTTCCCGGCTGCCGTTCTGCCGCCGATGATGAGTCCCGGCAGAACGAAACCCCAACGGGCCAAGGGCCCGGGAACGGAGACAGCGCACGATGCGCATGCCACGAAGGATCGCGGGACTCGTCGCGGGGGCGGGTCTGGCGGCCGGAGCCGTACTGGCCATGGGTGCGCCGGCCCAGGCGTACTCGCCGGATCCGAACACCACCGCGCACTACCGGAACACCAGCAACTGTCCGTGCTCGATTTCCGACGTCATCGACGGCACGTACTTCAAGTACGACCCCGGGGGCCGGGCGTTCAAAATCGACATCACCCGCAACGGCCTCTACCTCGGCAAGCTGGAGTTCCACCCGTATGGCGAGCAGGTGTGGCTGTACGACAACGCGAAGGACGGCGACAGCTTCTACTACCAGGTTCGCTATCGGCTCCCCGGTCAGCCCGAGACCATCGAATCGATCCGCGGCGGGCTGTCCGGCGGCACCCACATCGAGAAGTCCTACCCGCTGCCGGAAGGGCAGTCGGTGACGATCTTCCTCTACGACGACGCTGCGGGTCACGACTACATCGGTAACTGGTCCGGGATCGCCTGATCGGGATCATCCGTCCAGCACCATCACCAGCAGCGCAGAAGCGGCGGGTCGGCGACAGCCGGCCCGCCGCCTGTCGTGTCCGGCGGGGTTCTGGCAGCCCTGCCCTCAGATCGCCTTGTGCAGAACGCCGTTCAGCATCGCGTCACCCAGCGGAGTACGCCGGTGCAGCACCTCTCGCTGCTGCCGTTGCGAGGTGAGCAGGCCCGCCTCGCGCAGCACGGTCGCGTGCCGGCTGGCGCTGGCGGGGGCAAGGTGCAGCTCGGCCGCGATCCGGCCGGTCGACATGGGTACGTCGAGGAGGTCCAGCACCTGTGCGCGCGTGTGCCCGAGCAGCTGACCGAGAGCGTCCAGGGTGCTGGCCGGATCGGTCGGCGCGTCCAGCCAGCCGGGAGCCGGCCGCAGCGGATGCACGAGCACCGGCGGCAGGTCCGGATCGGCCAGGGTCACCGGCCGGCGAGCACAGAAGAACGACGGGACCAGGCTCAGCGGCCGGCCCGCCAGGATCAGCTCCTGGTCGACGGGGTACGCGCACTCCAGTGCGTCACCGCGCCAGGTGAGCTCGTTCTGGTAGGTCGCCAGCAGCCCCTCGGCCCCGCCGGCGAGCGCCGCATCGGAACGGCGCGGGCGGTCGGCAGCCATCGTGGCGCGGATCGCCTGCAGATAGGGCGCGACCGCGGCGTCGTAGTAGCGCCGCAGCGACTCACCCAGCCAGCGCAGCGCCGTCGGCTCGCCGCGGGCGAGCCGCTGGATCACCGGAGGCATCGCGCGCTGGGGAGCGAGCCGCGAGAGCTCCTGCTCCAGCCGGGGTTTCGGCGTCGACAGCACCGTGTCGAGCCCCTCGTCCAGGCTCGCGCAGCCGTTGCCGGGCGTGAGGAAGTCCGGGAAGTACTCCGCATGCGGGCAGACGAGCGTCAGCACCGTCGTCGTAGGCACGAGGCCGCTGCGGGCCAGTGCCGCGCGCACCTGGCGGCGCCACGGATCGAAGGTGAGTGCGGCGTGCCGGTTCTGCAACAGCTGCAGGCTCAGCACGGTCTCCCACAACGGGTGGACGTCGCCGGACACCCGGAGCCGGTTGAGATCCTGCGTGGTGAACTCGATGCGGAGCATGCATCCCCCGATGTTGCGCTCCCGCTCACTGCGTACCTGGCCTACTTACCGTACGCACCTTCTGTCGGAGTCCGCCCCGATCTTCGCACCGCCTGTGGATATCCGGGTGCCGGCTCAGTTCCTGGTCGCGATCAGCACGCTGGCGTCGACGGCCACCATCACCTCGACGGTGGTGAACCGCGGGTCGAGGAGCCACTGCTGCCGGGTGGCGTCCACCCGCCCCTGGTACATCGGCGGCCAGGTGGCGCAGGGCGTGAAGTCGTCGAGCACGACCAGACCGCCCGGCTCGACGAGTTCGGCGGCAAGATCCGGCCCGGCCCGCTTGGCCTCGCGTACGTCGAGGAACAACAGCGTGAACGGCGCCCGCGCCGCGAGCTCCTTCCAGTCGGCCTCCAGGACGTCGACCGGCTCGTCGCCGGCGAACATCTCCCGGACCGCCTCGACCAGGCCGGAGTCGTGTTCGGCGGTGACGAGCCGGGAGCCGGCCCGCATCCCGCTGCGCAGCCAGGCCGAGCCGACGCCGCAGCCGGTGCCCGACTCGGCGAGGGTGCCGTTGCGCGAGGCCGCGAGCGAGGCGAGCAGCCAGCCGGTCTCGTTGCGGCAGGAGGACACGAAGCCGCGCCGGCGGGAGAGCTGGTGGGCGCGGGTGACCACACCGGGGATCTGGGGCGGAGCACTCATGCGGCCAGAGTTTGGCACAAGGTCCGACCGGATCTCGCAATCCGAGACAACGGGCCGTCTGACGAGACAACTACTAGGGCGCCCTACTAATGTCGGCCAGGTGAATGTGGGTATACGTCCTTTGCTGCCCAGAAAGGAGATTCACCCATGACCGAGGCCCAGCAGTTGGCCTATCGCGCCCTGCAGGAAGCCATGGACCGCCGCGACAACGGCGGCCGGAGCGAGGTGGAGTCGGAGTCGCCGGTGTCGTCGGGGTCCTTCGGGGCCGACCGGCGCGACGTCTACGCGCACGTACCCGTCCGGTAGCCACACCCCTGATCTCCTCGTTTCCCGCACCCGACGATCGTCCATATCGCAAGACCTGCGTGTCGGGATGTGGACATGACGAAGTACGGTGAGCCCATGGCGCAGAGCATCCGTCTCGCGGTGATCCCCGGCGACTACATCGGCCCCGAGGTCACCGAGGAGGCACTGAAGGTCCTGTCGGCGGTCTGCCCGGCGTACGACATCAAGGTCGACCCGACGCACTACGACCTCGGCGCACAGCGCTACCTCGCCACCGGCGAGGTGCTCCCCGACACCGTGCTCGACGAGCTTCGCCAGCACGACGCGATCCTGCTCGGTGCCGTCGGTGGCCGTCCGGGCGATCCGAACCTTCCGGCCGGCATCCTCGAGCGCGGCCTGCTGCTGCGGCTGCGGTTCGAGCTCGACCACTACGTCAACCTCCGCCCGTCGCGCAGCTTCCCGGGCGTGCCGACGCCGCTCGCCTCCGACGCCGAGATCGACTTCGTGGTCGTCCGCGAGGGCACCGAGGGGCTGTACGTCGGAAACGGCGGCGTGGTCCGCAGGGGCACCCCGCAGGAGCTGGCCACCGAGGTCAGCGTCAACACCGCGTTCGGGGTCGAACGCGTGGTGCGGGACGCGTTCGTCCGGGCGCAGGGCCGGCGGGGCAGGCTCACGCTGGTGCACAAGACCAACGTCCTCGTGCACGCCGGCGGTGTCTGGTCGCGGATCGTGGCCGAGGTGGCGCCGGAGTTCCCCGACGTGACTGTCGACTACCTCCACGTGGACGCGGCGACCATCTTCCTGGTGACCGAGCCGGAGCGGTTCGACGTGATCGTCACCGACAACCTCTTCGGCGACATCCTCACCGACCTGGCCGCGGCCGTCACCGGCGGAATCGGCCTGGCCGCCAGCGGCAACGTCAACCCCGACCGCACCGCGCCGTCGATGTTCGAGCCGGTGCACGGCTCCGCACCGTCGATCGCCGGGCAGGGCAAGGCCGACCCGACGGCGGCGATCCTGTCCGCCGCGCTGCTGCTCGGCCACGTCGGCGAGCAGGCCGCGGCCCAGCGTGTCGAGGATGCGGTCGCGTTCGACATCGCGGCCCGGGTGGACGCGCCGGCCCGCACGACCAGCCAGATCGGCGACGACATCGCCGAGCGAGTATCGAACTAGGGTTCCGTCGCGTTCTCCGCCTCGGAGCCAGCCGCCGTCCGCGATCCGCGTGGGCGGCGGTTCTCGTTTGTCCTACCGGCTGTCCGTTCGCCGGATTTCGTACGTCATCTCCCTCCTCGCGTGGGCGCCGGAGGGCCGTGCGAGGGATCTCAGCCTCCGCGGGTCGAGCAACGATTGGGTACGGTGCAGCCATGACCGCAAGCCTCGAGTTCCGCCAGCAGCTCTCCTACTCCCCGGTGCCCACCGCGCGCCGGGAGGAGATCCTCGCCGCACCGGGATTCGGCAAGCACTTCACCGACCACATGGTCACGGTCACGTGGACCCCCGAGCAGGGCTGGCACGACGCGGTGGTCAAGCCCTACGGGCCGATCGCCCTCGACCCGGCCACGGCGGTCCTCCACTACGCGCAGGAGATCTTCGAGGGGCTCAAGGCCTACCGCCACGCCGACGGCTCGGTGTGGACGTTCCGGCCGGAAGCCAACGCGGCCCGGTTCCAGCGTTCGGCCGCCCGGATGGCGTTGCCGCAACTCCCGGTTGACGACTTCGTGACGGCGCTCGACACCCTCGTCACGGTGGACGAGGCGTGGGTGCCCAACGGCGGTGAGGCGAGCCTGTACCTCCGCCCGTTCATGTTCGCCTCCGAGGTCTTCCTCGGGGTGCGGCCGGCCCAGCAGGTGAGCTTCGTGGTGATCGCGTCCCCGGCCGGGGCGTACTTCTCCCAGGGAGTGAAGCCGGTCTCGATCTGGCTCTCCGAGGACTACACTCGGGCGGCCCTCGGCGGCACGGGTGCGGCGAAGTGCGGCGGCAACTACGCCGCCAGCCTGGTCGCGCAGCAGGAGGCGATCGCGAACGGCTGCGACCAGGTGGCGTTCCTGGACGCGGTCGACCGCCGCTGGGTGGAGGAGCTCGGCGGGATGAACCTCTACTTCGTCTACGACGACGGCCAGATCGTCACCCCCGAGCTGGGCACCATCCTCGAGGGCATCACCCGCGAGGCGATCATCACCCTGGCCACCGAGGCCGGGCACAAGGTCGAGGAACGCCGGATCGGCATCGACGAGTGGCGCGAGGGTGCCGCGTCCGGGCGGATCACCGAGGTCTTCGCCTGCGGCACCGCCGCCGTGCTCACCCCGGTCGGGACTCTGCGTTCGCGCCAGGGCGAGCTGGTGATCGGCGACGGCGGCGCCGGGCCGGTCACCACCCGGATCCGACAGCAGCTGCTGGACATCCAGTACGGCCGGACCGAGGACACCTACGACTGGCTGCACCGCGTCTGCTGACCTCTCGTCTCACTCAGCGCGTACGAACCGAAACTCTGTGTGCGCGCGGGCATCAATGGGAGTACGTTGACTCCTGCGCAACGGGATCGCGGTGGCGCCCGGCCTTCTCCGGCGCCCCGCGCGGGCCGATCCTCACACAGGGAGTACGCACCACACATGACCGAACGACCGACCCACGACAGCGCAGGCGTGAACCACCGCCTCAAGGGCACCTTCGATCTGGACCGCGCCGAGTGGCGCTCCTCCGTGGCCGGCGGTGACATCGAGGTCGCCTTCGTGGACGAACTCATCGGCATGCGCAACGCCCAGGATCCCGACGGCCCGGTGCTCGTGTTCACCGAGGACGAGTGGGAGGCGTTCCTGGCCGGGGCCAAGGACGGCGAGTTCGACCCGGAGGAGCTGGAGATACCGCTGACCTGAGCGTCGCGGCCGTCCGGGCGGCGCGGCGGCAGACGTTTCCCGCGGCCGTGCCGCCGGGTACCTGCACACCACCACAGGTACACCCGGCACACGAAGGCTCTGCGACCCATGCTCATGCACAACCTGATGCTCAACGACCTTGCCCATGCCCGGATCGCGGACCTGCACCGCGAGGTCGCGGCCATCCAGTTGGCCCGGCTCGCCCGCAAGCCCCGGCCCTGCGCGCCGTACCGCCCGGCTGTTCACATCCCGCGCCAACGTGGACAGGCGCGGCCGCTCGCCGCACCCGAGCCCGGTCCGGCCCGGCGACGTGCCGTCCGCCTGCTCTCGCTCCTCGGGGTGCGCCGCTACGCGCCCAGGTGACGAACGAAGAACTCCCGTACGCCGGTCCGGACGGCCGGCACCGACCTTGCCGGCTCGATCGCGCCGACCAGGTCGGTCCGCGCGGCCGCGGTCATCAGCCCTGCCTGCTGTAGTTGGGGTGCGAACGCGGCGAAGTCGGTGAACGCCCAGTGCGCGGCGTCGTGGAGCTCCCGCCGCGTGGTCCATCCGCCCGGGTGCGCGAGCACCACCCGCCAGGCACGCTCCATCCCCGCCCGGTCGGGGAAACCGTCGGTTCCCCACAGGAGCAAGGGCCGGTTGACGCCGTACTCCGCTACGGGAAACAACGGCCCCGGCTCGCCGGGCTGCTCGCCCGGGTGGTCCAGGTAGCCCTCCAGGTCGATCGCCGCGCCGGCCCTGCGGTCGTCGTACGCCGTCTGGGCCGCCGTCGTGCCACCCGCCGAGTGTCCGTACACGCCGATCCGGCGCTGGTCGACCGCGCGGGCCAGCCCGGGTGGAAGGGCCCGCCCGCCGGCGTCCGGGTTGCCGCCCGCGGCCAGCACCTCCACCTGGTCGAGTACGAACCGCAGGTCCGCGATCCGGGTCGCGATCATGGTGGCGAACGTCGCCGGGTTCGAACGTGGGTCCTCGCGGAACGCGGTGGTGCGGATCACGTCGCCGCGGAAGTCGGTCGTACCGGGAAACTCCACCACCAGCGCGTCGCCGGGATGGTCGACGGTCACCACCACGAAGCCGTGACTGGCGAGGTCCTGGGCGAGGCCGGCGCCGAAGCCGCGCGGGTCGCCGCCGCCCGGGCTGTAGAGGAGTACGGGCCGGCGCACGGGCACGGCCGGCGCGTCCCGGTGCGCGTGCGTCATCGTCGCCGCCCAGTCCACCCCGGCCGGTGGCAACCCCGGATGCTGGTAGGGGCCCAGCGCGCCGAACACCGCTGCCGTGGCCGGGCTCAGCTGCGGCGCCGGCGGGTGACGCCGGACGCTGCGGGCGGGATAGAACACCGTTGCCATGAGCTCGCGGACCGGGACGGTGCCGTCCCACGGGTCGCGCCGGGAACGGTCGACGAGGTACCAGGTGGTGTGCCCGACCGGGTGCGGTCCGGTCGGAGCCGGCAGCCGCAGGCGTACCCCGGCCGAGGCGGGGCCGGCCGTCGCGACGTCCGTGCCGGAGGCGGCCAGGACGGCGCCGAGGACGGCCGAGACGGTGACGGCCCGCCGGGACGGCCGAGCAGGTCCGCGATGATCGGGATTCACTCGTACGTGGGACATGAACCGCATGGTGTCCCGCGTCCGGAACCGACACCATGGTTTCGACCTGACCCAGAAGGCTTGCCTACAAGGCCGGCCCTGGAGCTCGAGGTCGGTCCTGACGGCTTGCGCGACCGGGGGAAACGATGATCCGCATCCGCCTCACCGCCGACGACCTGGCCGGGGTCCGGTTCGCGACCCGGCCGGCGCCGCTGCTGGAGCTGAACACGGCCTTGCTGATGATGGGCCGGACCGACGGCGGGTTGCTGTTCGGCGCCTGGCGCCGGCGGATGGCGCGTTCCCTGCCCGCGACCGTGCGGCCGATCGGCGACCTGGTGCCGGCCGGGGCGGCGCCGGGATTCCTGGACGTGTACGACGACACGTTGCCGGCGGCGCTGGACCGGCCGCGGACCTGGCGGCCGGAGCTCGTCCGTGCCGAGCTGGAACGCGTGTACGCACCTGCCCCGGCGGCGAAGCCCGTGCCGACGTGGATCCGTGCGCTGCACCGGGGCGAGGCCGACGCGTGGGAGGTGTTGCGCCGGGGTCAGCATGCGGCGTTCGAGACTGCCATCCGTCCGGTGTGGGGTGTGGTGCAGGACCTGCACCACGGGGAGTTCACCAGGCACGCGGCGACGGTCGCCGAGCACGGGATCGGCGCCGCGCTTCGTGGCCTGGTGACGGGTGCGCGCCTGCGCGGCCAGGTGTGGGAGGTGGACGCATCGGTCGAGCAGGACGTCGACGTGGCCGGGCGTGGCCTGGTGCTGATGCCGACGTTCCACTGGACCGGCCACCCGCTGGTCTGCGACCTGCCGGCGCTGCCGGACCTGCCGGTCGTCCTCACCTATGCGGCCGGCCAGGGGACACCGCTTCCCACGGACGGAGTGGGGCGGACCGGTCCCGCGGGCGATGCTCGCGCCGGGCTGGCCGAGGTGCTCGGACGGACCCGCTTCGGGCTGCTGCTCCTGCTCGCCGACGGGCACACCACCAGCGACCTCGCCCGGCTGCTCGGGGTCGGCAACGCCACGGTGTCCGCGCATACCGCGGCACTGCGCGGAGCCGGGCTGATCACCACCGTGCGAACCGGGCGTTCCGTGCTGCACCGGCGCACCGCCCTCGGCGACCTGCTGGTCCGCCGTCAGGGCCCGGGCACGGCTACGGGGCCACCTCCGAGGTCACCCGCCAGTACGCCGGACCGTCCGGCTGCCGGTGCAACTCCCAGCGCTGGGTGGGCCGGAAGCTCTCGGCGAAGCGCTGGTCGTGGCTGACCGCGATCAGCGTTCCGCCGTAGCCCGCGAGCGCCTCGTCCAGCACGTCCAGCGACTCGAAGTCCAGGTAGTTGGTCGGCTCGTCCAGCAACAGCAGGTCCGAACCTCCGTTGACCAGGCAGGCCAGCAGCACCCGGCGGATCTCACCCGCCGACATCGTGCCCAGTGGGCGGCGGATCTGGTCGGCGTCGAAGAGGTAGGAGTCCAGCAGGCGTTCGGCATCCTCCTCATAGATCGGCACCTGACTACGCAGGTAGTCCAGCGCGGGCAGTGTCAACGGAAGGTTGTCATGCACCTGCGGCAGGACGCCGGGGGCGCGGGCGAGCCGCACCGTGCCGGCGGCCGGGGTGAGTGCACCGCTCAGCAGCGAGAGCAAGGTGGACTTGCCGGTGCCGTTCTCCCCGGAGACGAGCACCCGTTCGCCGCCTCGTACGGACGCCGAGAACGCCTGCCACAGCGGGCCGTTCCCCCGATCGGCGACCAGATCGGTGACACCCACCATCACCTCCTCCGGCGACGGGTCACCGGAAAGACCGAGCACCAGCGGCGGTCGTTCCTCCGGTCGCTCCAGCCAGCGCGCCGAGGTCATCTCCCGCATCAACCTGCGCTCGCGCGCCTTCGCCTTGCGGGCCACCTTCTTGGCGTAGCGGCGGGCCTTGTCGTTGTGGGTGCCGAGTTCGGTACGCAAGGCCTGGTTGGCGGTGCGTTCGATGTCCTGCTCCAGCCGGCGGCGGAACTTCTCCTGCGCCTCCAGGTCGGCGAGCAACCGGACGCGGCGCCTGCGCTTCTCCTCGCGGTAGGCGGTGTAGCCGCCGACGTAGAACTCCGCCCGGTCGGTGAGCACGTCGAGCTCGACGATCCGGTGCACCAGGTGATCGAGGAACGCGCGGTCGTGGGTGACGAAGACCACCACTCCGCGATAGCCGCTGAGGTACTCGCCCAGCCAGGCGAGGCCGGTGGCGTCGAGGTGGTTGGTGGGTTCGTCCAGCAGCAGGATGCCGGGTTCCTCCAGCAACAGCCGGGCGAGCAGGACGCGGGCCTGTTCGCCACCGCTGACGTCGCCCAGGCTGCGGTCCAGGTCGAGGTCGGCGACCCCAAGCCGGTGGCGTACCTCGTCCGCCCGTGCCTGTGCCTGCCAGCCACCCAGGAGGGCGAACCGGTCCTGTGCCGCGGCGTACTCCGCCAGCACGTCGTCGCCTGCACCTCCGGCGCCGGCACCGTCGGCACCCTCGGCACGGTCGGCATCCTCGGCACGGTCGGCATCCTCGGCGCCGGCCGACATCGCCGCCTCCAGCGCCCGCATCCGGGTGCTGAGTTCGGCGATCTCACCGAGTCCGGCGTCCAGGAACGCGCGGATCGTCGTGGTGGTGTCGGCGACCTGGGCGTCGAGGTATCCCACCCGGTCGTGCGGGCCGTACCGCACCGACCCGCGGTCGGCATGGTCCCGGCCGGCGAGGATGCGGAGCAAGGTGGACTTGCCGGCGCCGTTCTCGCCGACCAGGCCGAGGCGTTCGCCCGCGTGGGCGACCAGGCTCACGTCGGCGAACAACGGCTCGCCGTCGTACGTCTTCGTCAGACCGGACGCGGTGAGGACGGGCGCCGCCGAGGTGCCGGAGGGAGAGCCGGCGGACGCGCCAGAAGCAGTGCCGGAAGCAGCGACAGAAGCAGCGGCAGAGGCAGTGCCAGAAGCAGAAGG
This sequence comes from Actinopolymorpha cephalotaxi, assembly GCF_013408535.1. Taxonomy (NCBI): domain Bacteria; kingdom Bacillati; phylum Actinomycetota; class Actinomycetes; order Propionibacteriales; family Actinopolymorphaceae; genus Actinopolymorpha; species Actinopolymorpha cephalotaxi. The sequence goes on from NZ_JACBZA010000001.1 coordinate 1,122,701, forward strand.
TGCAGCGGAAACGGAGAAGGCAGTGGGGGCAGGCATGGGATCCCGGGGAACTCGAAGGGAGCCGCGGGTGGATCACCACGCGGCGCAGGGAATTGAGTTCCGATCAGCTGCCCACGGACCAGACCCTAACCAACTCCCGGCGTCCGGCTCAACCGGTATCCCGTCGCACCCCGAGTAACAGGCGTGCCCGCTGACCGGGCGGGTGGCACGCGGCGAGCCGTTGTTCAGCCGCTCCGCCGTGGATGCCCGGCGGGCTGAAGTGTGAAGCACTCGGGTGGCCAGAACCGCCGTACCGCTTCACGCTTCTGCTGCGAGCGGCTCCTTCGCGAAGGAGTGTTAAGACCCGCGGTGGTCCGGGCAACCTCTCGCTTTCACGCTTGTCCGGCTGCCGAGTGGCCGGTCGCCCATCGCGAGCGCGGAGGTCGGGGGATTCTTCCGCGGAAGAATCCAGGCGGCTGCCCGGACGGCATCGTTCAGCCTGTACCCACCTCGCATCCGCGGACCGGACCGGCATCCCGGGCGCGGCCCGGGGTACGGACGGGGGCGCGGCCGGACGCCCCCTGGACGGCCCGGAACCGGCCGGGAACGGTGGGTCACGTGACCGGACGCACGTGGGTGTGCCACACTGGCCCGCATGGTCCCCTCCTACACCGTGATCATTACCTAGGCGCGCCGGACACCACCCCGTCCCGCGCGCAGACCTCTCGCACCCCGCGAGAGGTTTTTTGTTTGTCCGGCCCGGTCACCACCCCTCGACCGAGCCCCGGGCCGACGAGAGCCCCACCCGAACCCCCAACCTGAGTTCGATTTTCCGGTTCGCAAGGAGCGTCCCCCGATGACCGACTTCCACGTGTACGACACGACGCTGCGCGACGGGGCCCAGCAAGAGGGTCTCAGCCTGTCGGTCGAGGACAAGCTGGCGATTGCCCGCCACCTCGACGAGCTCGGGGTCGGCTACATCGAGGGCGGGTGGCCCGGCGCCAACCCGAAGGACACGGAGTTCTTCCGCCGGGCGGGGGAGGAGCTCCGGCTCGGCCGGGCCACGCTCGCGGCGTTCGGCGCCACCTGCCGGGCCGGGGTGGCGGCCGCCGACGACCCGCTGGTCCGCGCGCTGCGCGACTCCGGTGCCGGCGTCGTCACGCTGGTGGCCAAGAGCCACGACCGGCACGTCGAGCACGCGCTGCGCACCACGCTGGCGGAGAACCTCGCGATGGTCCGCGACACCGTGGAGTTCCTGCGGGCCGGCGGTCAGCGCGTCTTCCTGGACGCCGAGCACTTCTTCGACGGCTACCGCGACAATCCGGCGTACGCGCTGGAGGTGGTGCGTGTGGCAGCGGAGGCGGGCGCGGACGTGGTGGCGCTGTGCGACACCAACGGCGGCATGCTGCCCGACCAGGTGAGCGAGGTGGTGGCGAACGTGCTCGCCGGCACCGGCGCCCGGGTGGGCATCCACTGCCACAACGACGCGGGCTGCGCGGTGGCCAACACGATCGCCGCCGTCGACGCCGGCGCCACCCACGTGCAGGGAACGCTCAACGGCTACGGCGAACGCACCGGCAACGCCGACCTGGTGACCATCGTCGCCAACCTTCAGCTCAAGCGGGGCATGAGTCTGGTGCCCACGGCCGCGCTGGCGGAGGCGACCCGGATCGCCCACGCGGTCGCCGAGCTCACCAACATCCCGCCGTACTCCCGGCAGCCCTACGTCGGCGCGTCGGCCTTTGCCCACAAGGCGGGCCTGCACGCCAGCGCGATCAAGGTGGACCCGAACCTCTACCAGCACGCCGATCCGGCCGACGTCGGCAACGACATGCGGCTGCTGGTGTCGGACATGGCCGGCCGGGCGAGCATCGAGCTGAAGGGCCGCGAGCTGGGCTACGACCTCGCCGGCGACCGCGCACTGGTCACCCGGATCACCGACCGGGTGAAGGCGATGGAGGCGCGCGGCTACACCTTCGAGGCGGCCGACGCGTCGTTCGAGCTGCTCCTGATCGAGGAGGTCGAGGGCGTACGCCCGACGTTCTTCGAGGTGGAGTCCTGGCGGGTGCTCACCGACTCCCAGCCCGGCGAGGAGGCGCTGTCGGAGGCGACCGTGAAGCTGCGGGCCGGCGGTGAACGCACGATCGTCACCGGCGAGGGCAACGGCCCGGTCAACGCGCTGGACGCGGCGCTGCGCGGGGCGATCGGGCAGGCGCACCCGGTGGTGGACAAGCTCGACCTGATCGACTACCGCGTCCGCATCCTCGACGCCGGCCACGGGACCGACGCCGTGATCAGAGTTCTGATCCAGCTGTCCGACGGCGAGGAGTCGTGGGAGACCGTCGGGGTCGGGCACAACATCATCGAGGCGTCCTGGGAGGCGCTGGTGGACGGTGTGACGTACGCCCTGGTGCGGGCGGGCGTCGAGCCGGCGCCCGCCGCCGAGCCCGCTCCCGCGGTCGGGCAGGTCTAGGACCCGTCCTGACCGGCGAGCTCGAGCAGGTCGTCGCAGGCTCTGACGAGCGCGTCGCGCAGCACCCCGGCGCGCTCGGCGAAGCCACGCTGCGCGGCGGCGTACTCCGCCCGGCCCTCCGGGGTCTCGATCGGGACCGGCCGGTAGCCCAGCGCGGACAGGTCGTACGGCGAGGCCCGCATGTCCAGCTCGCGGATCTCCCGGGCAAGCTCGAAACAGTCCGCGACCAGCTCCGAGCGCACGTGCGGTGACATCTTGTACGCCCACTTGTAGAGGTCCATGTTGGCGTGCAGGCACCCGGGCTGTTCGAGGTCACGCTGGGTCTCCCGGGCCGGGCGCAGGGTGTTGCGCGGCCGCGCCGGTTCGGTGAAGAAGCGGTACGCGTCGAAGTGCGAGCAGCGGATCCGGTGCGTCTCCACCACCTGGTCGGTGCCCTCGGCGCCCAGGCGCAGCGGCCACGCGGCGTGCCGGACCTCCTCCTGGGGCTGCCGATAGACCATCGCCCACTCGTGCAGGCCGAAGCAGCCGAGGAACGCGGGCCGCGCCCGGGTCGCCGCCAGCAGGTCCCGGATCCAGCGAACGGTGTCGACCCGGGCCGCGAGGGCGGCCGGATCGACCACCACGCCGGCCGGCACGGTGGTGTAGTCGCGGCTGTCGCCGTACGCCGACCTGGCGGCCGGGCCGGCCAGCACCACGCCGGCGCCGGGGTGCCAGCGCCGCAGCCGGGCAGGCCGCTGGGAGTAGTAGGTGAACAGGAAGTCCTCGACCGGGTGCGCCCGGCGTTCCCCGCGCCGGTCGAGGTGGGGCGCCAGCCAGGCGTCCACCCTCCGGAAGTGGGCGTCCCGGCGCGCCTGCCACTCCTGCTCGCGGAGCACCCGCACCGCCGGGACGGACTCCCCGGGGCCGGCCAGACGACGGGCCGGACGGGGAGGACTGGGCAGGCTCACGGGTGCCACCGTACCCGCGGCCGCCGAGGGTCCGCCCCACGCCGACCCGCGCGTACCACCCGCGCCCGGTAGGCTGCGGACGCCGGTAGTCCGACAGATGGAGGCCAGAGCCCCTTGCGCATCGCCCGCTTCAGCGCCGGCGACGATCCCCGATACGCCGCGGTCGAAGGTGAACCAGGCACGGAGGTCCTCGCCGTCCTCGACGGAGATCCGCTCTACCGCCAGGTGCAGTTGACCGGTGAACGCCTGCCGCTCGCCGACGTGCGACTGCTCGCCCCGGTCATTCCCCGCAGCAAGGTGATCGGCATCGGCCGCAACTACGCCGAGCACGCCGCCGAGCTGGGCAACGAGGTGCCCGAGGAGCCGCTGGTCTTCCTCAAGCCCAACACCTCCGTGATCGGGCCCGGCGACGGCATCGTCCACCCACCGCAGACTTCCGACCTGCACTACGAGGGCGAGCTGGCCGCGGTGATCGGCCGGATCTGCCGGCACGTGCCGGTCGAGCGCGCCGCCGAGGTCGTCTTCGGCTACACCATCGGCAACGACGTCACCGCCCGCGACCTGCAGCGGTCGGACAAGCAGTGGGCTCGGGCCAAGGGGTTCGACACGTTCTGCCCGCTCGGCCCGTGGATCGAGACCAGCCTGGACGTGTCCGACCTCGCGGTGACCACGACCGTGGGCGGGGAGGTACGCCAGTCCGGGCGTACGTCCCAGATGATCCACGACGTCCCCTCGCTGATCTCCTACGTCAGCAGCTTCATGACGCTGCTGCCGGGCGACGTCATCCTCACCGGTACGCCCGCGGGCGTCGGCCCCATGCGCGTGGGTGAGGAGGTGTCGGTGACCGTGGAAGGCCTCGGCACCCTCACCAACCGGGTGATCGGGCATGGCTAGGGAGGGTTCAAGTAGGGGCTCGACCCCCGTCCGAACCAGGTTCGCGCCCTCACCGAGCGGTGACCTGCACGTCGGAAACATCCGTACGGCGTTGTACTCCTGGGCATGGGCGCGCCACTGTGGCGGCAGTTTCGTGGTCCGGATCGAGGACACCGACCGGTCCCGGGTCTCACCGGACGCGGTGGCCGGGACGCTCGGCGCGTTGCGCTGGCTGGGCCTGGACTGGGACGAGGGGCCCGACGTCGGCGGTGAGTTCGGGCCGTACCGCCAGAGCGACCGCCTGCCGCTGTACCGCGAGTGGGTCGACAGGTTCCTCGCCGACGGTACGGCGTACCACTGCTACTGCTCGCAGGAGGAACTCGACGGCGAGCGGGACGAGCAGCGCACCCAGGGGCTCCCGTCCGGATACGCCGGCAACTGCCGCGAGCTCACCACCGCGCAGGTCACCGCGCACCGCCGGGAGGGCAGGCGCCCGGTGGTCCGGTTCCGGATGCCGGAAGGCTCCACCGTCGTACGCGACACCATCCGCGGCGAGATCGTCTTCGACCACGCGAACGTGCCCGACTTCGTGGTGCAGCGCTCCGACGGGTATCCGCTCTACAACCTCGCGGTGTCGGTGGACGACGCCATGATGCGGATCACCCACATCGTCCGCGGCGACGACCTGCTGGCCTCCACGCCCCGCCAGATCGCCATCCACGCGGCGATGGGGGTGGCCGAGGCCGACCTGCCCGTCTACACCCACACCCCGGACATCCTGGCCGCGGACGGCTCGCCGCTGTCGTCGTGGCACAAGGCGGCGGGCATCTCGTGGTACCGCGACCAGGGCTACCTCCCGGAGGCGATGGTCAACTACCTCGCGCTGCTGGGCTGGTCGCCGGGCGGTGACCGGGAGGAGCTGACGCTGGACGCGCTGGTCGAGTCGTTCGACCTCGAACGCGTGGGCGCGACCGCCGGCCGGCTCGACCCGCGCAAGCTGGACGCCATCAACGGCGACAAGATCCGGGCACTTCCCCCGGACGACCTCGTCGCACGGACGATGCCGTTCCTCACCCGGGCCGGCCTGGTGAGCGAACCCCCGACGCGGGAGCAGGCCCGCACGGTCGCGTCCGCCGCCCCGCTGATCCAGGAACGCCTCGTGCACCTCACCGAGGCGGCCGGCATGCTGGCGTTCCTGCTGGTGCCCGAGCACGTCTTCGACGTCGATCCGGAGGAGGCCGCCCGGATCCTCACCGAGGACGCCAAGGCGGTCCTGGAGGCCGCCGAGGCTGCGCTGCGGGCGTTGCCGAAGTGGACCGACGAGGCGATCGAACGCGCTCTGCGGCGCACCCTGGTCGACGAACTCGGCCGCAGGCCCAAGCGGGCGTTCGGACCGGTACGCGTGGCGGCCACTGGAAGCAGGGTGTCGCCGCCGCTGTTCGAGTCGCTCACCCTGCTGGGCCGCGAGCGCACGCTGGCCAGGATCCGCCGCGCGCTCGACCACCACGTCGGCGTCTGAGCAGCGAGGCCCGGACCGAACCGCCGTCGGCCACAGGATTTGCCTGCGCATGGTGGTCGGGAAGGCGGATGCCGATGCATGATCTCTGCGCACACGCGACGACCAGCGTGCTCGACGGGGGAATCACTGATGGCGTACGCACCTGGGCGGATCCAGCCCGACCGGCCCGAACCCACCGACGGACTCACCGACGGACTCATCGACGGGGCAGGGCAACCGAACTCCGACGCCGAGCAGGCGGCCGGGCCCGGTGAGGTCGGCCCGCTGTCACCGGCCGAGCAGGAGTTGCTGCGATCCCTGGTCGCCGACGGCTGGGAGCTTCCGGTCGCGCTGACCGGGCAGCGCCGGCGGGTCGCGCAGGTCGCGCCCGCGCTGTATCCGCTCGCGGTCGCCGCGCACCGCGCCCGCCGCCGGGTGCGCTGGCTCACCTCCGGCACGCACTGGGCGCGCGAGCGCGCCGCCGAACCCCTGCCGGTACGGGTGAAGCGGCACAACTCGTTGTTGCTGCGCCAGTTGGGCGAGAGCGAGATGTGGCTGCAGCACAACAAGGTCGCCAACCTCAGGTTGGCAGCGCCCCGGGTGTCCGGACTGTTGATCAGGCCGGGGGAGACGCTGTCGTTCTGCCGTACGGTCGGAAAGGCGACCAGGCGGCGCGGATTCGTCGACGGGATGCTGCTGTCCAACGGCAAGGCGCGCGCGGGCCTGGGCGGCGGCATCTGCCAGCTGGCCAACCTGCTGCACTGGATGTTCCTGCACAGTCCGCTGACCGTCGTCGAACGCTCCGCGCACGGCTGGGACCCGTTCCCCGACAACGGCCGGGTGATTCCGTGGGGCACCGGCTGCGCCGTCTTCTACAACTACGTCGACCTGCAGGTGCGCAACGACACCGACGCGACGTTCCAGGTGCTGACCGGGGTCGGCGACCGCTACCTCGAGGGCGAGCTGCGCGCCGACCGGGAGCTGCCGCACTCCTACTCGGTGTACGCCCAGGACGAGCAGTTCCTGACCCTCGGCGGCCGGCACTTCCGCCGCAACGAGATCTGGCGGTCGGTGATCGACCGGCGTACCGGCAACCGCGTACGCGAGGAACTCCTCAAGCGGAACTTCGCTCTCGCGACCTACGTGCCCAAGGGATTCGAGGCGGGGCAAGCCGGGGCGAAGCGTGAGTGACCCGGTCGCTTTGGGGTCCGCGACCGGCCTCGGGTATTCTGCTTCGCGGCTCACCACCCCGGCGCTTTCGCCGGCTCGGGGCGGAGGGTCGTCCCATGGGGTATGGGGTAATTGGCAGCCCGACTGGTTCTGGTCCAGTTAGTCTAGGTTCGAGTCCTAGTACCCCAGCGAGTGAGTTGATGAGGCTCTTGCTAGAGTTCAGCTCGCTTCTTCGAAGGCCCCGTTGTGTAGCGGCCTAGCACGCCGCCCTCTCAAGGCGGTAGCGCCGGTTCGAATCCGGTCGGGGCTACAACGCGCGAAGGCCCCCTTCCCAGTCCGGGAAGGGGGCCTTCGCCATTCCTGGCCCTCTGTTCGTACGCCGGGGCCGGCGGCGCGGTCACTCAGCCGCGCGCCGCAGGGCGCACTGCACCCGCGGGGCGGTCACTCAGCCGCGCGCCGCAAGGCCTCCGACAGGCGTTCGGCGGCCGCCATCACCGCCGGGGCGTGCATCCGGCCGGGCTGGCGGGACAGGCGTTCCAGCGGCCCGGACACCGACACGGCCGCGACCACCTTGCCCGAAGGCGAGCGGATCCCCGACGACACCGAGGCCACGCCGGTCTCCCGTTCGCCCACGCTCTGTGCCCAGCCGCGGCGGCGCACGGCGGCCAGCGTGGCGGCGGTGAACTTCGCGCCCTGCAGGCCGCGGTGCATTCGCTCCGGTTCCTCCCAGGCAAGCAGGATCTGTGCCGCGGAGCCCGCCTGCATGGTCAGCTGGGTGCCCACCGGGATGCTGTCGCGCAGCCCCGTCGGCCGGTCGGCGGCGGCGACGCAGACGCGCCCCTCTCCCTGCCGGCGGAACAGTTGTGCGGACTCCCCGGTGATGTCGCGGAGCCGGGCCAGGACGGGCCCGGCGGCGGCCAGCAGGCGGTCCTCGCCGGCGGCCGCGGCGAGCTCGCCGAGCCGGGGGCCGAGGATGAACCGGCCCTGCATGTCCCGGGCGACCAGCCGGTGGTGCTCCAGGGCCACCGCCAGGCGGTGTGCGGTGGGCCTGGCGAGCCCGGTGACCTGGACCAGGCCGGCCAGGGTCGCGGGACCGGCTTCCAGAGCCCCGAGTACGAGCGCGGCCTTGTCAAGTACGCCGACTCCGCTAGAGTTGTCCATGACTCGATATTGCAGTCTCGAATTCCGAGACGCAAGTCCAGGAGTCCAAATCGGCCGTCGCTCCGGCCCGGTGACCGAGGAGACGGACCGCGGAGCGTCCGCGACATCACTTCACGAAAGCATTCACACACCAGGAGGCAGCAGCATGGGGACCACCCTTGCGGAGAAGTTGTGGGAGGAGCACGTCGTACGTCGTGGCGAGGGTGAGCCCGACCTCCTCTACATCGACCTCCACCTGGTCCACGAAGTCACCAGCCCGCAGGCGTTCGACGGGCTGCGGCTCGAGGGCCGGCCGGTCCGGCGTCCCGACCTCACGATCGCCACCGAGGACCACAACGTACCCACGATCGACGTCGACAAGCCGATCGCCGACCCGGTGTCGCGTACGCAGGTGGAAACCCTGCGGCGCAACTGCGAGGAGTTCGGCATCCGGCTGCACCCGCTCGGTGACGCCGAGCAGGGCATCGTGCACGTCGTCGGCCCGCAGCTGGGGCTCACCCAGCCCGGCACCACGGTGGTGTGCGGCGACTCGCACACCTCGACCCACGGTGCGTTCGGCGCGCTGGCGTTCGGGATCGGCACCAGCGAGGTCGAGCACGTGCTCGCCACCCAGACGCTGCCGCAGAGCCGGCCGAAGACGATGGCGGTCACCGTCGACGGTCAGCTGGCCGAGGGCGTCACGCCGAAGGACCTCGTGCTCGCGTTGATCGCGAAGGTCGGCACCGGCGGCGGTCAGGGCCACGTCGTGGAGTACCGCGGCGAGGCGTTCCGCACGATGTCGATGGAAGGCCGGATGACGGTCTGCAACATGTCCATCGAGTGGGGTGCCAAGGCCGGCCTGGTGGCCCCCGACGAGACCACGTTCGCCTACCTGGAAGGGCGTCCGCACGCGCCGAAGGGCGCGGACTGGGATGCCGCGGTGGCCTACTGGCAGACGCTGCGCACCGACGACGACGCGGTCTTCGACCGCGAGGTGACGCTGGACGCCGGCTCGATCACGCCCTTCGTGACCTGGGGAACCAACCCCGGCCAGGGCGTTCCGCTCGGCGCGAGCGTCCCGCACCCCACCGACTTCGACGACCCCGACGCGCGGCGTTCGGCCGAGCGTGCGCTGGAGTACATGGGCCTTCGGGCCGGTACGCCGATGCGCGACATCGCCGTGGACACGGTGTTCCTCGGCTCGTGCACCAACGGCCGGATCGAGGACCTGCGCGCGGCCGCGGCCGTGGTGCGCGGACGCTCGGTGGCCGAAGGCGTACGCATGTTGGTGGTTCCGGGCTCGGGCCGGGTTCGGCTGCAGGCCGAGGACGAGGGCCTGGACGTGATCTTCAAGGAGGCCGGGGCCGAGTGGCGTGGCGCCGGATGCTCGATGTGTCTCGGGATGAACCCTGACCAGCTGACACCGGGGGAGCGCAGCGCCTCGACCTCCAACCGCAACTTCGAAGGCAGGCAGGGCAAGGGTGGCCGTACGCACCTCGTGTCCCCGTTGGTGGCCGCCGCGACCGCGGTTTCCGGCCGCCTCGCCGCACCCGCCGACCTGCCGTCCGTCACCGCCTGAACCCGGGAGCACACCATGGACAAGTTCACCTTGCACAGCGGCAAGGCGCTTCCCCTGCGCCGGGCCAACGTGGACACCGACCAGATCATCCCCGCCGTCTACCTGAAGCGGGTCACCCGCACCGGCTTCGGAGACGGCCTGTTCGCCGCGTGGCGCGGCGACCCCGACTTCGTACTCAACCGGCCCGAACACCAGGGCGCCTCGATCCTGGTCGCCGGCCCCGACTTCGGCACCGGATCCTCGCGTGAGCACGCCGTCTGGGCGCTGCAGGACGCGGGCTTCCAGGTCGTGCTGTCCTCCCGCTTCGGCGACATCTTCCGTGGCAACTCGGGCAAGGCCGGCCTGCTGGCAGCCCTGGTGGACCAGAAGGTGATCGAACGCCTGTGGGCGTTGCTGGAGGAGGCGCCGGAGACCAAGGTGTCGGTCGACCTGGAACACCGGCTGGTGCTCGCGGGCTCGGGTCCGGACGCGATCCGGGAGACCTTCGACCTCGACGACTACACCCGCTGGCGGTTGCTGGAGGGACTGGACGACATCGGGCTCACGCTCTCCCACGTCACCGAGATCGACGCCTACGAAGCCCGTCGGCCCACCCACAAGCCGACCACGCTGCCGGTGCTCGCGTGACGTAGAACACCTTCCCCCGGGGGCGAAACCGACCCGCACCACGGTGCCGCGACCCCTTCTGGGAACGCTTCCAGCCCGGTGCGGAGCCGCGAAACCGGCTCCGCACCGGGCTTCTTCGTGCAGTCGTGCGCGACATGCCGGGTGCGACACGCCGAAGCGAGTGAAGTCTTCGCTGACTTTTTTTCAGATTTTCTCGACGTCCCGAACGTCGGCCGGGAACCGGTGCCGGCGCCCTTGCACGGTGGGGATCCCGGACCGTCCACCCTGGTTGACGATCTTGCTCGCCGAGGCCGCGACCTCGGCGACGGCGGCCGTCACGACGGCGGTTCCTCCGGCCGGGCCGCCGGCCTGCGCCGCACCGCCGGAGATCCGTGAGTACGCCAGACCCCAATCGTGCAAGGGGTTTTCGCTGTCGATTCGACCGCGCCACCCGGACCGGGAGGTGCACCCGTCGCCGGTGCGAGACGCTGTCGAGGGGGCGGGCGGGGGGCCAGAGCCGAGGCCGCATCCCCAACCAGAGCAGGGGACCGGCGGCCCGTCGAGGCGGCTCCCGACCCGTCCGGACAGTCGGTTCGGGTGGGCTTCGGGTATGCATTGAACACGCGCGAACGGGGCAGTATCCCCGTCGACATTGGGAACCGGTGGCGACGGTGACGGAGGAACGGCGCTACATTCCCTAACGTGCGCAAGAACCGAGCGCAGGCTCGTATCAATCCCGTTCACGGAGGGAAACAGTGAACAAGTCCCAGCTGGTCGAGGTGCTCGCTTCGCGCTTCGACGACAACAAGAAGGATGCGCAGCACGCGCTCGAGTCCGTGATCGACACGATCACTCGTGCTGTGGCGTCCGGAGAAAAGGTGGCGATCACCGGCTTCGGCGCGTTCGAGAAGATCGACCGCCCGGCCCGGATGGTCCGCAACCCCCGCACGGGCGAGCGTAAGCGCGCCAAGAAGACGTCGGTGCCGAAGTTCCGCGCTGGTGCGGAGCTGAAGGCCGTCGTCTCCGGTGCCAAGAAGCTGCCGAAGCTCGCCGCGGCCAAGAAGACCACGACGACCGGTCGCGCGGCCACCAAGACCGCCGCCACGAAGACCGCCGCCACCAAGTCCGCGGCCAGCAAGGTCGCCGCCACCAAGGCGCCGGCCAAGAAGACCGCGGCCAAGAAGGCGACGACGGGGCGCGCCACCAAGGCGACGACCGCCAAGAAGACCGCGGCCAAGAAGACCACGGGCACGGCGGCCAAGAAGGCCACGGCGACGAAGAAGGCCACCACCAAGCGGACTCCGGCCAAGCGCACCGCCAAGCGCTGACGGCGTTCCACCGGTCACCGACCGGACCATGCAGGACGTAAGCGAAGGGCCGATCCCCTCGGGGCTCGGCCCTTCGCTTGTGTCCGCTCGTGATCAGTACCCGGCAGGTCGGCACGCCGGCTCAGTACGGCAGTTCAGTACGGGAGCTCAGTACGGCAGCGTGTAGATGTGCAGTGAACTCACCCGGGTCCCCGGCTCGTCCGGGGTCGTCAACTCCACCTGGACTCGTTGCCCGATCCGCAGCCCGCGAAGGCCGGCGGGCAGGGCGGTGGCGTCGTACGGCAACTCGACTCCGTCGTCGGCCAGTACAGTGCCCGCACGAGAGCTCGGGTCGAAGGTTCGCACCGTCGCCTGCATGACCCGCAGCCTAGGGCATTCGCCGCGGGCGGGGCGTCCACTCGGCACGACGTCGCCGGGTCTCTCGAGATGCCGGGTGACCCTCAGGAAGTTCCGGTCTCCGCCACCGGGTCGCCACGCCGGGCCATCGCCGCGAGGGCTGCCCGGGTCCGCGGTCCGACGCCCAGATCCCTGGCCTGGTGGAGATCCGCGCCGGTGTCGACGTCGCGGCGTACGGACGTGATCGGCACCGGCGTCAGCTCGACCGCGCCGGCGTCCAGGTGTGCCCGGCGCGACGGTCCGCCGAACCTCGGCGCGAAGTCCACGCCCGGCGCCGTGCAGTACAGCGTCGTGCCCACACCCGCGGCGTCCGGGACGAACGACGTCGGCCAGGCCGTCGCGGCGTCGAGTGCCGTCGTCAGCTCGTTCGGCCGCAGGGCAGGAAGATCGGCGAGCATGGCGGCCACGGCGCCGTCGGGGCGGCGCGAACGCGCCAGCCGGGCACCGTGCTGCAGTGCGGCGTTCAGCCCGGCGGCGGGTTCGTCGGTGACGGCGACCGCACCGACCCCGGCCAGCACCGCGGCGAACTCCTGGTCGGGAGTGATCGCCAGCAGCTCGACCACCCGTGGGCACGCGAGAGCAGCGGTGATGGTGTCGATCGCCATCGCCTGTGCGAGTTCGGTGCGATGCCCACCGGCGAACGGTGCGAGCCGGGACTTTCCGACCGCCGCGGGTTTCACGGGCACCACCAGGCTCCAGCCGATGGAACCGGCCGGAGCCACGGGACGTTCTTGCGTTGACATCGCCCCGATCCTCTCAGCCTCGGGCAAGCGACCCCGACCCGCCGGTCGACACCGGTTGCCGCGTACCTCACACTTTGGCAAGCGGCGCGGCCAGTGGGCCTGCGGCCGGCGTCAGCTCAGCTCCCTCACGTTGGTGAGGATCGACGAGGAGGACAGCGTGCCCCTGCCCCGCACCGGTCGGGCCTACGACATCGCCGTCGGCGCAATTCGGCCAGCCATGGCGACTTTCACCAGGCGTGACTGGCGAGGTGGCGAGCACATACCACGCGAGGGTGGTTTCATCGCGGTCACCAACCATCTGTCCTACTTCGACCCGATCGCGCTCGGGCACTTCCTGCACGAGCAGGGACGCGCGGTTCGCTTCCTGGCCAAGGCAAGCCTGTTCGACATTCCGGTGGTCGGCAGGTTCCTGCGGTCGGCGGGTCAGATCCCGGTGCACCGGGAGAAGCGCACCGCGGGCGACGCGCTCAAGGAAGCCTGCCAGGCAGTCGATCGCGGCGAGTGCGTCGTGGTCTACCCCGAGGGAACGATCACCCGCGACCCCGACCTGTGGCCGATGGTCGGCAAGACGGGTGCGGTCCGGATCGCCTTGCGTACTGGATGTGAGATCGTTCCCATCGCACAGTGGGGTGCGCAGGACGTGTTGCTCCCGTACGCCAAGATTCCCCGGTTGCTGCCCCGCAAGACGATGCGGATGCAGGCCGGACCGGCGTTCGACCTGTCGGCCTACCGCGACGTCCCGTTCACTCCGTCGCTGTTGAAGAAGGCCACGAACGAACTCATGGACGTGCTCACCCGGATGGTGGCGGGTCTGCGGCACGAGTCCCCGCCGGCCGTGCGGTTCGATCCGGGCAAGACCGGCCTGCCCAGCATCGGCAACCCGTACAAGCGGCGGGCGTAGGGCTGGTCCTTCGCATGACCGGGGCGGCGGTCCTCGGCGCCGGCTCCTGGGGCACGGCGTTCGCGCTGGTGCTCGCCGACGCGGGCGCGACGGTCGGCCTGTGGGCCCGGCGGCGGGCGCTCGCCGACGCGATGACGGAGCGGCGGGAGAACCCCGACTACCTGCCCGGGGTGCGGTTGCCGGCGGCGGTGACCGCGACCGCGGACGTCGAGACCGCGTTGGCCGGAACGCGCTACGTGTTCCTCGCCGTACCCGCGCAGGAGTTGCGTTCCCACCTGGTCCGGTGGGCGCCGCTGGTCCCCGCCGACGCCGTGCTGGTCAGTTTGGCCAAGGGTGTCGAACTCCACTCCGGCAAGCGGATGAGCGAGGTGATCGCCGAGGCGGCCGGGGTTCGGCCCGAGCGGGTCGCCGTCGTCACCGGTCCCAACCTCGCCCGCGAGGTGGCCGAACGACAGCCGGCGGCGAGCGTCGTCGCGTCCGTGGACGCCGGCGTGGCGAGGCGACTGCAGCGGGTGTGCCACTCACCGGCGTTCCGGCCGTACACCAACGCCGACGTGGTGGGGTGCGAACTCGCGGGCGCGGCGAAGAACGTCATCGCGCTCGCGGTCGGAATCGCCGTGGGGCTGGGGTTCGGCGACAACACCAGGGCGTCGCTCATCACCCGCGGACTGGCCGAGGTGACCCGGCTCGGTGTGGCCCTGGGCGCGGACCCGCACACGTTCGCGGGACTGGCCGGGCTGGGCGACCTGGTGGCCACCTGCTCGTCCCCGCTGTCGCGCAACCGTCAGCTCGGCACGGCCCTGGGGGAGGGGCGCACGGTCGCCGAGGCCGGCGCCGGCAGCCGGCAGGTCGCCGAGGGCGTACGTACCTGCGCGGCGATCCTCGAGCTCGCCGGCCGGCACCGGGTGGAGATGCCGGTCGCCGAGCACGTGACCCGGGTCGTCCGCGGCGAGCTGTCGCCCTCGCACCTGATCGCCAGCCTGGTCAGCCGCGGCGCGAAGCCCGAACGCCACGGCTGGTGACGCTCAGCCGGCGTCGGCGTCGGCGCCGGCATCGCCACCGACGGCCGACAGGGCCGCGGACAGGTCGGCCCACAGGTCCTCGACGTCCTCGACACCGACGCTGAGCCGCACCAGGTTGTCGGGAATCGTGGCGCTCTCACCCGGCCACCGGCGCCGGCGTTCCAGGGTCGACTCGACCCCGCCGAGGCTGGTCGCGCGCACCCACAGCCTGGTCGCCGTCGTGAGCGCCTCGGCGGCCTCGGCGCCGCCGCGTACCTCCACCGCCACGACGGCGCCGTACGCGGACATCTGTGCGGTCGCACGGGCGTGGCCGGGATCGTCGCGCAGCCCGGGATACCGCACTCTGTCCACCGCCGGGTGCTGGGCCAGCCGGTGCGCCAGGACGGCGGCGTTGGCGCACGCGCGCTCGACCCGCAGGGGCAGGGTGCGCAGGCCGCGCAGGGCCAGCCAGGTCTCGAACGCCCCCGGTGTCGCGCCGAGCTTGCGGCGCCGGGAGTCCAGCAGGTCGTGCAGCTCGTTCCCGCGTTCGGTCGGCGCGGTCACCAGCGCGCCGAGCACGAGGTCGCTGTGGCCGGCGAGGTACTTCGTCGCCGAGTGCAGCACGACGTCCGCGCCGTACTCCAGCGGGCGCTGCAGCATCGGGGTCGCGAACGTGTTGTCGACCACCACGGCCGCGCCGGCCTCCCGTGCGCCCGCGCACAGGGCGGGCAGGTCGGCGACCTCCAGCGCGGGGTTGGTGGGTGACTCCAGGATCACCAGGTCGGCGCCGGGCAGCAGTGCCAGCGTGCCCTCGGTGTCGGCGATGTCGACCAGCGGCGCCGCGCTGAGCCGTCCGGACTCCACCAGGTCGGCCAGCTGCCCGACGGTGCCGAGGTAGGCGTGCCGGGGCGCGACCACCACCCCACCGACCGGAACCAGGTCGAGGATCGTGGCGACCGCCGCCAGGCCCGAGGGGAAGGCCAGCGCCCGGCCGCCCTCCAGGGCGCCCAGCACCTCCTCGAACGCCGTCCAGGTGGGGTTGGCGTACCGGCCGTACTCCAGGTCCCCGCCGGCGACGTAGGTGGAGGCGAGCACCAGCGGCGGGTTCAGCGGCTGGTCCGGGTCGTGCGGTGGCCGGCCGGCGGTGACCGCCACCGTGTCCAGGCCGAGTGCGGGCGCGCCCGGCGAGTGTGACGGCGACTGTTCCGGCGACTGCGCCATCGGCGTGGACTGTGACTGGGCCGGAGGCTGCTCCGGCGCGGCGTGCTCCTCGAAGTCGGACATACACCGATTCTTCCCGAGTCGCACCCGAGCTGACCGGTCAGCGGCCGATGTCGGCGACCGGTAGGGTCAGGCCGGTGAGTGAGTACGAGCGGGGTCCGCAGGCGGGTGAAGACCCGTCCGCGCGGACCGGACGCAAGCCCCGGGTGGCCGTCGTCTTCGGTGGCCGCAGTTCCGAGCATGCCGTGTCGTGCGCGACCGCCGGCAGCGTGTTGCGGGCACTGGACCGGGAGCGTTACGACGTCATCCCCGTCGGTATCACCGTCGACGGCCGCTGGGTGCTGGAGAAGGACGACCCGGAGCGGCTCGCGATCGGTGCGGGCCGGCTGCCCGAGGTCGACGAGAAGGGCACCGCGGTGGTGCTCGCCAACGACCGCGGCGGCGAGCTGGTCTCGCTCGACCCGGCGACGGTGCCCGGCACCCTCGGTGAGGTCGACGTCGTCTTTCCGCTGCTGCACGGGCCGTTCGGTGAGGACGGCACGCTCCAGGGCCTGCTGGAGATGGCCGACGTCCGCTACGTCGGCGCCGGTGTGCTCGCCAGCGCGGTCGCCATGGACAAGCACTTCGCCAAGCTCGTCTTCTCCGGCCAGGGCTTCCCGGTGGTGCCCTACACCCTGCTGAAGCCCGGTGCCTGGGCGGCCGACCGGTCCGCGTGCGAGGAGGCGGTCGCCTCCCTCGGCTACCCGGTCTTCGTCAAGCCCACCCGCGGCGGTTCGAGCATCGGCATCACCAAGGTGAGCCGGCCGCAGGACCTCGGCGAGGCGGTGGAGAAGGCCGCGGCGCATGACCCCAAGGTGCTCGTGGAGGCCGCGGTCGAGGGTGCCCGGGAGATCGAGTGCGGTGTGCTGGAGAGCCTCGACGGCGGGCCCCCGCGGGCCAGCGCGGTCGCGGAGATCCGGTACGGCACGGAGTACGAGTTCTACGACTTCGAGGCGAAGTACCTCGACGACGAGCGGCACGTCGACCTGGCGCTGCCGGCGTCCCTGGACGAGAAGTCCACCCGGCAGGTGCAGGAGATCGCGGTGCGGGCGTTCGAGGCGCTGGGCGCCGAGGGCCTGGCCCGGGTCGACTTCTTCCTCCGCAACGACGGCACCCTCCTGCTGAACGAGATCAACACGATGCCGGGGTTCACTCCGTACTCCATGTTCCCGCGGATGTGGGCCGCCAGCGGAGTCGACTACGCCGCCCTGTGCGACCACCTGATCCAGCTCGCCCTGCGCAGACCGACCGGCCTGCGCTGACTCGTGAGCCGCCGGCCCGGCGGCTCGCCGACGGGTTCGGTTCGCCCGGGACGTACGCAGCGCCTGGGCGGGCCCGGAGGACGGGGGGTCCTCTGACGCACGGCCACCGCGTCGGGGGACCCCTGCGGTGCGCTCCGAGGGGAGCGGACCGCAGGGCTCGGTCGATGAGACGTCAGACGCAGGGCGTACGCACGGGGACGGCCTGCCGGACCGCCGCCGCGACGTCCACCAGTGCGTTCGACGGCGGTTGGTACGCCGAGGGCACCGACAGCTCGACGTAGGCGTCCCGGCCGATGGTGGTGAAGATGTAGCCGCGGGTGGCGCGTTCGGAGAACCACCCCACGTGGTCGATCGCCAGGCAGTCCGAGGAGGTCCGCAGCTTCGCCGGCCGGTGCACGCCGCAGCGCAGCAGGATGGGCGGGTCCCCCCATGCCGCGGCGTTGGCGGAGGCCGGCTGCACCACCCGCGCGGACTCGCCGAGCACCTGCGCGGGCAGCGCGGCGAAGAGCCTTCGGCAGGCGGCCTCGGCGGCACCGGTCGGATGGGGCGGCTCGACGCGTACCGTCGGCTCGCCGCAGCCCGCCGCGAACACCCCGAGCGCGGCGAGCGCGAGGGACGCGGCGAGCAACCGGGACGGTGGCCGGGTCAGATGTGGACCACCGGGCAGGTGAGGGTCCGGGTGATGCCGTTGATCCCCTGCACCTGGGCGACGACGAGCCGGCCGAGCTCGTCGACGTTGTGGGCCTCGGCCCGGACGATCACGTCGTACGGACCGGTGACGTCCTCGGCGAGGGTGACGCCGGTGATGTGCGAGATCTCCTCGGCGACCTCGGCCGCCCTTCCGACCTCGGTCTGGATGAGGATGTAGGCCTGAACCATCGATACGTCCTCTCGGGCTGGAGGGCCTCACCTCGCGGTCGTTCGCACGATCGTCTCGGTGGTGATGCTCCAAGGTCGGTCAAGTGAGTGAGCACGGTATCGCGAGGTGGGCGTTCCGCGCGCCCCCACCCTGCAAGCCGTCGGCCAGCGGGCCTCGCGGCGACGGCGCTCGGCGGCAAACCTGAGGGATGTTTCAGACGCTACCCCGGTCCGGGCCGTCGGCAAGGGTGCCCGGCGAGGTGCGTACGGGTGCCCGCATAGGTGCTCGGGCGGGTGCCCGGCGAAGGTGCACCGTGCCGGTTCCCTCCTGGGTGGGACACGGCACGATGAGGGCTGACATCAACGACGCGAGGTCAGGAGCGGCGCAGGTGACGCAGATCAGGGGAACTCAGGCGGGCTCTCGACGGTCGGACGGCGGCGAGGGTACCGGCGGCAGTGTGGCGGAGCTGGGGGAGTTCGGGCTCATCGCCGCGATGAGCGCACGCCTGCCGACCGGCCCGGACGTCCTGCTCGGCCCCGGTGACGACGCGGCCGTGATCTCGGTTCCGGACAACCGCGTGGTCGCCACCACCGACATGCTGGTCGAGGGCCGGCACTTCCGCCGCGACTGGTCGCCGGCGTACGACGTGGGCCGCAAGGCGGCGGCCCAGAACCTCGCCGACGTCGCCGCCATGGGGGCCGTCCCCACCGCGTTGCTGGTGAGCTTCGGGGCGCCGCCGGACCTGCCGGCGCAGTGGGCGCTGGAGTTCGCCGACGGGCTCCGGGACGAGACGACGGCGGCGGGGGCGTCGGTGGCCGGCGGGGACGTGGTGGCGTCGGGCCCGATCGTCATCTCGATCACCGCGCTCGGCACCCTTCAGGGACGGGCGCCGCTGACCCGGTCCGGCGCGCGGTCAGGCGACGTGGTCGCCGTGTGCGGGCGGCTCGGCTGGTCCGCGGCGGGGCTCACCGTCCTGGGCCGGGGCTTCCGGTCGCCGCGGGTGGTCGTGGAGGCGCACCGCCGGCCCGAACCCCCGTACGACGCGGGCCCGGAGGCGGCCGCGCTGGGAGCGAGCGCGCTGATCGACGTGAGCGACGGACTGCTCGCCGACCTGGGGCACGTGGCCCGGGCCAGCGGAGTGCGCATCGACGTGGACACCAGCACGCTGGAGGTCGCGGATCCGCTGCGCGCCGTCGCGGCGGCGATCAACGCCGACCCGCTGGCGTTCGTGCTCACCGGCGGCGAGGACCACGCGCTGGCCGCGACGTTCGGACCGGACGTCGAGCTCCCCGAGCGGTGGCAGGTCGTCGGCCGGGTGCTCCCGGCGCAGGAGCGGGGACAGCAGGCCGAGGGGCAGCCCCGGCCGAGCGACGAGCCGCCGGTGACGGTGGACGGCGAGGTGTACGACGGCCCGGCCGGCCACGACCACTTCCGCTGAGGTCCGCCGAGGTCCGCCGAGATCCGCTGAGTTTTCGGGCCGGACACGCCGAGTGGCCGGTCACCCCCGGGAGGGTGACCGGCCACGTCGGTCGATCGGTCTGTGAAGGATCTACCTTCGATCCAGGTTGGGGTACGGCGTGCGCACGTCCCGCGGCAGGTGGGGCGGGGTCAGCGAGTGACCTTGCCCGCCTTCAGGCAGGAGGTGCAGACATTGACCCGCTTCGGAGTGCCGTGGACGGTCGCACGAACCCGCTGGATGTTGGGGTCGAACCGTCGACGGGTGCGCCGCTTCGAGTGCGACACGTTGTTGCCGAATTCGGGCCCCTTGCCACAAACGTCGCAGACGGCAGCCACCGGAGACACTCTCCCGAGCAAGATGAGGACATGGACCGCTGCCCAGCGCACGCCAAAGCGGACCGGGCAACCGGTTGAGAGTATCCGACGTCCACACGAAAGCGCCAACCGGCCCGTCGGGGGTGCCGCCCGCTAGCCTCGACGGCAACGACCGTGGAGGTGTGATGGCAAAGCTCCTGCGGCTTCCGGAGAAGGCCGAGCTGGGCATGCCGTTGTCGGGGTTCGCGAAGGCCGACGTGCTGAAGGCGATGCGCGACCGCCTGGAGCTGGCGACCCTCGGCGACCTGCTGCGACATTACCCCCGGCGCTACGTCCAGCGCGGTGAGCTCACCAACCTCCGCTCCCTCCGGGTGGGCGAGGAGGTCACTGTCCAGGCGGAGATCAAGTCGGTGAACCTCCGCTCGATGAAGACCCGTCGGGGCGACCTCCTCGAGGTCGTGGTGACCGACGGCCATGACGAGCTGAAACTGACGTTCTTCAACCAGCCGTGGCGGGCCAAGGACCTCCACAAGGGCGTGCGCGGGCTGTTCGCCGGAAAGATCGACTCCTACCGCGACACCTTTCAGCTCAGCCATCCGCACTACGTGCTCTTCGGTCAGCAGTCCGACCCCGACTCCGACCCGGACTCGATCGTGGAGGAGTTCGCCGGTGCGCTGATGCCCATCTACCCCTCCACCGCCAAGGCCGCGACCTGGAGCATCGCCCGGGTCGTGCGCAAGGTGCTGGACGCGCTGGGAGAGGTGCCCGACCCGATCCCCGCGCCGGTACGCGAGCGCCGGGGCCTGCTCGGCCTGAAGGAGGCGTTCGAGGCGATTCACCGGCCGGAATCCATGGCCGACGTCGACGCCGCCCGTAAGCGGTTCCGGTTCGAGGAGGCGTTCGTCCTGCAGACCGAGCTGGCCCGCCGCCGGTCGGCCGCCCGGCAGCTGCCCGCGCGTCCCCGGGTCGCCGGCGAGGGCGGGCTGCGCGCGGCGTTCGAGGCCAGGCTGCCGTTCGCGCTCACCGACGGCCAGCGCGCGGTGGGTGCCGACGTCGCGGCCGACCTGGCCCGCGACCACCCGATGCAACGCCTCCTGCAGGGTGAGGTGGGCAGCGGCAAGACGGTCTGCGCGCTGCTGGCGATGCTCACCGTGGTCGACGCCGGTGGCCAGGCCGCGCTGCTCGCGCCCACCGAGGTGCTCGCCCAGCAGCACTATCGTTCGATCACGGCCCTGCTCGGCCCGCTCGCCGAGCGCGGCTTCATCGGCGGCGCCGACGACGGCACCCGGGTGGCGCTGCTGACCGGCGGGCAGGGCACCGCCGCCCGCCGCAAGGCGCTCCTCGAGGCGGCCTCCGGCGAGGCCGGTGTGGTGGTGGGCACGCACGCCCTGCTGGAGGACAAGGTGCAGTTCGCCGACCTCGGGCTGGTGGTGGTCGACGAGCAGCACCGGTTCGGCGTGGAGCAACGCGCCGCGCTCACCGGCAAGGCCGGCGGCACGCCTCCGCACGTGCTGGTGATGACCGCCACCCCGATCCCGCGCACGGTCGCCATGACCGTGTTCGGTGACCTGGAGGTGTCCACGCTCAGCGAGCTGCCGAGCGGACGCGCGCCGATCCAGACCAACGTCGTTCCGCTGGCGGAGAAGCCCGACTGGATCGACCACGCGTGGCGCCGGGTGCGCCAGGAGGTCGACTCCGGGCGGCAGGTGTACGTCGTCTGCCCGCGGATCGGCGACGACGGTGACGGCGGGGACACCAAGCGCCGCGGCGCAGGTGGTCCCGGCGAGGACACCGACCTTTCCGACCTCCCGGCCGACGTCGAGGCGGACGGCACCCGGGAGATGACCGCGGTGGTCGCGCTCGCCGCCGAGCTCGCCGAGGGGCCGCTCGCCGGGCTGCGGGTCGAGCAGCTGCACGGCCGGCAGCCCTCCGACGCCAAGGACGCCGCGATGCGCAGGTTCGCCGCGGGCGAGATCGACGTCCTGGTCGCGACCACGGTGATCGAGGTCGGCGTCGACGTACCCAACGCCTCCACGATGGTGGTGATGGACGCCGACTGGTTCGGGGTCTCCCAGCTGCACCAGCTGCGCGGCCGGGTAGGTCGCGGCGGCCACCCCGGGCTGTGCCTGCTGGTGACCGGTGCCGCCGAAGGCTCACCGGCCCGGTCCCGGATGGACGCGGTGGCCTCTACCACCGACGGGTTCGAGCTCAGCCGGATCGACCTCCAGCACCGCCGGGAGGGCGACGTCCTCGGCGCCGACCAGTCCGGGCGCCGGTCGAGCCTGCGGATGCTCGCGGTGATCCGGGACGAGAAGGTGATCGCCCAGGCCCGCACCGACGCCGCGGAGGTGGTCGACGCCGACCCCGGCCTGCGCGGTGAGCCCGCGCTGGCGGAGGCGGTGGCGGCGCTGTACGACGACGACCGAGCCGACTACCTCGAGAAGACCTGAGCCCGGCCCCGCCGGACAGCTCTCCTCGCCAACTGCCGGCCGCCGCCCGCCGGGTGACGGCCTGATCCCGGCGCGGCCCCCTGCGTGCGAGAGGATGGCGAGGATGAGCCGCATCGTCGCAGGAGAGGCCCGTGGGCGCCGGCTGAGCGTGCCCGACGGGAAGGACACCAGGCCGACCTCGGACCGCGTACGCGAGTCGCTGTTCGCCTCGCTCAGCTCCGAGCTGGGCTCGCTGGAGGGTCTGCGGTTCCTCGACCTGTACGCCGGCAGTGGCGCCGTCGGGATCGAGGCGCTCTCCCGCGGTGCGTCCGCGGTCGTGCTGGTCGAGGTGGCCCGCCGGGCCGTCGGGGTGATCCGGGACAACCTCCGCACGGTGGGCCTGCCCGGCGGCAGCCTGCTGGCCGGCCGGGTCGAACGCGTCGTCGGCGGCCCGCCACCGGAGCCGGACGGCTTCGAAGTGGTCTACGTCGACCCGCCGTACTCCCTGCCCGACGCCGCGGTGGTCGCCGTCCTGCGCGACCTCGCCGGCAACGGCTGGCTGGCCCCGGACGCGGTGGTCGTGGTGGAGCGGTCCGCGCGGTCGGCCGCGTTTTCGTGGCCACCCGGGTTTGCCGCCGACCGCATGCGGAAGTACGGCGACACGGCTCTTTGGTACGGTCACGCCGCGGACGGGGAGGGCACCATCGAGGGGTAGCGCGCCCTCGCCGCCGGTGACCGGCGCGGCCGGACAGGTCGGCGAACGGGCCGGCAACAGGCCGGGGGGCCAGGACAGCGAACAGGCAGGGGAGGCGCCAGTGCACCGCGCGGTGTGCCCGGGGTCGTTCGATCCGGTGACCAACGGTCACCTGGACATCATCGTGCGCGCTGCCCGCCTCTTCGACGACCTGGTGGTCGCGGTCGGCGCCAACCCCCGCAAGGCCGGCCTGTTCAGTGTGGACGAGCGGGTCGAGCTGATCCGGGAGGTCACCAAGGACCTCGCCGAGGTACGCGTCGCGGTGTTCGACGGGCTGCTGGTCGACTTCTGCCGCGAGCACGGCATCCAGGCGATCGTGAAGGGGCTGCGGGCCGTCGGCGACTTCGACTACGAGCTGCAGATGGCGCAGATGAACCTCCGCCTCACCGGCGTCGAGACCGTCTTCGTCCCGACCAGTCCCGAGTACTCTTTCCTGTCGTCGAGTCTGGTCAAGGAAGTCGCGACGTACGGTGGCGACGTCTCGGGTCTGGTGCCCGAGCACGTGCTGAGCCGGCTCGTCGCCCGGCTCGGTGACACCCCGGCGCAGGACAGGCCCTAGCCGGCCCGGTTCGGGCCGAGGGCGACGTCGCCCGACTCCCCGCTGCCGACTCGGCAAGGGGCCGCATTCGGAAAGGACACATCGTGGACGTGCAGCACAAGCTCGACGAGCTCCGCCGGATGGTGCAGAGCGCCCGGTCGGTGCCGCTGTCCGCGTCGTGCCTGGTCAACCGGACGGAGTTGCTCGCCGGGTTCGACGAGGCGCAGCGGATGTTCCCGGAGGAGTTCGAGACGGCGCGCAAGGTGGCCGCCGACCGGGACGCGATCGTCGCCGAGGGGCGGGCCGAGGCCGACCGGCTGGTCGAGGAGGCCCGCCGCGAGCGTGCCGAGCTCGTCGAACGCACCGACATCCATCGCGAGGCCCACACCGCCGCCGACGAGCTGACCGCCAAAGCTCAGGAGGAGGCCGACGGGCTGCGCCGTGAGGTCGACGACTACGTCGACGGCAAGCTGGCCGGCTTCGAGATCGCCCTGCAGAAGACGCTGGCCTCGGTGGCCCTCGGCCGGGAGGAGTTGCGTGGCCGCGGCGCGGGCGCCGGCCGGGGTGGCGGCGGCCCGAAGTCGCCGGCGGAGGTCGACGAGTACGTCGAGACCAAGCTCGGCAGGTTCGAGCAGTCCCTACGCAGGACCCTGGACTCGGTGACCCGTGGCCGGGAACGCCTGCGCGACCGCAGCGGCCTCGACGACTCCTTCGCCGGCGGCGACCCGGACGGGCCCCCGCTGCCCGGTGAGCGACCCGACGAGTGACCGACGAGACTCGGGCGAGTGCCCGGCCGGTCCCGGGCGGTCGGTCCGTCCGGATGCGTCCGGGTTCGACCGGGATTCGTCCGGGTCGGCGCCCCGCGTCCCGTACGCTCCCGGCACGGACACGGGGAGCGAGCGACCGGGCCGCGTTGAGTGCACCACCGCCCCTCGGGTACTCTCGATAGCCGGTCTCGATCGAGGCCGAATCCAGCCCTGCGACCCAGAAAGCAAGGACGCCTTGAGCACCGTCGACCCTCAGGCGCCGCTCGTGTTCGACACTCGCGAGCTCGGCCGCCGCCCGGGGGCACAACGTAAGCTCCAGCGTTCGGTGCCCGCACCGGCTGGACTCGGCATCGACGTCCTCGGCGTACCCGAAGGCAGCGACCTCGAGCTCGCACTGCGGCTCGAGTCGGTGGTGGAGGGGGTGCTCGCGTCCGGCACGGCGCGGGTGCTGCTGACCGGTGAGTGCGTGCGGTGCCTGGAGCCACTCGAGCAACCGTTCGACGTGGACTTCCAGGAGCTGTACGTCTTCCCGGAGAGCGAGATCGAGGACGACGAGGCGAGTCGGCTCGAGGGCGACCTGCTCGACCTCGAGCCGGTGGTGCGTGACACGGTTGTGCTCGCGTTGCCGTACCAACCGGTGTGCAGAGACGACTGTCCGGGGCTGTGTCCGCAGTGCGGCGCGCGCCTGGCAGACGACCCTGAGCACCAGCACGAGGCGGCGATCGACCCTCGATGGGCGGCGCTGGCCACGGTCGTGCCGGACGACCAGAACGACACGGACAACGAGGTCGCGGGTTCGCCCCGACGGCCCGAGGTAAAGGAGTAGTGGCGTGGCCGTTCCCAAGCGGAGGGTTTCGCGGAGCAACACCCGCAGCCGGCGGGCGCAGTGGAAGGCGTCGGCCCCGCAGCTGGTCGTCTGCGCCAACCCCGCGTGCCGGGCCTCGCACCTGCCGCACCGTGCGTGCCCGCAGTGTGGGCAGTACGGTCCTCGTGCCGGGCGCCGTCAGGTCATCGACGTCTGAGTTTCGGTCTGAGTCAGTGGATCGCCTCGGGGGGACAGTGGCGTACGCCGAGCTGAACACCAAGCTTGGTCTGGTGCTGGACGACGCGTTGCTCGAACGCGCCCTGACACACCGGTCGTACGCCTACGAGAACGGCGGCCTGCCGACCAACGAGCGCCTGGAGTTCCTGGGCGACGCGGTGCTCGGCCTGGTGATCACCGACGCGTTGTTCCGCACGCATCCCGACCTGTCCGAGGGACAGCTCGCGAAGCTGCGGGCGGCGGTGGTCAACATGCGGGCGCTCGCCGACGTCGCCCGGCGACTGGACCTGGGCAAGTACATCCGTCTCGGCCGCGGTGAGGAGACCACCGGCGGCCGGGACAAGTCGTCGATCCTCGGCGACGCGGTCGAGGCGGTCATCGGCGCGGTCTACCTAGCCGGTGGTTTCCCGCTGGCGCAGGAGTTCGTGCACCGGCTGTTCGACCCGCTGCTGGAGGCGTCGGCCCGGCTGGGCGCCGGTCTGGACTGGAAGACCAGCCTCCAGGAGCTCACGGCACGTGCCTCGCTGGGCGTGCCGGAGTACGTCGTGGAGGAGCGCGGCCCCGACCACGAGAAGGTGTTCACCGCGCACGTCGTGGTCGGTGGCACCGACCACGGCGTCGGCACCGGCCGCAGCAAGAAGGAAGCCGAGCAGCAGGCCGCCGAGGCGGCCTGGACGGCGATCCGCACCATGCTGGGCGAGAGCACCGACGGCTCGGCCGACCAGTCGAGCGGCGGTTCTGCCGACCGGCCCACCGGCGGCGCCGCGGGTGCGGCTCCGGCCTGAGCGAGGGGATCGGGCATGCCGGAGTTGCCCGAGGTCGAGGTCGTCCGCGCGGGCATCGAGAAGCTCGTCGTCGGGCACGCGATCGCCACTGTCGCGGTCGGTCATCCTCGTCCGGTACGCCGGCACCTGGCCGGCCCGCAGGACTTCGCCGACCAGTTGGTCGGGCACCGCGTCGTGGGAGCCCGGCGGCGCGGGAAGTATCTCTGGCTGCCACTGGACAACGGCGACGCCCTGCTGGCCCATCTGGGCATGAGTGGCCAGTTCGTCGTCGTACCCACCGAACACCCGGACGAACCCCATCTGCGGGTCCGGTTCACGTTCACCGACCAGCCGGACTGGGAGTTGCGGTTCGTCGACCAGCGGATGTTCGGCGGCCTGTCGATCAGTCCCGGCGGCGCCGAGCTTCCGGCCGAGATCGTGCACATCGCCCGGGACCCGATCGATCCCGAATTCGCCGACGACGACTTCGTGGCCGCGCTGCGCCGCCGTCGCACCGGTGTCAAGCGCGCCTTGCTCGACCAGCGGCTGATCTCCGGTGTGGGCAACATCTACGCCGACGAGGCGTTGTGGCGGGCGCGCCTGCACTACGCAAGGGCGACCGACACGCTGCGACGAACCGAGGCGCGGACGTTGCTGGCCGAGATCCGCACCGTGATGAACGCCGCTCTCGCTGCCGGCGGAACGTCGTTCGACAGTCTCTACATCAACGTCAACGGCGAAAGCGGTTACTTCGCGCGTTCGCTTTCTGTGTACGGCAGGGAAGGCGAACCCTGTGAACGTTGCGGAAACGCCGTGCGGCGGGATCCCTTCATGAATCGGTCGTCCTTCACCTGCCCGAGGTGTCAGCCCCGTCCGCGTCGCGGTCGCTGGTGACTTCCACCACGTCGGCACATATTTCCGGCGTACGCCGGACAACTGCCGCCGGCGACATGGAAAGTTGTTTTCCCTTGTGTACAAGGGATCTGACCCGAGATTCAGTCCGTCATGAAAGTGATGACACCGCTTCGTCCGTCCTGCGGTCCGGTGGAGATATTGCCGGACAAGTGGGGAGTGCGATCACTTGACTACGGTGGGTCGCGGTGCGGTCACCTTGACGGCATGGCCCTGTGGTGAGATTCTAGAAACACCGCCGCGCTCCCTGCCCCACTTGAGTGCTGCGACATTGCGACCCAAACCTTAGGTCACTCAGCGTGGAGGACCCCCTATGGCGAAAGCGCTCCTCGGCCACGTCGGTGGCCCCGACCCCCGTCTGGTCTCCGAGGTGCGACGTCTGCAAAAGCGAGTATCGGATCTGGAGGCGCATGTCATGCGTCTTCAGGCAGAAAACGACTCTCTCTCCGCAGTGGTGCACGAAGACCAACTGCTCACCATCGACGCCCGGCACGAGCCCGCGTTGACCTGAGGGAGATCCGGTCTCACTGAGTGGACCAGCCTCGAAAGACCGAGATGGAACGGGACGCCTCATCTGAGGCGTCCCGTTTTGTTGTGCCTGGAATGCTTCGGACGAGGTTTTCCCCGCCGCGTCGCGAACGGCTCCGGCGCTCACCACCGGTATCGTCGGGCACAGGTCCCCACCGGCCCGTACGGGCTGTGGACCTCCGCACCCGGACCAGTGCCCAGACCACGCCCAGGCCGGCGCCCCGGACCACCGAGTCCCGGCCCGGCCCCGGAAGCACCGAGGAGAGCGCGCGTTGTACCTCAAGAGCCTGACGCTCCGTGGGTTCAAGTCGTTCGCGTCCTCGACGACCCTGCACTTCGAGCCGGGCATCACCTGCGTGGTCGGCCCGAACGGCTCGGGCAAGAGCAACGTCGTCGATGCGATCGCCTGGGTGATGGGTGAGCAGGGGGTCAAGAGCCTGCGCGGCGGCAAGATGGAGGACGTCATCTTCGCCGGTACGTCCGGGCGGGCCCCGCTGGGCCGGGCCGAGGTGATCCTCACCATCGACAACAGCGACGGCGCCCTGCCGATCGACTACGCCGAGGTCACCATCAGCCGGATGATGTTCCGCAACGGCGGGTCCGAGTACAGCATCAACGGCCGCACGTCCCGGCTCCTCGACGTCCAGGAACTCCTCTCCGACTCCGGCATCGGCCGGGAGATGCACGTCATCGTCGGACAGGGCCGGCTCGACTCGATCCTGCACGCGACGCCGGAGGACCGGCGCGGCTTCGTCGAGGAGGCGGCCGGCGTCCTCAAGCACCGCAAGCGCAAGGAGAAGGCGCTTCGCAAGCTGGACGCCACCGAGGGAAACCTCACCCGGCTGCAGGACCTCCTCACCGAGATCAGGCGCGCCCTGCGGCCGCTGGGCAAGCAGGCCGAGGCCGCCCGCAAGGCGGCGGTGATCCAGGCCGACGCGCGCGATGCCCGGCTGCGGCTGCTCGCCGACGATCTCGGCCAGCTCACCACGACGCTGGCCAAGGAGGTCGCCGACGAGTCCGCGGTCCGCGAGCGCCGGGCCGCCGTCGAGCGCGAGCTGAGCGTCGCGCAGGCGCAGGAGGCCGAGCTGGAGGAGAGCCTGCGGGCGGACGCTCCGCGGGTGGCCCGGGCTCAGGAGACGTGGTACCGCCTGTCCAGCCTGAAGGAGCGGCTGGGCGGCACCGCCGGCCTGGCCGTCGAGCGCAGCCGCCATCTCGCCGAGGCGCGGGAGGAGGAACGCCCCGGCCGCGACCCCGACCAGCTGGAGGAGGAGGCGGCCCGGGTGCGGGCCGAGGAGGAGGCGATCGCCGCCGAGACCGAGTCCCACCGCGAGGCGCTGGACCAGGCGGTCGGGAACCGGCAGGCCTCCGAGCGGGCGCTGGCGGAGGAGGAACGCCGGATCGCCGCGCTGTCCCGCGCCGCCGCGGACCGGCGCGAGGGGCTGGCCCGGCTCACCGGCCAGGTCAACTCCGTACGCAGCCGGCTGGAGGCTCGCGAGGCCGAGGTCGAGCGCCTCACCGCCGCCCGGGCCGAGGCGAGTGCCCGCGCCGAGCAGGCGCAGGAGGAGTTCGTCGGGGTGGAGAGCCAGGTCGCGAGCCTGGACGCCGGGGAGCGTGGCCTGGACGCGGTGTACGAGTCCGCGCAGACCGCCCTGGAGACGCTCGAGGAACAGCTCGTGACGTTGCGCCAGGACCAGCAGGAGGCCGAACGCGAACGCGCTGCCCTGGCCGCCCGCAAGGAGGCGCTGGAGCTGGGCCTGGCCCGCAAGGACGGCGCCGCCGAGCTGCTCGCCGCCACCGAACGCGTGTCCGGCCAGCTCGGCTCGGTCGCCGCCCTGCTGTCGGTGGAGCCCGGCTACGAGGCGGCCGTCGCCGGCGCGCTGGGCCGGGCGGCCGACGCGGTGGCGGTGGAGTCGGTCGACTCGGCCGTGGCCGCGCTGCACCACCTGCGAACCGAGGACCTCGGCCGGGCCGGCTTGCTGGTCGGCGGCGCCGGCCCGGGCGCCGAGGGCGCTCCGTCGGACTGGCCCGCTCTGCCGCCCGGCGCCCGCTACGCCGTCGACGTGGCCAGCGCGCCGGCGCAGGTGCTGCCCGCGCTGGTCCGGCTGCTGGCCAGGGTCGCCGTGGTCGACGACCTCGCCGCGGCCCGGGCGCTGGTCGCCGACCAGCCGGACGTGATGGCGGTGACCCGCGAGGGCGACCTGCTGGGCGCCCACACCGCGTACGGCGGATCGTCGGCCCAGCCCAGCCTGCTGGAGGTCCAGGCCGCCGTCGACGACGCCACCGAGCGGCTGCGCGAGGCGAGCGCACGGGCCGAGCGCCTGCGCGCCGAACGCGCCGAGGCGGAGGAACGCCGCAAGGCCGCCGCGGCCGGTGCGGAGCAGGCCCTCAGCCGGCTGCACGAGTCCGACGCCGAGCTCGCTGCGGTCGCCGAACGCCTGGGCCAGCTCGGCTCGGCGGCCCGGTCGGCGCAGGCGGAGGCCGAGCGGCTCGGCACCGCGATCGAGGAGGCCCGCCAGGCCGTCGTCCGCGACCAGAGCGGGCTGGGTGAGCTGCAGGAGCGGCTGTCCACCGCCGAGGACAGCCCGGACGAGGAACCCTCCACCGACGAGCGCGACCGGCTCGCCGAGGTGTGCCGCGACGGCCGCCAGCGGGAGATGGAGGCCCGGCTCGGGCTGCGTACCGCCGAGGAACGCGGCCGGGCGATGTCCGGCCGCGCCGACTCCCTGGAGCGGGCGGCCCGCGAGGAGCGGGCGGCCCGTGAACGCGCCCGGGTGCGCCGGGAACGCCGCGCCCGTGAGGCGGAGGTCGCCACCGCCGTCCTCGCCGCCGTACGCCAGGTTCTCGCCCGGCTGGAAGGCTCGCTGGCCGCGGCCGGGCGGGAGCGGCAGGAGGCCGAACAGGCCCGCACCGCCCGCGAGGCGCAGATCAACACCGTCCGGCAGAAGGTCCGCGCCCTGGCCGGCGAGCTGGACGAGCTGACCAACTCGGTGCACCGCGACGAGATGGCCCGGGCCGAGCAGCGGCTGCGGATCGAGCAGCTGGAGACCCGCGCCATCGAGGAGCTGGGCGTCGACCCGGAGACCCTCGCCCGCGAGTACGGCCCGGAGGTGCCCGTTCCGCCGTCCCCGCCCGCCCCGGGTGAGGAGGCCGAGGGCGAGCCGCGTCCCTACGACCGGGCCGAGCAGACCAAGCGGCTCAAGGCCGCCGAACGCCAGCTGAACCTCCTGGGCAAGGTCAACCCGCTCGCGCTGGAGGAGTTCGCGGCGATGGAGGAACGCCACACGTTCCTGTCCCGCCAGCTGGAGGACCTCCGCGCCACCCGCAAGGACCTGATGGAGATCGTCCGGGAGGTCGACGAGCGGGTCGAGCAGGTGTTCACCGCGGCCTACCGCGACGTGGAGAAGCAGTTCGAGCAGGTGTTCGACCGGCTCTTTCCGGGCGGCGACGGGCGGCTCGTCCTGACCAACCCCGACGACATGCTCACCACGGGCATCGAGGTCGAGGCCCGCCCGCCGGGCAAGAAGGTCAAGCGCCTCTCGCTGCTGTCCGGCGGCGAACGCTCGCTGGTCGCGGTGGCTTTCCTGGTCGCGTTGTTCAAGGCCCGGCCCAGCCCGTTCTACCTCCTTGACGAGGTGGAGGCGGCGCTGGACGACACCAACCTCGGCCGGCTGCTGGAGATCTACGAGGAGCTACGGGAGAACAGCCAGCTGCTCGTCGTCACCCACCAGAAGCGCACGATGGAGGTCGCGGACGCGCTGTACGGCGTGTCGATGCGCGGCGACGGCGTGTCGGCGGTGATCAGCCAGCGGATGCGGGAGGCGGAGTCCGCGTAGGACCGCCTCGGACAGGCCGTGGGTTCCGTCGGGGCCGGTCGGTGATCTTCGCCGGCGGGTAAGCGAATCGGTGAGTCCGACCGGTGGCAATACCGAAAGAGGCGAGCCCGGTGAGTCCCGCTTCCGTACGACGCGTCTGCGCCTGCCTGATCGGCGTACTCCTCGCCGCCGGGTCGGTGGCCTGCTCCGACGGGGGTTCGCCGGCGCCGGGCGCCTCGACCTCCTCGAGCGCATCCAGGACCGCGAGCCCGGCCTCGGCGAGCCCCGCCTCCGCGAGCCCTGCCTCGGCGAGCCCGGCCGCGCGCGCCCGGGCAGCCCGGCCGAAGCCGGTGACCGTCTCCGACGTGAACGGCGCGGTGCGGCTGCGGGCACCGGCCCGCCGGGTGGTGGCGCTGGACTGGACGTACGCCGAGGACCTGCTGGCGGTCGGTGTCCGGCCGGTCGGCGTGGCGGACAAGGCCGGTTACGCGGCCTGGGTCGGCGGCGGTCCGCGGCTGGACCGCACCACGGCCGAGGTCGGGCCGCGCCAGCAGCCCGACCCGACGGTCGTACGTGCTTTGCGGCCCGACCTCATCCTCGTCGGCAAGGACGAGACCAATGCTCTGGTGGCGCAGATGCGCCGGATCGCGCCGGTGCTGGTGTTCGACCCGTACCGGCCAGACATGTCCGCCTGGACGGAGATGCGAACGACGTTCGCGGCGGTGGCCCGGGCGGTCGGCCGCGGCGACCAGGCCGCCTGGGTGCTGCGCCAACTGGACGACGCGATCGTGCGGGACCGCTCGAAGCTGGCCGCCGCGGGTGCGGCGAACCTGCCGGTGGCGCTCGCCCAGGGGTACTCCGTGGAGGGCGTGCCCACGATCCGGATGTTCGGGCGAACCTCGCTGGCCGGGGATCTGCTGGGCCGGCTCGGCCTGCAGAACGGCTGGCGGGGAGAGCCGGACCAGTACGGCCTCTCCACGGTCGGCCCCGCCGACCTCGGCCAGGTGTCGTCGGCGGACTTCCTCTACCTGGCCGACCGGCGCAACGACATCTTCACCGGTGCCATGACCGACGGGCCGGCCTGGCGGGGACTCGCGTTCGCCGCCGAGGGACGGGTGCACCGGCTCGGCACGAGGACGTGGTTCTTCGGCGGGCCACTGTCAACCCGAGCTTGCGCCGACGCGCTCGTGCGTGCGTTGAGCTGACCTGGCTGCGTTCGAGGCGTTCGACCCGTGCCTGGGTGTGTCCGCGCTGTCGTGACACCTGATGCCGGGTTTCTCCTTTCCTGACGGCGATCCGGCGCTCGGACGAGTGGTGCATGTCGGCCGGATGGGCCGATTCGGCAAGCGGGCAAGAGATCTCGCGCGCGCTGGAGAAGGAATTCGTCGTGCCCCCAGCAGATTTCGGTCGGGCGGAAGCGTTTTCGTCGCACCGGGGGAGGGGACTCTCACCATGTGATTGCTCTCATCGGCTCGCTGCTGGCGATAACGACGCTGGCGCTGGTGGTCATGGCGCTCGTCGCGGTCTTCGCCCGTACTCCGAGCACACCCACGCCCGAAGAGGACGCCAACCACCACCAGGACGCACATCTGCTCCATCCCGACCGTTCCGGCCTGAACGGGCAGTACGAAGACGCCGCCTGACGAACCGTGCCGCCCGACGAGCCTGCCGCCCGATCAGGCCAGGTGCTCGGCCAGCCGGGCGAGCCACGGCACGGCCAGGGTGAGCGTCGGCACGACCACCAGTGCGGCCGCCGCCAGGTAGGTGGTGGTCGCGAGGACCCGGTGGGGTTCACCGGGCTGAGCCAGCCGGCGTATCCGGGCGAGGGTCCCGGTGCCCCCGGCGGCCAGCCCGCCGGCCGGTGCGGCCGGGGTGGACGCCAGCGTCACCAGGGCACGGGCGACCGGGGGAGCACCGACCCGGCGCCGCGCGGCGTCGTCGGCAAGCATCTCCACCAGCAGGTGGGCGCGGTCGAACGCCGTCCGGCTGCGTACCCAGCGCGGAAACGCCTGCCGCAGCGCGGTGAACGCCTCCAACACCAGGTCGTGGCGAGCTCGCAGGTGCGCGCGTTCGTGCGCGAGCACCGCCTCCAGCTCCTCGGGGGCGAGCTGGTCCAGGGCGCCGGAGGACACCACGACGCGGGAGCACCGCACCCCCGGCAGGCAGTACGCGAACGGCGTGCTCTCGGCGAGCACCCGGACGCCGGACTCCTCATCGTGCAGCCGTGCGGGGTCGCCGAGGCGCTCGCCGGGCGTGCCCACCAGGTCGACCACCATCCGGTGGTGCCGGCGCCGCGCCCGGGTGCGGACCGCGACCTGCACGGTCGCCCACGCCAGCCGGACCGCGACCACGACGGTGAGCGCAGTGACGGCAAGCTGCAGGCCGGTCCGCGCCGCACCCTGCCCGGGATGCAGCAGGACGTCGGTGCCCAGGCTCAGGCCGGCGCCGAGGGCGGCGAGGACGGCGGCCAGTGCCAGCGCCTGCCACAGCACCAGCGCCGCGCGGGGGACCAGCGAGGGCCACCGTGCGCGGCCGAGGAGCTCGGGCACCGGCCAGGTCAGCAGCAGCGCCAGCGCACCCAGGACGACCGGCGTCATGATCAGCTCCGGGGGGGCCGTCGGCGGGAGGGCCGGGTGGCGAGGGCGTCCACCTCGGCGAGGGCCTCGCGCAGGGCGGCGGCCTCCTCCGGGGACGCCTGGTCGACGAACCGGACGAGGGCGGCGGCGCGGGTGGCCCCGGTGCCGGCGCCGTCGAGCGCCTCGCGCATCAGGTCGGCGACCAACTGGTCCTGGCCCGCGGCCGCCTGGTAGCGATAGGCGCGGCCGTCGCGTACCCGGAGGACGACCCCCTTCTTCGCCAGCCGGTCCAGGACCGTCATCACCGTGGTGTAGGCCAGGTCACGTTCGACCGCCAGCGCCTCGTGGACCTCGCGCACCGTGACCGGCTCGGTGGCGGACCAGACGTGCTCCATGACCTCGCGTTCGAGGTTTCCCAACCGCGCCATGCCCGCGATTCTACGACGCTGCGTCGTACTCGGCCGGTCCCGGTGGCGGGGACGGCTGTGGGATCGATCACGCGGCGGGTGCTCGAGCGGGTGCCCGGCGGGTGCGGAGCCCGCCGAGGGCGGGGCCGCCGGTTTGGCCGCGCGCCGGGCGATAGGTATCGTCCCGCCGGTGGTGACACCTGCCGCTGATCCCGGAACACCCTCCTCCGACCCGGTGAAGCCGTCCTCCGACGGTGACCCCCGCCACGTGGGCGCGAGGGGTGATGCCATCACCGACGGCGCTGCCACGGAGAGTAGGCCCGAGGCGACCGGGCGGGTGCCGAAGACCCGGGACCCGTTCTTCGACAACGCGAAGTACATCGCGATCGTGCTGGTGGTGGCCGGTCACGCGATGGAGGCGCTGCGTGACGTGCCGGTGGGCAAGGCGCTCTACCTCTTTCTCTACATGTTCCACATGCCGGTGTTCATCATCGTGTCCGGCTACTTCTCCCGGCGCTTTCCGTACTCGAAGAACAAGGCCCGCAAGCTCATCACGCAGTTGCTGGTGCCGTACGTGATCTTCCAGATCGTGTACCTGCTGCTGGGCCGGTTCGTCGGCGGCCGCGATGTCAACCCGACCTTGCTCGACCCGTACTTCCTGGTGTGGTTCCTGCTGGCGCTGTTCGCCTGGCGGTTGTCGACACCGGTCTGGCTGCGGATCCGCTGGCCGTTGCTGGTGGCGGTGCTGATCTCGCTGGCGGCCGGGCTGCAGGAACTTCCCGGCGTGCTGGAGACCGGCCGGATCCTCAGCCTGCTGCCGTTCTTCGTTCTCGGGATGATGCTGAAGCCGGAGCACTTCGCCTACCTGCGCAGGCGCTGGGTGCGCATCCTGGCCGTCCCGGTGCTGGCCGGCGGCCTGGTGGTCGCCTACTGGGCGCAGACCCGGATGAGTGTGGAGTGGGTCTTCTGGCGGCGCAGCAACGGGTACCTGGGGGTGGACAACCTCACGGGTACGGCCATGCGGGTGGGGATGCTGGTGTGTGCCACCACCCTGTCGGCGGCCTTCCTCGCGCTGGTGCCCTCGAAGAAGACGTGGTTCACCGCGCTGGGCGCGATCACGTTGTACGTCTACCTCCTGCACGGCATCCCGGTGAAGGTGGCCGACTACCTCGGCGGGTACGACCACCCCGCGCTGCACACCACGCTCGGCGTCCTGGCCGTCGCGGTGGCCGGCGTGCTGCTCGCGGGGCTGCTGTCCACGCCGCCGGTGCGAGCGGCGGTCCGGTGGGCGGTCGAGCCGAAGCTGGACTGGGCGTTCCGGTCGCGTCCCCGCGGGCTCGGGTAGGGCTCGGGTAGAGCTGCTCGGCTAGGGCACTGCACTTCGCGTCACCGCGCCGGCGCGATGTGAGCAAGGTTACGACGCTCTGTCGTACTACAAGAAGTAGTATTCAGGCATGGGTGCAGTCGACCTCGCACGGTGGCAGTTCGGCATCACCACCGTCTACCACTTCCTCTTCGTCCCGCTGTCGATCGGACTCTCGGCGATCGTGGCCGGCCTGCAGACCGCGTGGTTCGTCACGAAGGCGCGGCGCTACCTCACGTTGACGAAGTTCTTCGGCACGATCTTCATCGTCAACTTCGCCGTCGGCATCGTGACCGGGCTGATCCAGGAGTTCCAGTTCGGGATGAACTGGAGCGCCTACTCGCGGTTCGTCGGCGACATCTTCGGCGTACCGCTGGCGATCGAGGGCCTGCTCGCGTTCTTCCTGGAGTCGACGTTCCTCGGCCTGTGGGTGTTCGGCTGGAACCGGCTGCCGCGGGTGGTGCACCTCGGCTGCATCTGGCTGGTCGCCATCGGCACCCAGATCTCGGCGTACGTCATCCTGAGTGTGAACGCCTGGATGCAGCATCCCGTCGGCTACCGGATCGACCCGGCGACCGGCCGGGCGGAACTCACCGACTTCACCGCCCTACTGACGAACCCGGTCGCGATCCAGGCCGGCCTGCACACCGCGGCGGCGTGCCTGCTCACCGGCGGCGCCCTGGTGGCGGGCGTGGCGTTCTGGCACCTGGCCCGGCCCTCCGCGACCGACGCCGCCCGGGCCGCGTTTCGTACCGCGGCCAAGGTGGGTTCGGGTGTGGTGGTCGCCGCGGCCCTGGGCGTGGTCGTCACCGGCGACTCGATGATGAAGCTGATGACCCAGCTGCAGCCGATGAAGGTGGCCGCGGCCGAGGGGCTGTTCGACACCGAGCAGCCCGCGGGGTTCTCGCTGCTCACCCTGGGGACGGCGGACGGGCGGCGGGAACTGTGGAGCTTCAGGTTTCCCGACCTGCTGTCGTTCCTCGCCACCGGAAGCTTCACCGGCAAGGTGGAGGGCGTCAACCAGCTGCAGGCCAAGGCGGTCGCGGCGTTCGGACCCGGCGACTACGTGCCGAACGTGCCGGTGACCTACTGGAGCTTCCGGCTGATGATGGGCCTCGGTCTGCTCGCGGCGTTCCTTGCCCTGGTCGGGCTGCTGGTGCTGCGCAAGCCGGGGTTGCTCGCCAACCGCTGGGTGCCCCGGGTCGCGTTGACGGTGCCGTTCCTTCCGCTGCTGGCGAACAGCTTCGGCTGGCTGTTCACCGAGGGCGGCCGTCAACCGTGGCTTGCATACGGGCTGTTCCAGACCGCGGACGGGGTTTCGCCGGGCACCGCCGCCTGGCAGGTCGCCGTGTCGCTGGCCGTCTTCACGATCGTGTACGGCGTACTGGCGGTGGTGGAGTTCGGCCTGCTGCGGCGGGTCGCCCGGCAGGTGCCCGACCTGCCGCCCGACGACGGCGACCAGGCGAGCCCCGCACCGCCCGGACGTGACTCCGGCGACCGGGACGCCGAGGACTCCGACGACGCCGACCGCCCGGTCACCTTCGCCTACTGACGGTCTGCTCGAAAAGACAGGAGCGTAACGATGGACCTGCCGACGCTGTGGTTCGGGTTGATCGTCTTCTTTTGGACGCTCTACTTCGTCCTGGAGGGCTTCGACTTCGGAGTAGGTGTGCTCGCCCGCGTGCTCGGCCGCGACGAGGCGGAGCGGGGCAGGCTGCTGTCCACCATCGCACCGGTCTGGGACGGCAACGAGGTGTGGCTGGTGGTGGCCGGCGGCGCGATGTTCGCGGCCTTTCCCGGGTGGTACGCCACCCTGACCAGCGTCTACTACCTCCCGCTGGTCGCGATCCTGGTGGCGCTGATCCTGCGCGGTGTCGCACTGGAGTTCCGCGGCAAGCACGACGACGACCGCTGGCGCCGCCGGTGCGACCTGGGAGTCGCGGTCGGCTCGGCGCTCCCGCCGCTGGCGTGGGGCATCGCGCTGGCCGGTGCGGCCCGTGGCCTCCCGCTGGACGGTCGCGGTGTGCTCGTCGGCGGTCTCGGTGCACTCCTGCATCCGTACGCCCTGCTGGGCGGATGCGCGCTGCTCGCGCTGTGCCTGCTACACGGTGCGGCGTTCCTGAGGCTGCGCACGACCGGTGAACTGCGGGCTCGGGCGAGCCGGGCGCTGGCGGTGACGGGTGTTCCGGCCGTCCTGCTCGGCGGCGGGTTCTGGCTGTGGACCGCGCTGCGAGCCGGTCCCGCTGGCGGGCTGTCCGGGTGGGTCGACCTGGTGGGTGTGGTGGCTGCCCTGGGCGTGGTGGCCGGGGTGGTGCTGCGCCACGACGGCTGGGCTTTCGCGGGCACCACGGCCGCGGTCGGCGCCACCGTGGTGGCGATCTTCTGCTCGGCTTTCCCTGTGTTGATGCCGTCCACGCTCGGCCGGATGCACGACCTGACGGTGCTCACCGAGGCGTCACCGGCGTACGGGCTGCGCATCCTCACCATCGCCGGGCTGGTGACCCTGCCGGCCGTACTCGCCTACCAGGGCTGGTCCTACTGGGTCTTCCGCAGGCGGGTGGCCGGATGAGCGGGGCGGGAACGTCCGTGCGCCCGCTCGACCCGCGGCTGCTGCGGTACGCCCGGTCCAGTGCGGTGTACGTCGGGCTGACCGCCGGGATCGGCGCGGTGGCGGCCGGCCTGGTGATCGCCCAGGCCACCGTGCTGGCCGACGTGATCAGCGGGGTGTTCGGCGGGGCGTTCGGTGGTGTGCAGACCGAGTATGGAAGGGCGCTTGCCCTGCTGGGGCTGGTGATCGCGGCCCGGGCCGGGCTCGCGTGGGGCCAGGAGGTGGCCGCCCAGCGTTCCTCGGCCGCTGTCAAGGCGACCTTGCGGCGGCGGATCAGCGAGCACGTCGCCGAGCTCGGCCCGTCCTGGCTGGGGACCGAACGCCGGGCGGCGCTGACCACGTTGGTGACATCGGGCCTGGACGCGCTGGACGGCTACTTCGCGCGCTACCTGCCGCAACTCGTGCTCGCCACCATCGTCCCGGCCGCCGTCGTGGTGTGCCTGTTCACCGCCGACCCGCTGTCCGCGGCGATCGTGGCGCTCACCCTGCCGCTGATCCCGGTCTTCATGGTGCTGGTGGGGCTGGCCACCAGGGCACGGACCAGGCGGCGGTGGCGGGCGCTGGCAGTGCTGGCGCACCACTTCGCCGACGTTGTCGCGGGACTGCCCACCCTGAAGCTGTTCGGCCGGGCGAAGGCACAGGCCCGGGCACTGCGCGAGGTGTCCGACGAGCACCGGCGGG
This sequence comes from Actinopolymorpha cephalotaxi, assembly GCF_013408535.1. Lineage (NCBI taxonomy): Bacteria > Bacillati > Actinomycetota > Actinomycetes > Propionibacteriales > Actinopolymorphaceae > Actinopolymorpha > Actinopolymorpha cephalotaxi. The sequence continues at coordinate 1,161,670 of NZ_JACBZA010000001.1, forward strand.
AGTCGCTGGCCACCCTGCGGATCGCGTTCCTGTCCGCGCTCGTCCTCGAACTGCTGGCCACCCTGTCGGTGGCACTGGTCGCGGTCGGGATCGGGCTGCGGCTGGTCGAGGGTGAGCTGGACCTGCGGACGGCGGTGCTGGTCCTGGTGCTGGCGCCGGAGGCGTACCTCCCGTTGCGGATGGTGGGCACGCACTTCCACGCCAGTGCCGACGGGCTCGCCGCGGCGGAGGAGGCGTTCCGGGTGCTGGAGACGCCGCTGCCCCACCGAGGTGCGGGCGACGTGGACCCGGGCAAGGTCACCTTGACGGTACGAGACCTCGAGATCCGCTACCCCGACCGCGACGCGCCGGCCCTGGCCGGATTGACGATGACCGTTCGTCCGGGGGAGACCGTGGCGGTCACCGGACCGAGCGGCGCGGGCAAGTCCACCTTGCTGGCCGGTCTGCTCGGCTTCGTGCTCCCGGCGTCCGGTGAGGTGCTGGCCGGGGCGCACGACCTGGCCCGCGTCGACCCGGTTGCCTGGCGGGCAGGCGTCGCCTGGGTGCCCCAACGTCCTTACCTGCTTGCGGGAACCATCGCGGACAACATCCGGATCGGTGACCCCGAAGCCGACCGCGGCCACGTCGTCGCCGCGCTGGCCCGCGCCGGTGCCGGTGACCTGGACCCGGACCGGCCGGTAGGGGAGCGTGGCGCGGGGCTGTCCGCCGGTCAGGTGCGCCGGGTCGCGCTCGCCCGGGCGCTGGTGCGGGTGGATCGGCGGCTGGCGGCCGGCCAGGGCTGCCTGCTGTTGCTGGACGAACCCACCGCGGGACTGGACTCCGGAACCGAGGAGCAGGTGCGGGCCGAACTCACCCGGCTGCGGACGAACGGCGTCACCACGATCGTGGTCACGCACCGCCCGACGCTCCTCCCACTTGCCGACCGGGTCGTGGAGGTACCTCTGCGAACGACCCCCACCTCGCGGCCCGGTCGCCCTCTCACCGGAGTGCCCGCATGACCGGGACGACCGGGATGCCCGGGACGCCCGCCAGGACAGGGGTTCGGCTCGTCCTCGCCGCGGCAGCGGGCGTCGCGGCGGCGGCCAGCGCCGTCGCCCTGCTGGCCACCTCGGCCTGGCTGATCTCGCGGGCCGCCCAGCATCCGCCGGTGCTGGTGCTGATGGTCGCGATCGTGGCGGTGCGCGCTTTCGGGCTCGGCCGGGGTGTGCTGCGCTACGTCGAACGGCTGCTCGCGCACGACTCGGCGTACCGGCTACTGGGTGACGTCCGGTCCGACGCCTACCGCCGGCTGGAGCGACTGGCCCCAGGCGGGCTGGCGGCGTTCCGCTCCGGTGACCTGCTCTCTCGGCTGGTCGCCGACGTGGACGCGGTGCTGGACGTGATCCTGCGGGTGGCGCTGCCGGTGACGGCGGTCGGCATCACCGGAGCGGCCACGGCGGTGTTCCTCGGGCTGGTCCTTCCGGCCGCCGGGGTGGCGACCGCGGTCTGTGTGGCAGTGGCGCTGCTCGTGGTGCCGTGGCTGGTGGCCCGATCCGGCCGGGCGGCCGAGCGTGCGGTCGCACCCGAGCGCGGCCGGCTGGCAACCGCCACCACCGAACTCCTCGACGGCGCTCCGGACCTGCTGGCCTACGGTGCGGCCGGCCCGGTGCTGGACCACGTACGAGCAAGCACCGAACGGCTCCGGCGGGCCGAACGCAGGTCGGCCTGGAGCGCCGGGCTCGGTTCGGCCGGGCTGGTGCTGGCGGTCGGCGCGGCCTGCTGGGTGGGACTCACGGCGGGGGTGCCCGCGGTCGCCGGCGGGCGGCTGGACCCGGTGCTGCTGGCCGTGGTGGCGCTGGTCCCGCTGGCCCTGGCCGACGTGTTCGCCGCGATCCCGGCGGCGGCGCTCGGCGCCGCGCGGGCACGTCCGGCGCTGGCCCGGCTGGCGCAACTGCGGTCGGCACCGGAGCCGGTGGCCGAACCCGAGCAGCCGTTGCCGCTGCCGCCCGGCCCCCACCACCTGCGGGTGCACGACCTCGCAGTGCGCTGGTCGCCGGACACGCCGTGGGTGTTCGCCGGTGTCAACCTGGACCTGCCACCCGGCAGGCGGATCGCGGTGGTCGGGCCGAGCGGATGCGGTAAGAGCACGCTCGCGCAGGCGCTGGTGCGGTTCGTCGAGCCGGGCCGGGGGCGGATCAGCCTGGACGGTGTGGACGTACGCAGGTTCGCCACCGACGACGTGCGCACGGTGGTCAGCCTGTGCGCCCAGGACGCGCACATCTTCGACACCACCCTCGCCGAGAACGTCCGGCTGGCCAGGCCCGGCGCCGACGACACCGACGTACGTCACGCACTGGCGCAAGCTCGCCTGCTGGACCGGCTGGAATCGTTCCCAGAAGGCATCCACACCCGGGTCGGCGAACACGGCGAACGGCTGTCCGGCGGGGAACGCCAACGGCTGGCGCTGGCCCGTTGCCTGCTGGCCGGTACGCCGGTGGTGGTGTTCGACGAACCCACCGAGCACCTGGCTGAGCCGGACGCGACCGCGCTCACCCGCGATCTGCTCGCCGCCACCGGTGACCGAACCGTCGTCCTCGTCACCCACCGCGCCGTGCCGGCCGACCTGGTGGACGAGGTGCTGGACCTGGGGATGCTCACCGCCCGGTGAGCCGCCGGAGGTGGTCGTACTCCTGCGCGGACGGCGGGTCGACGCCGACCCGCACCGGACCGGCCGGCAGCCCCAGCAGGTCCAGCGCGGCCTTCAGGCTCGCCACACCACCGGACAGCGCGTACACCACCGTGTCAACCTCGGCTTGCGCACGCTTCTCGGCTTCCTCGTCGCCGGCCCGCACCGCGGCCGCCAGGTCCAGGAACGGCGCCGGGAAGGCGGCGGAGACACCGGAGACGACGCCGGTACCACCGATGCGGTGGACGCGGGCCAGGTCGATGTCCGCACCGGAGTAGACCGCGAACCCCGGTGGCAGCGCCGCGCGGTAGGCGGCCACCGCGTCGACCGGCGCTCCGCTGACCTTCACCCCGGCCAGACCTGGGATCGTTGCCAGCTCGGCCATCAGCGGCACGTCGACCCTGGTGTTGGTGAGGCTTTCGAAGAGGTATGCGTACACCGGCACTCCACCGGCCGCGTCGGCGACGGAACGGAAGTGGTCGAGCACCACCTGCCTGCTCGCCGGGTGGTAGTAGGGCGTGAGCGCGGCGAGCCTGCGGGCACCGAGGCCGACCGACGCCCGGGTGAGCGCCACGGCCTGGTACGTCGTCGCTGCCCCGACGTGGGCGAAGACGCCGTCCGCGTTCGGCCAGACCTCCAGCGCGGCCTCCACCACGGCAAGGCGTTCGGCGTCGGACAACGCGACGAACTCGCCGTTCGTACCGGCGACAAGTACGCCGTCCACGCCGTAGTCCGCGACGCGAGCGAGCAGGGTGCGAACCCCGACGAGGTCCAGCGACCGGTCGGGACCGAACGGCGTCGGCACCGCGGTGATCAGCTGGAGGCCGGGCAGCGAGTCGGGCAGCGGGTCGGGCAACTGGTCGGGCATGAGTGTCCGTTTCGTCGTCGGGTCATCCTGCGTGGTCGTGCGCACTCGGCCGGTGAACCCGGCGTCCGATACCGGTCGTGCTCCCTCGCGCGGCCACCTGGGCGTCACCGATCGTTCGTCGGCTGTCGGTAAGGTCCCAAGCGAGGTGTCCGGTAAGCGGACACGACGAAGGGACCCCACGCATGACAACGCGTTTCGGTGTGTTCGTACCCCAAGGCTGGCGGATGGATCTGAACGAGATCGCCGACCCGGTCGAACAGTACGAAGCGATGACGGCCGTCGCCAAGGCCGCGGACGAGGGACCGTGGGACTCGATCTGGGTCTACGACCACTTCCACACGGTGCCCGAGCCCACGCCGAACACCACGTTCGAGTGCTGGACCATCACCTCCACGCTGGTGCGCGACACCAAGCGGGTCAACGTGGGCCAGATGGTCGGCTGCAACGGCTACCGTCACCCGGCGCTGTACGCGAAGATCGCCTCCACGGTCGACGTCGCGAGCCACGGCCGCCTCTACGCCGGCATCGGCGCGGGCTGGTACGAGAACGAGTGGAAGGCCTACGGCTACGAGTGGCCGGAGCTGCGGGACCGGATGGGTGCGTTCCGCGAGGCCACCGAGCTCATCTACAAGATGTGGACCGAGGACGCACCGGTCTTCAACGGCAAGTACTACTCCATCGACAAGCCGTACAACGAGCCGAAGGGCGCGCGTAAGCCGCACCCGTCGTTCTGGATCGGCGGCGGTGGCGAGAAGGTCACGCTGAAGCTGGTCGCGAAGTACGGCGACGCGGCCAACATCGGTGGCGGTGACCCGGAGGCGTTCAAGCACAAGGCGTCCGTGCTCAAGGCGCACTGCGACAAGCTGGGCCGCGACTACGACTCGATCATCAAGTCGACCAGCCTGAACGTGTTCCCGATCGAGGCCGGTGCCGACCCCGAGAAGGCCACCGCGAAGGCCCGTGGCCGGCAGAGCTACGAGCAGTTCGCCGACGCCAACGTCGTGGGCACCTCCGACGAGATCGCCGCGAAGGTGGAGGCGCTGGTCGAGGCCGGTTCGGACTACCTCATCACCTACATCCCCGGCGTGGCCTACGACCACGAGCCGCTGCACCGGTTCGCTTCCGAGATCATCCCGCGCTTCAGCTGAGGCTGTACGCGGCGGTTCGGATCCGCCAGGACGCTCGGGCCCGCTTCCTCCATCGCGGAGGAGGCGGGCCCGTTCGCTGTTCAGCGCCATGTCGGATTCCCGCCAGGATCGATCCGGGCGAAAGGCTAGGTTGACGGCATGCGTACTTCCATCAGCGCCCGGCCCACGTCGGCGAGCGCGACGGCCACCGCGGCCACGGCCCGGCCCGCGACACCGGCCGCCGACCGGCGCACCCACACCGTCGTCGACAGTCCGGTCGGGCCGCTCACGCTGGTCGCCACCGACGGTGTGCTCGCCGGCCTCTACATGACCGACCAGCGGCACCGGCCCGGCCCGGAGACTTTCGGTGTCCCGGACCCGGACGGGTTCGAGGAGGTCACCGCGCAGTTGGAGGCGTACTTCGCCGGCCGGCTCCGCGAGTTCGACCTACCGCTCGCGCCGGTGGGCACGGAGTTCCAGCAGCAGGTGTGGGCCGGGCTGCGGTCCATCCCGTACGGCGAGACCCGGGGCTACGGCGAGCTCGCCCGTGAGCTCGGACGGCCGGCCGCGTCCAGGGCGGTCGGCCTCGCCAACGGCCGCAACCCGATCGGCATCATCGTGCCCTGCCACCGGGTGGTGGGATCGACCGGAAGTCTCACCGGGTACGGCGGCGGGCTCGAGCGCAAGCAGTTCCTGCTGGACCTCGAACGCCGGGTCCGCGCGGCCTGAGCCCGCGGGCAGCTTCGGCGCTGAGGTCACGAAAGGAGAGACGTAGTAGTTGCGTCGACTACTACGTCTCGTCTAGGCTCGCGTCACGTGATCGACGAACTGGTGCGGGTGGGGTTCTCCTCCCAGGAGGCCCGGGTCTACGTCGCGGCGCTGAGGCAGCCGTCGGCGACCGGCTACGAGCTCGCCAAACTCGCAGGGCTGCAGCGCGCGAACGTCTACCAGGTGCTGGCCTCGCTGACCGACCGCGGCGTCGTGGAGCAGGTCGGCGACGGGCCCGCGCGATTCCTCGCCCAGCCGCCGGCCCAGGTGCTCGGGCGGATCAAGCACGAGACCGCCCGGCGGTGCGACGCGCTCGTCGCCGACCTCGCCGCGCTGTCCGGGCCGGCGCAGCCCACCGCGTTCTGGAGCCTGAAGGGCCGGGAGTCGGTGATCGAGCGCGCCGGCGCCCTGGTCGCGGACGCCCGGGACCGGGTCGCGGTGTGCCTGTGGGCCGACGACCTGGACTGGCTGGGTGAGCCGCTGCGCGCCGCCGCCCGGTCGGGCTGCCATGTCGTGGTCAACGTCTTCGGTGACGTACCGGTCGACTTCGGCGAGGTCTACCGCCACGAGCCGCCCGCGAAGACCGTCGGCGGCCACCTGCTCACCCTCGCCGTGGACTCCACCACGGCCCTCATCGCCTCCCTGGACGACCCCGCCGCGGCCGTGCACACAGAACATCCGGCGCTGCTGAGGGTGGTGGAGAAACTCATCCGGGACGAGGCCTACCTCGCCGCCATCTACGACCAGCTCCGGCCGCAACTGGAGGAGACGTTCGGTCCGCACCTGGTCGACCTGCGCTCGAAGCTGCTCCCGGCCGAGCAGGCCAGTGCGCTGCTGTCGGTGGTCGGTTTCGGCGCGGACGCGCCGGTCGTGGAGGAGCTGCTCCCCTCGGAGTAGCGCGAGACCGCCCGGTCGGGTGGTGCGACATCAGTGCGTGCACGGGGTGCAGAAAGCGCTGCCGTGCAGGGAATCCGTGTGCTCGAACGTCTGTAAAGGATGGGTTGACATGGGTGCGGTCGTCATCGTGGACGCGTTGTGGGGAGACTCCGGCAAGGGCAAGGTGTGCGCGCACCTCGCCGTCAGTGACAAGGCGCCGTTGGCAGTACGCGCGGGGGTCGGCACCAACGCCGGCGCGAGCGTGACGCTGGACGACGGCACGCTCGTTCGCGCGCGGCAGTTGCCGACCGGGTGGATCAACCCGGGTACGACCGTCGCGGTGGGGTCCGGCGTCCTCGTCGACCCGGCCGTGCTGGCCGGCGAGGTGGCGAGGTTCGGCCTCGCCGGCCGGGTGCTCGTGGACGGTCGCTGCGCCCTGATCGAGCCCGAGCACGTCGAGGCCGAACGCGCCGACGCGCACCTGGCCACGACGGTCGGTTCGACCTGCACCGGAAACGGCGCCGCCCGGGCGGACTTCGTGCTCCGCCGGGCGCGGCAGGCCCGCGACGAGCCGGCCCTCGCGCCGTACCTCAGCGACGTCGCCCGGCACGTGAACGACGTGGCCCGCGACGGTCTGGTCCTGGTGGAGGGGTCGCAGGGAACCCTGCTGTCGTTGGGATTCAGCGACGAGTACCCCTACACCACCTCCGGCAACTGCACCGCCGCCGCGGCGATGGACGACGTGGGCCTGAACTGGCGGCTGGTGCAGGACGTGCTGATGGTGGTCAAGGCACTGCCGACGCGGGTCGGCGAGGGGCCGCTGCCGTACGAACTACCCGAGGAGGAGGTGCTCCGGCGCGGCATCGCGGAGTACGGCGTGGTCACCGGACGGCCGCGGCGCAAGGCCGGCCGGCTGGACCGGGACCTCCTCGGCTACGCCGCGATGCTCAACGGGCCCACGCAGATCGCGTTGACGTTCTGCGACCATGTGGACCCGACGATGCGCGGCACCCGTGACGCCGCCGCGATCACCGCACCGGTCCGGGCGCTGATCGAGCAGGTCGAACACGACACCGGAGCGCCGGTGGTGTTGCTGGACACCGGTCCGGGCCTCAGCGACATGATCGACCTCCGCTGAACCCGCGGGGGTTGCCACCAAGGTCCTCCGGCCAGGTGCGAGGCGGACCGTGGTGACCGAACGCGTTCTACTCCTCAGTGCGGAGACCCACAAAACGCTGACGAGAAATCGCTCGATTTACCTTGTGAGTAAGGGGTTTCCTACGAGCGGAAGTCGATCTTGTGCGGTAGACTCGAACACGTGAGCGACGGCGGTGAGTGCTTCGGCGACGACCTGGGCGATGGCCCGGGTCGTCGCCGGGTGCTGCCGGATGGGTTCGCTGATGTGCCGGGTGGGCCGCGGCTTGCGGTGCTGCTGGCTTCGGTGGATCGCGGGGTGTGTAACGGGTTCGAGGTGGAGGAGCGGGCCAGGGCGTGGCGGCGGCTGATCGGCTGGGCGGAGGCCGAGTGTCTGGCCGAGGTGAACGAGCTGGCCTACGCCGAACCCGGTATGCCCGACGAGCCGGCGCAGCGCAGTCCCGAGATGGACCCGATGACCCAGGCCGTGCTGGAACCTTTGCTGCGGTGGTCGGGCTACCACGCCAGCTGGTATCTGGCGCTGGCCCTCACCCTGCCCCGCCTGCCCCGTGTGCGTGCGGCGCTGGCGTCCGGTGGGCTGGAGCTGCCCGACGTGCGGGCGATCGTCGATCGGATCACCGACGCGAAACCCGACCTGTGGGGTGCGGTCGAGGACGCGATCTTCCCGAAGGTGCTGGAACTTCGGGGCGGGTTGTTGCGGGCGAAGGTGGAGGCGGAGGTCGTGAAGGCCGACCCCGAGGCTGCCGGCAAGCGGCACCGGGCCGCGCGGACGGGGCGGAACGTGGCGATCTGGCCGGCTGTCGACGGTGTCGCCGACCTGGCGATTCGGGGTCTGTCCGCTGATCAGGCCGCGGAGGCGTACGGGTACATCGACGCGATTGCCCGTGCCGTGAAGTCTGCCGGCGACCCCCGCAAGCTGAGCCAGCTACGCGCGGACGTCGCCTTCTCCCTGCTCAGCGGCGCCGCCGACATCATCGACTGCTCCGCCCCCACGCACGCCGACCAGCCGCACGACCAGGCCGAGCGGGACGAAGGCGTCCAGGGCCAGGCCCCGCAGAGCCAGGCCGCGCAAGACGAGGCGCAGGACGACTCCGGGCAGGACGACTCCGGGCAGCAGCCCGCGGACGGTGACACTCCGCAGGAGCGGGCCGACCCTGGAACCGACGACGAAACGCAGCCCGAAGGTGAGTCGGAGGAGCAGGCTCAGGGAGAGACCGAGCAGGGTGGGCAGGGGCACTGTGCTGTGCACCGGTTCCCCGACCATGACCTGCACGACAGCTGGTGTGAGTGTGGGAACTGTTCTCCGGCACCGGTGGCCAGCTGCACAGTGTGTGGTGCGGCCGCGATGAACCGGGTCCGAGTCCACGACATCACCGCCCACCAGGCCGCAGCCCGCAACGCCGAACCGCCGGGACAGCCCGACCCACCCGATCCGCCGGGTCAGCCTGATCCACCTGATTCGCCGACGGGCAATTCCACATCGCCGCCACTGCCACCGCCGTGGACCTCTTCGCAGCCGAGCTGGGGTCCGATCAAGACGCGCGCCAAGGTGCAGCTGAACATGCCGCTGACTACCCTGATGGGGCTGTCCACCCGGCCCGGTGAGCTCGGCGGGTTCGGACCGGTCATCACCGAGGTGGCTCGCCGGATCGTGGCGAACCATCTCGACAACCCCGAGGCCAGATTCAGCGTCGGGGTCACTCACCCGGTCACCGGGCGGTTACTGCACCTGCATCCGATACCTGCGAGGTTCCTGCGCGGACTGCAGGCCGAGCTCGTCCATGCCCGCGACCAGCGGTGTGTGTGGACCACCTGCCGCCGCCCGGCCGCGACGTGTCACCTGGACCACAACACCGAGTACGCCGACGGCGGAGAAACCTCCGTGGACAACATCGCGCCCCTGTGCGCGCGTCACCACAAAGCCAAGACCGAACGGGACTGGAAGCTGAAGCAGACCGGGCCAGGAGAGCACACCCTCACCGACCCGTTCGGCCGCAAGTACCACAGCGGAGCGCCCTCCCTCACCGACCCGGTTGAACCAGCCGAGCCCGTGCCGGCCACCGCCGGAGTGCGGTCGGCCGAGGACGACCTCCCGCCGTTCTGAAGCCTGGCCGTGAACCGTCCGAGCGCTGTCTGCTCAGCTGGTCACGTCCCGGCCGGCGAACCTCGCCCATGCGGCGGCGAGGAAAACCGCTGTGTAGGCAAGGGAAAGCCACAGCCCCGGCGCCACCGACTCGGTGGCCAGAGGTGAGCGCAGCAGGTCGCCGAAGCCGGTCCAGTAGTGGGTGGGGAGGTACGGATGCAGCCAGTCCAGCTGGGGGATCACGTCCAGGATCTGACTGCTCAGGCTGAGGATCACGGTCGCGATGGTGGCCCCGATGGGTTGTTCGGTCAGCGTGGACACGAACAACCCGATCGCACCCAGCGTGGACAGGCAGACCGCGAGGTAGACACAGACCAGCAGCAGCCGGCCCAGCCCCTCGGCGAAGCCCACCTGGACGCCGGACAGCAACACCATCGGCCCACCACCGAAGAGAATCAGCCCGGCGACCGCGCCCACCGCGGCGACCAGCAGCGTGCAGGCGAACGCGAACACCACGATCCCGGCGTACTTCACCGCCAGCAGCCGGGTGCGTTCGACCGGTACGGCGAGCAGGCCGCGCAACGTGCCCTGGTTGGCCTCCCCGGCCACGGCGTCGCCGGCGATCGCCGACACCGCGAGCGGAAGGAACAACGGGAGTTCGACGGTGAGCGCGGCGAGTGCCACGAACAGTCCGTTCGAGGTGATGCCGGCGAAGAAGTTCGGGCCGTCCGCACCACCGCCGCGCGACGACGGCGAGGACAGCTTCACCGAGACGGCGATGATGAGGGGTACGGCGGCCAGCACTGCCATCCCCGCCCAGTTGCGCCGGCGGCCGAACAGCAGCGTCAGCTCGGACCAGAAGAACCGCGGGCTCACCCGGCGGTGCGGCCGCGCGCTGGCCCGGCCGACGATCGGCTCAGCCGCTGACATCGAAGCCCTCCCCGGTCAGTGACACGAACACGTCCTCCAGTCCGGGGGTCTGCACACCGAACGCACGTACGGGCACGCCGTCCTCGACCAGCACCGGCACGATCTTCTCCGGCGGCACGTCGCCGATCAGCGCGCTCACCTTCGTCCCGGCCACGGACAGCCCTGTCAACCCGAACCTGCGCAGCGTCCCTTCGGCGAGATCGGGTCGTTCGGTCTCCACCTCGACCCGGGCCTGCGCGCTCGACCGCACCTGTGCCAGCGGCGCCTGGGTCAGCAGCTTCCCGACGTGCATGACGCCCACGTGGGAACAGATCTGCTCGACCTCCGACAGCAGGTGCGTGGACAACATGACGGTCGCGCCGTCGCGAGCCAGGTCGGTGACGAGGTTGCGCACCTCGCGGGTTCCTTGCGGGTCCAGCCCGTTGGTGGGTTCGTCGAGGATCAGCAGGTCGCGAGGCTGGAGGAGGACGGCGGCCAGCCCCAGCCGTTGCCGCATACCGAGGGAGTAGGCGCGGTAGCGCTTGCGGGCGGCGGCGAGCAGTCCCACCCGGTCCAGCGCGGCGTCCACGCGAGCGCGCGCGGTCGCCGGGTCCGCCGTACGGTCGGCGGCGTCCAGCCGGTGCAGGTTGGCGCGTCCGGACAGGTAGGGGTGGAACGCCGGACCTTCCACCAGGGCGCCAATCCGGGGGAGTGCCTGCGCCGACTCCCGGGGAATCGCCCGGCCGAGGAGCTCGTGCCGGCCGGCGGTCGGGCGGACCAGGCCGAGCAGCATCCGGATCGTGGTCGTCTTGCCCGAGCCGTTCGGCCCGAGAAAGCCGTAGACGGCGCCGGTCGGCACGGTCAGGTCGAGGTCGTCGACCGCGACCTGACCGGACCGGAACCTCTTGCGCAGTCCGTACGTACGGATCGCCGGCGTGTCCTCGTCGTGGTGCCCGCCGGACCGGCCGGCGGACACCACGGCGGACGTTGCCTCGGTCACCTGGCGGACCCGGCGACGGAGTACAACCTGTCCGGCGACACCGCGCCGGCCAGCACCCGGCCGTCGTCGGTGACCAGCACGGAGAACAGCGAGCCCTTCAAAAGGCGCCCGCTTCCCCAGGAGCCGCTCACCCTGGGCAGCGAGTTCAGCACCTGGCCGAGCTCGCCGAGCTGGTCACCCCGCCCACCCTTGCCGGGCGCGGCCGCCCGCTCGGAGGGCATCGTGGCCACGACCACACTGGTCCAGCCCTTGCCGACCACCCGCGGTTCCTGCGCCTGCTTGGCCGGGGCGCGCTTGTGGGAGGCGGGCCCCTCGCCGGACCCCTTCTCGCCCTCGGTCACCTTCGTGCCGGGCGGCGGGGTGAACCGGAACTGGTCGGCACTGGGCCGGGTGAAGCTGATCGAGGTGAACCCGACCTGGAACGCCGGCTCGCTCGCGCCCTTGGCGAACACCTGCACCTGCAGGGGAACGTGCCGGGCGCCGTCGATCGCCAGCCGCACCTGGCCGACGAGGGAGGAGGAGTCGCGCGGGGTGAGAATCAGCAGGTACGCCGACCGGCCGGCCACCTTCGCGGTGCCGTCGGTGGTGACCTTCGTGGTCGGGTCGAGCGCCTTCAGCGCCTGGTCGGCGGCTTCCTGCGGCGTCTTCGGCAGGTCCGCGGGCAGCTTCGAGGCGTCCGGAGCGGCATGCTCCGACTTCGCCGGCAGGGTGCGGTGGGTGGCCGAGCGCTCCTGGCTGGACCACATCCACAGGTCGGAGCCGTTGCGTACGACATCGGACTCGCCGAGCGTGCCGAGCAGCGCCAGGCGTACCCGCTGCGGACCGTCGAACCACACCCGCAGGGTGTGGCTGCCGCTGACGAGCGAGCTGAGGTCGGAGCTGCCGCCTCCGCCGTTCAGGGCGGGAAGCTCGGGAAGTCCGAGGTCGGACTGCTGGGAGACGGTGCCGGAGAACGGTGCGGGGTCGGCCTTCTGCAGGTCGACCAGCAGCTGGGCGGCGGTCCGGGGCGGCAGCGCGCCGGCCGCGTCGGCCCGCAGCATGGTGCCGGTCGTGCCGGCGGCGAGCACCAGCGCCAGGACGGCCACCGGGGCCAGCCAGCGCAGGGCGGGGCGGGACGGGAACAAGCCGGGCCTCCTCAAGAGATCTCCGCAAGGAGTGAAGGACGTCGGCCCCATCCTGCGTGGTGCGGCCTGTGAGCACGCTGAGAAGGCCCCCTAAGGGTTTCCTCGGGGTCCCTCCGGCGGGCGATTCCGTCCCCGCGTGCTCGCTGGGCGGCGCGTCGCGTGTCACGCTGGTGAGCGTGCGACTGCTGCTCGTCGAGGACGAACCCCGGCTCGGCCGGGCCCTGGTGCGCGGCCTGTCCGCCGAGGGTTTCGTGGTGGACCTCGCCACCGACGGCCGTGACGGGCTGGACCGTGCACTGCACGGTGAGTACGACGCGGTGGTGCTGGACGTGATGCTGCCCGCCATGTCCGGGTACGACGTCGTACGCGCGCTGCGCGCGGAGCAGCACTGGGTTCCGGTGCTGATGCTGTCGGCCAAGGACGGGGAGTACGACCAGGCCGACGGGCTGGACGCCGGCGCCGACGACTACCTCACCAAGCCGTTCTCCTACGTCGTGCTGGTGGCCAGGCTGCGCGCCCTGCTGCGCCGTGGCGCCCCGGAGCGGCCGACCGTGCTGGCCGCCGGTGACCTCACTCTCGACCCGGCCAGCCGGCGGGTGACCCGGGCGGGCGCGGAGATCACGTTGACCGCCCGGGAGTTCGCGTTGCTGGAGTACCTCATCCGGCGGCCCGGCGACGTGGTGACCAAGATCGAACTGCTCGACCACGTGTGGGACGCCACCGACGACACCGACCCGAACGTCGTCGAGGTGTACGTCGGCTACCTCCGCCGCAAGATCGGCCGGTCGGCGCTGGAGACAGTGCGCGGAGCGGGGTATCGCCTGGCCGCCGACGTGACCGTGAGGTGAGCCGGTGAACGCGAGCGGGCCGGCCCGCCGGTGGCACCGGCTGACCCTGCGGGGCCGGCTGATCCTGATCGGCTCGGTCGGGGTGGCCGCCGGGCTCGCGCTGGGCGGCCTGATCCTGGTCCGGACGCTGGAGTTCACCCTGCAGCGCAGCCTGGACGAGGGCGCGGTCGGCACGGCCCGCGACGTCGCCGCGCTCGCCCACGCCGGCCGGTTGTCCGACCCGATCCCGGTCGGCGGAGGGGTGTCGTTCGTGCAGGTCGTCGACGGGCAGGGCCGGGTGACCGCGGCGTCCGCGGGTGCGGACCGGCTGGTGCCGGCGCTGCGGCCGGGCGACCTCACGGCGGCGCGCGGTGGTGCCCGGCTGACCGTGGACGGGGAACAGCTGGGGATCACCGGCGCGGTCCGGGTCGTCGGTGAGCCGCTGCCGGGCGGGCGGACCGTGCTGGTCGCGGTGTCCGAACGCGGGATGGCCGAGTCGATCAGCGTCGTCAAGGGAACGTTGCTGGTGGCGTTCCCGATCCTGGTCGGGCTGCTGGCCGCGGTCGCGTGGCGGGTGGTCGGCTGGACGCTCGCGCCGGTGGAGGCGCTGCGGCGTGGCGCGGCCGAGATCACCGGGGCGAGTTCGGCGCGGCGGCTCCCGGTGCCGCCCGGCAACGACGAGGTGCACCGGCTCGCGGTGACGCTGAACGACATGCTCGCGCGGCTGGAGTCGACCCGGGGACGGCAGCGGGCGTTCGTCGCCGACGCGGCGCACGAGCTCCGCAGCCCGCTGGCCAGCATGCGTACCCAGCTGGAGGTCGCCGTCCGGCTGGACGCAGCCGCAACCGCCACCGACACCGCGCCGGGGAGCGGCCCGCCGGCCGAACTCCTCACCGACCTGCTCACCGACGTGAACCGGCTGGCCGACCTGACCAACGACCTGTTGCTGCTGGCCCGGGCCGACGAGGGCGCCCTGCACCGGGGGACCGATCAGGTCGACGTGGCCGCACTGGCCAAGGAGGTCGCCGGAAGGTACGCCGGTGCGCGGGTGCCGGTCCGGGTGGACGCGCCCGAGGCCCGGTGGGTGTGCGGCACGCCGGGCGCGCTGCGGCAGCTGATCGGCAACCTCGCCGACAACGCCGTACGGCACGCCGCCGGCGAGGTGCGGGTCGCGGTGGAGGACTCCGGAGAGGGCGTGCTGCTCACCGTCACCGACGACGGTCCCGGGGTCGCGCCCGCGGACCGGGAGCGGGTGTTCGACCGGTTCACCCGGCTGGACGACGCCCGGGCCCGCGACGACGGCGGCAGCGGGCTGGGCCTGGCGATCGTGCGGGAGTTGGCCCGCCTGCACGGCGGCACGGTGACGCTGGCCGACGCGGGTCCCGGCGTACGGGCCGAGGTACGCCTGCCCGCCGCCGACCGGCCCTGACCGGCTGTGGCCCGCTCTGATCAGCCCTGATCGGCGGTGACCGCCCCGGGCGTCGGCGGGTTCCGGCCCGGTCTGGGAGGATGAACGACCGTGGAGTACGTCGTCGCAGCCATCGTCATCGCCGTCATCGCCCTCGGCGCCGCCGGAACCTTCCTCCTCACCCGGGGCCGCCGGCGTGAGCTACCGCCTCAGGCGGACCGGGGCACCGGCACCATCTCGCGCCCCGCCGGGGAGGAGTCCGAGGCGGAAGGTCCCGTCGCGACCGCCGAGCGCCCGAGCGGCACCGGCGCCCCCGCGCCGCCCACCGAGGAACTCGACCTCGTCGAGCCGCCCACGCCCACCGTGGAGCGGCCCGAACCCGCCCAGGGCCGGCTGGTCCGGCTTCGTTCCCGGCTGGCGCGTTCGCAGAGCACGCTCGGCAAGGGCCTGCTGGCGATGCTGTCCCGGGACCGGATCGACGAGGACACCTGGGAGGAGATCGAGGACTCCCTGTTGTCCGCCGACGTCGGCGTGCGCCCGACCCAGGAGCTGGTCGAGCGGCTGCGCACCCGGGTGCGGGTCGAGGGCGTCGCCAGCCCCGGCCAGGCGCGGGAGATCCTCCGATCGGAGTTGCTGCACCTCGTCGGCACCGATCTGGACCGGACGGTGCACGCCGACCGTACGGCCACCAACCCCGCCGTGGTGCTCGTCGTCGGCGTCAACGGCACCGGCAAGACGACCACCTGCGGCAAGCTCGCCCGGGTCCTCGTCGCCGAGGACAAGGACGTCATCCTGGGCGCCGCCGACACCTTCCGCGCCGCCGCGGTCGCCCAGCTGGCCACCTGGGGCGAGCGGGTCGGCGTACCCACCGTGCGGGGCCCGGAGGGCGGCGACCCCGCCAGTGTGGCGTTCGACGCGGTGAAGGCCGGCGTCGAGCAGGAGTCCGACGTGGTGATCGTCGACACCGCCGGCCGGCTGCACACCAAGACCGGCCTGATGGACGAGCTCGGCAAGGTCAAGCGGGTGATCGAGAAGCAGGCGCCGGTGAGCGAGGTGCTGCTGGTCATCGACGCCACCACCGGGCAGAACGGCCTCACCCAGGCCCGGGTGTTCGCCGAGGTGGTCGACGTCACCGGCATCGTGCTCACAAAGCTGGACAGCACCGCCAAGGGCGGCATCATCATCGCCGTGCAGCGCGAACTCGGCGTGCCGGTGAAGCTCGTCGGACTCGGCGAGGGCGCCGACGACCTCGCGCCGTTCGCTCCGGAGGAGTTCGTCGACGCGCTGCTCGCGGACTGACGACCGGCAGTTGGCGGTTGGCAGTGACCCGACGATGAACGAACGGGTGTGGGCGGCGCACGCCGACGCCTGGCAGGCGATGGGCCGGATCCGGGTGGCCGACGGCGGGGGCGCCGCGCTGCTGCCGGGCTGTGCGGTGATGGCCTCCGGTCTGCCGTACCCGCAGTGGAACAACGGCGACGTGACCGACCCGGCGCTGTTCGACCTGGACCAGGTGCGCGCGTGGTACGCCCCTCGAGGCGTCCCGTGGGGCGTGCGGGTGCCGGCGGGCACGCCATGGCCGTACGGGCGGTGGCTGTTCCGGAAGCGGTGCATGGCGCTGGCGGTGCCGGCGTACGAACGTCCGGTGGCGATGCCGCCGGGGCTCGTCGTCACACCGGCCAGGCCGGACGAGGCGGAGTTGTTCGCCACCGTGGACGCGGAGGCGTTCGGCGACCCGGTGGAGCAGAACCTCGCCTGGGTACGCCCGCAACTCGGCGCCGACGGTTTCCGGTCCGTGCTGGCCAGGCTGGACGGCGAGCCGGTCGGCGTGGCCACCGGCATCCGCACCAGCGGTTCGGGTGGGGAGAGCGTCGGCGTCTTCGGCGTGGGTGTCCTGCCGCGGGCCCGCCGGCGGGGGATCGGCGCCGCGCTCACAGCGGACATCCTGGCCTGGGGGTTCGGCGGCGGCGCGACGCTCGCCCACCTGAATCCCGAGACCGAGGAGGCCGCCCGGCTGTACACGCGGCTGGGTTTCGCCGAGGTCGCCGGCCTGGACATCTACGTCGGCCTCGACGGCTGACGGTCTCTGCCGACCTCCTGTGCAAGGCTGGGTCGAGCACACCGACGCAGGAGGAGTGGCGATGACCAGCACCGACCGGGACACCGACCTGCTCGCCCGGCACCGCGCGGTGATGCCGAACTGGCAGGCGCTCTACTACGACGACCCGCTGGAGATCGTCGGCGGGCAGGGGCGCCGGGTCACCGGCGGTGACGGCCGGACCTACCTCGACTTCTTCGCCGGGATCCTCAGCAACTCCCTCGGGTACGGCGTACCCGAGATCACCGAGGCCGTCCGCCGCCAGCTCGACACCGGCGTGGTGCACACCTCCACCGCCTACCTCGGCCGGGCGCAGGTGGAGTACGCCGAGCGGGTCGCGGAGCTGTCCGGCATCCCGGACGCGAAGGTGTTCTTCGTCAACTCCGGCACCGAGGCCAACGAGGCCGCGCTGCTGCTCACCACCCACGCGCGGCGCAGCAACCAGGTGCTGGCGCTGCGCAACTCCTACCACGGCCGCGCGTTCGCCACGGTGGCGATCACCGGCAACCGGAGCTGGGGCACCAGCTCGCTGTCCCCGGTGCACGTGAGCTACGTGTACGGCGGCTACCGCTACCGCAGCCCGTTCCGCCACCTGTCCGACGCCGACTACATCGAGGCGTGCGTGGAGGACCTGCGCGACGTCATCGCGACCACCACCGCGGGCGACGTGGCGTGCATGATCACCGAGCCGATCCAGGGCGTGGGCGGGTTCGCCACCCCGCCGGACGGGCTGTTCGGCGCGATGAAGCAGGTGCTGGACGAGTACGGCATCCACTTCGTCAGCGACGAGGTGCAGACCGGCTGGGGCCGGACCGGCGAGCACTTCTGGGGCTACCAGGCACACGACGTGGTGCCCGACGTGCTGACGTTCGCCAAGGGCGCCGCCGGTGGGCTGGCGATCGGCGGCGTGGTCGCCCGTGCGGAGCTGATGGACGGGCTGAACGCGAGCGGGCTGTCGACGTTCGGCGGCAACCCGCTGGCGATGGCCGCCGCGAACGCGACCCTGGACTACCTGCTCGCCCACGACGTGCAGGCCAACGCCGCCAAGCTCGGGGCGAGGCTGATGTCGGGCCTGCGGGCCCTGGCCGACGGCACGAACATCGTCGGCGACGTACGCGGCAAGGGACTGATGATCGGCCTGGAGCTGGTCGAGCCGGGCACCGACACGCCCAGCCCGCGGGCCGCGGGGATGGTGCTGGCGGAGTGCCGGCGCGGCGGGCTGCTGGTCGGCAAGGGCGGCCTGCACGGGAACGTCATCCGGATCGGGCCGCCGCTCACCCTCACCGAGGACGAGGCCGAGGAAGGGCTGGCGATCGCCTCCGACGCGATCGGGCGGGTGTACGAGGCGCTGGTCTGAGGTAACACGCCGGTCACCTGAGTTCATCCGGATTCGTCCGGAATCCATCCGGATCCGGAAACTCCTGTCCTATCGAGGACTGCGGGCCGCGACACGCTGTCCCAGGGTCGCGTGCCGCCTCGACAATCGGCAGATGCCTTCACATTCCCCTGGCACCGCACGACTGACCCGGCGGGACGTCCTGGCCGCGATGAGCGCGGGTGCCGGTGCCTGGGCGCTGGCCGGATGCCGGCAGGGCGGCGAACCCGGTGCGGCCGGCGCGCCCGCGGAGTTCCACGGCGGTACGGCGTACCAGGTGCCGCCCAAGGGCCACTTCAACCTGATGGACGGCGTGACCGACGCGATCCTCGGCGACCACTTCTACCTCGACCTGATCCTCGCGCCGGGCGCGATGTACCGGTGGAAGGAGAAGAAGTGGGAACCGATGCTGCTGGAGAAGTGGAAGGTCGACGAGGCGGCCCGCACGTTCACCTGCACGCTGCGGTCCGGACTGAGGTGGAGTGACGGCAAGCCGATCACCAGCAAGGACGCGGTGACCACCTTCTGGTGCCTGCGGATCATGCGGAACTCGTTGTGGGACTACCTGGACGACGTCCGTGCGCCCGACGAGCGCACGATCGTGCTCACCATGAAGAAGCCCTCGACCGTGGTGGAGCGTTACGTGCTGCGCCAGCACCTGCACGCCGACGCGACGTACGGTCCGTGGGCGCGCCGGGCGCAGCGCCTCTTCGGGTCCGGCAAGGACCTGGACTCACCGGAGGGCGGGAAGCTGAACGAGGAGTTCCAGGCGTTCCGGCCGGAACGCGCCGTGGTCTCCGGACCGTTCGACTACGAGTACGACACCATCACCAACGCCCAGTTGACGTTGGTGAAGAACCCCAAGGGGTACGCCGCGGACAGGATCTCCTTCGACAAGGTGATCGTCTTCAACGGCGAGACGCCCACGATCACCCCGCTCGTGCTCGCGAAGCGACTGGACTACGCCACCCACGGCTTCCCGGTCGCCACCGAGAAACAGCTGACGAAGAAGGGCGTCCGGATCATCCGGCCGCCGGTCTACTCCGGGCCCGCGCTGCTGTTCAACCTGGCCCGGCTCGGTGAGTTCGCCGACCCGGCCGCCCGGCAGGCACTGGCGCACGCGATCGACCGCGACCTCAACGGCAAGGTGTCGTTGGCAAGCTCGGGCCGGGGAGTCCGTTACCTGGCAGGGTTCTCCGACAACCTGGTGCCCGAGTGGATGCCGGAGGCCGACCGCGGCCGGCTGAACGCCTACGAGTTCGACCAGGACAAGGCGGCCGGGCTGTTGACGAAGGCGGGCTGGCGCCGTCAGGGCAAGCGGTGGTTGACACCGCAGGGCAGGGCCGCGGAGTACGAGATCATCTTCCCGGCGGAGTACGCCGACTGGTCGGCGTCCGGGCAGGACGCCGCCCGCCAGCTGTCGCGGTTCGGCATCAGGGTCACCCCGCGCGGGGTCACCGAGTCCCAGCAGCCGATCGACGTGGACAAGGGCAACTTCTCCCTCGCCATCCAGTCGTGGGGCACGTCGGACCATCCACATCCGCACTTCGCCTTCGTGCAGGACCTGTTCGTCCACAACATCCCGGTGGCGGCGAACCAGGGCGGCAAGGGCATGGCGTTCCCCCTGCGGCAGTCCACTAAGGTACGCGGTCAGGTGGACCTGCAGCGGCTGGTGATCCAGGCGGGCGAGGGGCTCGACGAGGCAGCGCAGCGGGCCACCGTCAGCACCCTCGGCCTGGCGTTCAACGAGCTGCTGCCGATGATCCCGCTGTTCGAGCGGTACGGCAACAACCCTGCCCTGGAAGGGGTTCGGGTCACCGCCTGGCCGCCGGACAGTGACCCGCTGCTGCAGAACTCGCCGTACGCCGACAACTTCACCATCATGTTGATGTACGCCGGACGCCTCCGGCCCGCGAAGGGAACACGATGAACACCGACCCCACCTGGTCCCGCCGCCGGATCGCCCCGGTGTTCGCCGAGGGCGGGATGGTGGCCTCGGCCCACCCGCTGGTGACCGGCGCGGGCCTGCGGGTGCTCGCCGACGGCGGCAACGCGGTGGACGCCGCGGTCGCCTCGGCGCTGGTGGCCGCGGTGGTGATGCCGGAGATGTGCGGCCTGGGCGGCGACCTGTTCTCGCTGGTGCACGACCCCGCGGCGACTGGCCCCGAAGGCACCGTGACGTCCTTTCAGGGCAGCGGAATCGCGCCCCGCGCGGCGAGCCTCGCCTCGATGCGGGCGGCCGGCGACGGCGTCCACCTGCCGGGCCGTGGCCCGCTGTCGGTGACGGTGCCGGGCGCGGTGCACGGCTGGTTCACGTTGCTCGAACGCCACGGTACCCGGACGTTCGCCGACCTCGCCCGGCCCGCGATCGGCTACGCCCACGGGCATCCGGTCTCGCCGGTGCTGGTCGGGTTCATCACGAAGTTCGCCGACCTGCTGGCGGCGGCCCCGACCTCGGCGCGGGTCTTCCTCCCGGACGGCAGGCCGCCCGCACCGGGCAGTGTGCTCGCGCAGGCCGACCTCGCGCGCACCCTGGAGCTGGTCGCCGCGAACGGTCCGGAGGTCTTCTACCAGGGCGAGATCGCCGAGCGGATCGGCGCGTTCATGGCTCAGGCCGGTGGTGCGCTGTCGGCGGCCGACTTCAAGGACCACCACACCGACGTGTCGGCGCCGCTGTCCACGACGTACCGCGGTCATCGGGTGTTCCAGACCTGCCTGCCCAGTCAGGGCCTGGTGATGCTGGAGGCGCTGAACATCGCCGAACGCTTCGACCTCGCCGGCCTCGGCGCCGCGTCACCGGAACGCACCCACCTGCTGGTCGAGGCGACCAAGCTGGCGTTCGCCGACCGGTACGCCCACTGCTGCGGCGACGCGGCGTTCGGTCCCTCGCCGGTCGAGCGGCTGCTGTCGAAGGACTGGGCGGCCGGGCGGGCGAGCCTGATCGGCAGGCAGGCCCGCCACGACGTACCGGCCGGCGCGTTCGACCCCGGCCACACCACGTACCTGTGCGTCACCGACCGCGACGGCATGATGGTCTCGCTGATCCAGTCCGTGGCCGCCAACTTCGGCAGCGGGCTGGTGGCCGGCGAAACCGGGGTCCTGCTGAACAACCGCTGCCAGGCGTTCTCCCTCGACGAGGCCTCGCCGAACGTCTTCGCGCCGGGCAAGAAGCCGATGCACACGCTCAACTGCTACCTGATCGCCGACCGGCAGGGACGGATGAACGTCGTCGGCGGCACGCCGGGCGGTGACCGGCAGCCCCAGTGGAACCTCCAGGTGATCACCGGGCTGCTCGACCACGGTCTGGACCCGCAGCAGACGGTCGAGCAGCCGCTGTGGATCAGCTCGCCGTCGGCGGGGGAGGGCGGCAGGTTCACGCTGACGCTGGAGGGCCGGGCCGGCCGGGAGCACGCCGCGGCGCTGGCCGAACGCGGGCACGACGTGACGGTCGGCGGCGACTGGAGTGCGGAGAGCGGCGCCCAGGTGATCGCCCGAGACTCGGTGACTGGCGTGCTCACCGGTGGCAGCGACCCGCGTACCGAAGGGTCCGCCCTCGGGTTGTGATCCCGGCGGAGGAACCGGGACGGAAATCGATGCGCCTGTGCTGGCGTTGACGCCGACGTCAAGGTTTAGCGTCGGTGGTCGAGGAGGCCAGATGCGCATCGGAGAGCTTGCCGAACGAACCGGCACGACCACGCGGGCGTTGCGTTACTACGAGTCGCAGGGGCTGCTGGCTGCCCGGCGTACGTCGAACGGCTATCGCGACTACGGCGACACCGACCGGCGGATCGTCGAGGAGATCCGGTCCCTGCTGGCGATCGGGTTCTCGCTGGAGGAGACCCGGCCGTTCGTGGAGTGCCTGCGGTCCGGGCACGAGGCCGGCGACGCGTGCCCGAACTCCGTGCAGGTCTACCGCGCCAAGCTCGCCGAGATCGACGACTGTCTCACCCGGCTGGGTGCCGTACGGGACCAGATCCAGGCGCAGCTGGCGACCGCCCTGCAGCGCAGGGCCTCCGCCCAGATCGACCACACCGTTGGAGATTCGACATGCTGCTGAACGACAAAGCCGCCCGCACGTCCCGCCCGGGCCAGGGCAAGGAACTCGAGGCGGTCACCGACGCGACCTTCGCCGACCGGGTGCTCGGCGCCGACCTGCCGGTGCTGGTGGAGTTCTGGGCGCCCTGGTGCGGGCCGTGCCGGATGCTCGGGCCGGTGCTCGAACAGATCGCGGGGGAGAACGCCGAACGCCTCCGGGTGGTGAAGATCAACTACGACGAGAACCCCCAGACCGGGATGGCGACCCGTGTCATGGCCGTACCGACGATGCAGGTCTACCGCGGCGGGGAGCTGGTGAAGTCGCTGGTCGGCGCACGGTCGAAGGCGCGGCTGCTGGCCGAGCTGGAGGACGTGCTGGCACCGGCCTGAGCCGGTCGGTCGCCGAGCGCCTGGCCCTCTCCTCAGCTGTCGAGGGTCAGGCGCAGCCGGCGTTCCACGACCTGTTCGGCGACGTCGTTGAGGCGTTCGCCGTGTTCGTACGCGTACGCACGCAGCAGGTCGATCGCCTGCTCGTTGGGGATGTCGAGCTGGCCGGAGACCATCCCGATCGCGAGGTGCACCTGCTCGTGCTGCAGCCGGGACAGCTCGTACAGATCGGGCAGGCTCTCCGTCTGCTGTTGCCGGAGCTGGTAGTTGAACAACACGACCGCCACCGCGTCGGCCACCAGCAGCGCCTCGATGACCTCCAGCAACGGACCGGGCCGGGTGCGGTGGAAGTCGAGTACGCCCATGCCGGCGGCGCCGATCCGCAGCGGCAGGGCGAAGATCGCCCGCACCCCCAGCTGGGCTACCTCGCGAGTGAACATCGGCCAGCGAACCGTCGCGTCCGCGGCCTGCAGGTCGGGCACCAGGACCGGCTGGTTGTCGGCGAACGCGGACACGCACGGACCTTCGCCCAGCCGGTACTGCAGCTCCTCGATCTCCACGCCGGCGTCGTTGCTGGCGCCCAGCAGGGTGCGGCCACCGGCGATGTCGGGGTTCATCAGGGACAGTCCCACGCCGTCGATCGGCAGCAGGTCCACGACGGTGTCGCACACGCGCTGGGGGAGCTCGGCGACCCGCTCGACGTCCGCCACGATGGTGGCCAGCTCGTCGATGAGTCGCAGGCGGTCCAGCGGCATGTCAGCTGCCTCGATCCTTCGGGTGACGCGACCGCGGGGCCCGGGTCACTTCGTCGCGGGCCGGTCCGCCTCGGACACGGTGATCCGCCCCTCGACCAGCGCCGTGGCGAGGTCGGTGAGGCGCCGACCGGTCTCCCGCGCGCGCCGGCGCAGCACGCCGTACGCCTCGGACAGGTCGTAGCCGCCGTGCTGGGCGACCATTCCGGTGGCCTGTTCGATGATCACGCGCTGGTTGAGCACCGCGAGGCGCTGCTCGACCGGCAGCTCCGGACGGCGCAGCGTGCGTTCGTGGACGACCGCGATCGTCGCCAGGTCGGCCAGCGCCTGGGCGACGCGCTGCTCGTAGTGCGACAACGGCACGGGCTGCTCACTGAGCAGGTTCAGGGCCCCGATCAGGTCGTCGCGCAGCCGCATCGGCATCGCCGCGATCCCCCGGAATCCGGCGGCGACGGCCCGGGCGGCGAAGTCCGGCCACCTGCGCGCGGCGGGGCCGGTCAGGTCGAGGGTGTTGATCGGCTCGCCGGTGCGGTAGCACTCCAGGCAGGGGCCGTGGTCGGTCTGCAGCTGCATGAGTTCCAGCAGGCGCATCTGTTCGCTGGACGAGGCGATGGTGCCGAGTGCTCCCCACTGGTCGGCCAGCAACACCCCGGCCGCCTGCACCGGCAGCAGGTCGACGCACATCGCCGTCACCCGGTCGAGCAGCTCGATCGGGTCGTAGTCGTTGACAAGGGACTGCGTGAGTTCCGCGAACTCCACCGGGAAGGCGCCCTCGCCCCGGGTGGGTCCCTCGCCTCGGGTGTGTCCGGTCGTCATGATGATCACCGTCAGCCCAGGTCGCTGTCGTCGCCGGGGTCGAACTTCAGCCTGCGCGCCACCACGTCGCGGGCCACGTCGATCAGCGGCCGGTCCTCCGCGAAGGCGTGCGCTCGCAGCCGCGCCAGCGCCGTGGCGACGGGGACGTCCAACTGGACGGCGACCATCCCGGTGGCCTGGTGCACCTCGGCCCGTGCCAGCCCTCCGCCGATGAGGTCCTCCAGCACCTCCGCCGGAGCCTTCCGCCCGCCGGCGCCGGGGTTGAGCACCGCCCACGTCGCCGCGTCCGCGGCCCGCAGGGCCATGGTCACCTCCTCGCGGGACAGCGGTCCGTGCGCCAGCCGGTACAGGTCCAGAATTCCCAGCCGGGCGCCGCCGATCCGCATCGGCAGGGCATACAGCGCGCGGGCCCGCGTGGCCCGGGCACCGTCGGCGAACCCCGGCCAGCGGGTGTCCGCGGGATCGGCGATGTCGGACACGAGTACCGGCTGGCCGAGGCTGTGGGCGTCCAGGCAGGGCCCCTCGGCGAGGCTGAACTGCAACTCGTCCAGCCGGGTGGCGATCTCGTCGGTGGCACAGATCGGCTCCTGCCGATCCGGGTCGCTGATCAGCGTCACCGCGGCGCCGTCGGCCAGCGAGGAGGCCACGACCGCCTCGCAGATCCGCCGCGGCGCCTGCGGTCCGTTCTGTGCCACGAGCCTGGTGAGATCCCGGCCAAGATCCTCGTAATCGGCCATCATGTCTCCCCGGGACATGCTTCCGTACGACTCCACCCGTGACGCTATGCCGACCTCGTTCGGTCCGACAGGGCAGCAGGGCCTCACCGAAGGGGCACATCGTCTCCCCGGTACGCCGACCGGGCGAAACCCGGCGTTGACACCGGTCCGTGCGCCTGTCCGAGGTGCCTGTCCAGGCCGGGTTGACAGTCGTCCGGTGCCGGCGCTCTACGCTGAACCGGGTGACGAGGTGGGTGCTGCGCTGCCGGGAGCTGCCGGCCATGCCGGACGCCGAGCAGGCGTTCCGGGCCCTCTTCGGCGCCGGCCGGTGCACCTACTGGCTGGACAGCGCCATGGTGGACGGACCCGCGAGGTACTCCGTACTCGGTGAGTGCGCCGGCCCGCACGCCGACGTCCTCACCGACCGTGTCGCGGCACCGCCGTCCACCACGACCACTTCCACGGTGTACGACCGGCTCGAAGGCCGCCTCGCCGAGAGACGGGTCGAGGTCCCGCCGGGGCTGCCCGCCGAGCTCGCCTGCGGCTACGTCGGCTACTTCGGCTACGAGCTCAGGGCACACGACGGCGCGCCCTCACCGCACCGGTCGGAGCTGCCGGACGCGTACTGGCTGGCGGCGACGCGGTACGTCGCCCTCGACCATCTCACCGGGCGCGCCTGGGTGGTCGAGCTCGGCACCGCGGACACGCCCGCCTGCTGGCTGGACGAGGCGGCCGCGGTGCTCGCGGACCTGCCCGCGTCCGGACCGCGTCCCGGCGGCCGTGACCCGCACCCGGAGCCCGATCCCGAACCCTGGCTGGCGCGCCCGCGCGACACCTACCTGCGCGACGTACGCCACTGCCTGGACCGGTTGCGGGCCGGCGACAGCTACGAGGTCTGCCTCACCAACACCGTGCAGATGCCCTTCGTGGGCGCGGCATCCGAGGTTTCCGAGGAGGCGTCCGAGGCGTCCGAGGCGTTCGAGATGTACTGCCGGCTGCGCCGCCGCAACCCCGCGCCGTACGCCGCCTATCTGCGCCTGGACGACATCCACGTCCTGTCCGCGTCCCCGGAACGCTTCCTGCGGGTGGACGCGGGAGGGTACGCCGAGTCCCGGCCGATCAAGGGCACCGCACCCCGCGGCGACGACGCGGCGGCCGACGACCTGGCCCGCAAGGAGCTGTCGGCGAGCACCAAGGCGCAGGCGGAGAACCTGATGATCGTGGACCTCGTACGCAACGACCTCGGCCGGGTGTGCGAGCCGGGAAGCATCACCGTGCCGGCGTTCTGCTCGGTGGAGTCCTACGCGACGGTCCACCAGCTCGTCTCCACGGTGCGCGGCCGGCTGCGGGCCGACGTGACCGCGGTGCGTGCCGCCCGGGCCTGTTTCCCGCCCGGCTCGATGACCGGTGCGCCGAAGCTGTCCACCATGCGCATCCTGGACCGGCTGGAGACGCGGGCGCGCGGCATCTACTCCGGCGCGCTCGGCCACTTCGGGCTGGCCGGCACGGCCGACCTGAGCGTGGTGATCCGGACCGCCGTGATCCACCGGGGACGGCTCACCGCCGGCGCGGGCGGGGCGATCGTGCTGGACTCGGACCCGGCGGACGAATGGGACGAGATGCTGGTGAAGGCGGCCGTTCCGCTGCGCGCCCTGGTCGTACCACCTTGTGACGACTGAGGGCATCCGTCCCCGCGTTCACACGGATTTCACACTCGCGCCCGGCTCCGTCATCTGCCCGCAACATCGCACTCCCGCGGCTGAAACACGCCCCGACAAGTCTTGCCGCATCCTCGCGAGCCCATCCAGGAGGCGGCGCCGTTGCCGCCCGCCGACTTCGGTCGGGTTGGGCTCGGCGAAGCCCCCAGCGCACAGCCTCGGATCTCCACAGGAGGAGACGCGATGCCCCAGCTCAGTGCCGGCGACACCGCCTGGGTGTTGGCCAGTGCCGCACTCGTACTACTGATGACACCCGGACTGGCGCTGTTCTACGGCGGCATGGTCCGGGCCAAGGGCGTGCTCAACATGCTCATGATGAACTTCGCCGCGATCGGCGTCGTGAGCATTCTCTGGGTGCTCTACGGCTACTCGCTGGCGTTCTCCAAGGACGTCGGCGGGGGACTGATCGGCGGGCTCGGCGACTTCGGCCTGGAAGGCCTGATCGGCGAGAAGTCCCTGTCCGGCACGATTCCCACCACGGTGTTCGTCGGGTTCCAGGCGATGTT
The DNA here is from genome assembly GCF_013408535.1 of Actinopolymorpha cephalotaxi. Classification (NCBI taxonomy): domain Bacteria; kingdom Bacillati; phylum Actinomycetota; class Actinomycetes; order Propionibacteriales; family Actinopolymorphaceae; genus Actinopolymorpha; species Actinopolymorpha cephalotaxi. The sequence continues at coordinate 1,188,883 of NZ_JACBZA010000001.1, forward strand.
CGCCATCATCACGGTGGCGCTGATCTCCGGTGCGATCGCGGACCGGACGAAGTTCAGCGCGTGGATCGTGTTCATCGTCGCGTGGGCGACCATCGTCTACTTCCCGGTCGCGCACTGGGTCTTCTTCTTCGACAACGGCAACGGCGGCTGGATCGCCGACAAGCTCAAGGCGCTCGACTTCGCCGGCGGCACCGCCGTGCACATCAACGCCGGTGCGGCGGGTCTCGCACTGGCGCTGGTCCTGGGCCGCCGGGTCGGCTGGCGCCGGGACCCGATGCGGCCGCACAACCTTCCGCTGGTCCTGCTGGGGGCGGGCCTGCTGTGGTTCGGGTGGTTCGGATTCAACGCGGGCTCGGCGCTGGCGGCGAACGGCACCGCAGGGGTGGCGTTCATCAACACCCAGGTCGCCACGGCGGCCGCGCTGCTCGCCTGGATCCTGGTGGAGAAGATCCGGGACGGCAAGCCCACCACTCTCGGCGCGGCGTCCGGTGCGGTCGCGGGCCTGGTGGCGATCACCCCGGCGTGTGCGTCGGTCACCCCGCTGGGCGCGATCCTGGTCGGCCTGGCCGCGGGCATGCTGTGTGCGCTGGCCGTCGGGCTGAAGACGAAGTTCGGCTTCGACGATTCCCTGGACGTGGTGGGCGTGCACCTCGTCGGCGGCCTGGCGGGCACGCTGATCATCGGCTTCGTCGCCTCCGCGGCGGCGCCGGCCGGGGTGGACGGGCTGTTCTACGGAGGCGGGTTCGACCAGCTGTGGCGCCAGGTCGTCGCCGCGGTGGCGGTGCTCGCGTACTCCTTCGGCCTCACGTTCGTCATCGGCAAGGTCATCGACAAGACGATGGGCTTCCGGATCAGTGAGGATGACGAGGTGAGCGGCATCGACCTCACCGAGCACGCGGAGACGGCGTACGACTTCAGCACCATCGGCGGCGGTTCGCGCACCCACGGGCTGTCCCGGAGCGCAGCGGTCCGGCCCGAGCACGGTGCACGCGTCGTCACCTCGCCCGAGCCGGCGCATGAGTCGGCGCCTGCGTCGACGCCGGGACAGGCACCGGAGGCGACCTCGGAGGATTCGGGTCGGGACTCGGCACAGGGCGAAGAGGACGGGCCGGCGGACGCGCCGGCGGAGCAGAAGGAAGGGAGCTGGACCCGATGAAGCTGGTGACCGCCGTCATCAAGCCACACCGGTTGGACGAGGTACGCGCGGCCCTGGAGACGTTCGGAGTCTCCGGCATGACGGTCACCGAGGCGAGCGGGTACGGCCGCCAGAAGGGGCACACCGAGGTCTACCGGGGCGCGGAGTACGAAGTGGACCTGGTGCCCAAGGTCCGGGTGGAGATCGTGGTCGACGACGCCGACGTGGACGACATCGTGGACGTCGTGGCCAAGAGCGCGCACACCGGCAAGATCGGCGACGGCAAGGTGTGGGTCGTACCCGTGGAGACGGTGGTACGCGTGCGAACCGGCGAGCACGGGCCGGAGGCGCTGTAGCCGGCGATGCCACCCACCCCCGCGTTCTCGCCGGCGCCATCGGCCCGCGAGCGGCTGACCCAGGTCGGCCGCTCGCGGGCCGCGCGCACCCACGCGGCCGACGAGCGGCTGCGGACGCTGCTCGCCGACGCCTTCGCCGAGACCGGCACCCCGCCCACCGCCGGCGGGGTGTCGGTCGTCGCGCTCGGCGGCTACGGCCGGGAGGAACTGTCCGCCGCCAGCGACCTCGACGTCCTGCTGCTGTACGACGACCGCTGTGCCGACGTCGCCGGGATCGCCGAGCGCCTGTGGTACCCGCTGTGGGACGACCGGGTGGCCCTCGACCACAGCGTCCGCACCATCACCGAGACCTCCGACGCGGCCGCCGCCGACCTGCGCACCGCCCTGTCCCTGCTGGACGCCCGGCACGTGGCCGGCGACGCGGCGCTGACGATCCAGCTGCGGACCACGCTGCTCGCCAACTGGCGGCGGACCGCGCCACGCCGGCTTCCGGAGCTGGAGCAGAGCTGCCGCGAACGCGCCGCCCGGGTCGGCGAGATCGCCGCCCTGCTGGAACCGGACCTGAAGGAGGCACGCGGCGGGCTGCGCGACGGTGTCGTCATGCGGGCGCTGGCCGCCACCTGGCTGGTGGACGTACCCCAGGCGAACGTCGCCCGGCTGCGGTCCGGTCTGCTCGACGTACGCGACGTGCTGCACGAGGTCGGCGGCCGGCGGCCCACCGACCGGCTGCGCGCCGACCTGCAGGCGGAGGTGGCGGCCGGCTGCGGACTGCCCGACCGCGACGCGCTGCTGCGGTACGTCTACCACCTCGGCCGCACCATGAGCCACACCGCCGACATCGCCTGGCGGCGAGCTGGACGGGCCCTCGCCGGCCGGTCCGGCCGCCGTACCGGCCGTACCCGCCCACGTCCCGGCCCGGCCCTCACCCCGCTGGCGCCCGGTGTCGCCGCCGTCGACGGCGAGGTCGTGCTGGCGCCCGAGGCACGCGTCGGCGCGGACCCGCTGCTGCCGCTGCGGGCGGCGTACGCGGCGGCCGACCACGGGCTGCTGCTGGCGCCGCACACCGCCGACCGGCTGGGGAACACCCCCGGCACACTTCCGACACCGTGGCCCGCGGAGGCGCGCCGGTTGTTCACCGCGCTGCTCGGCACCGGCCCGGACCTGCTCGCCGTGTGGGAGACCTGCGACCAGGCCGGGCTGGTGAACGACCTGGTGCCGGAGTGGGACCGGGTGCGGTGCGCGCCGCAGTACTCCCCGGTGCACCGGCACACCGTCGACCGGCACCTGCTGGACACCTGCGTGGAGGCGTCCCGGCTGGTGCGCCGGGTCTACCGGCCGGACCTGCTGCTGGTCGGCGCGCTGCTGCACGACCTCGGCAAGGGCGGGCCCGTCGGTCAGGGCGGTCGGGACAGCCGCGACGGACGCCCGGCACGCCCGGCACCCGACCACAGCGTGACCGGTGCCGAGATCGCGGCCCGGCTGGCACCGAGGTGGGGGTTCGGAGAGGCCGACACCGAGACCCTCGTCCTGCTCGTCCGCCACCACCTGCTGCTCGCCGACACCGCCACCCGCCGCGACCTCGACGACCCGACCACGATCCGCCGAGTCGCCGCCGTGGTCGGCGACGCGGACACCCTCGACCTGCTGGCCGCGCTGACCGAGGCGGACGCCCGGGCCACCGGTTCGGCGGCCTGGACGCCGTGGCGGGCCGCGCTGGTCGGCCGGCTCGTCGGGCACGTACGCCGGCACCTCGAACGCGGCCAGGTACCGGCGCCGGGTCCGCTCGCGCAGTGGCAGCGGGCGCTCGCCCGGGAGAAGCTGCCCGGCGTCGTGGTCGAGCCGCCCGACGTCGACGGGGAACCGTTCCGGATCACCGTCGTCGCGCCCGGCCGGGTGGGGTCGCTGGCCACCGTCGCCGGCGTACTCGCGCTCGCCCGGCTGTCGGTGCGCTCGGCATCCGTACACACCGAGGTTCGGGTCGAGGACGACACCGGGGTCTACGCCGACGGGCACACCGAGGGCGACGTGGGGGTGTCGATCTGGACCGTCGCGGGGGAGCCGCCCGACCCCGCGGTGCTGCGCGAACGCCTGGACGCCGCGCTGTCCGGCCGTGACCGGGTGGCCCCGCGGGTGGCCAGGATGGACGCCGCGCACGCCGCGCGGTCGGCACGCCGCCCGGCCGACGTGCGGGTGGAGCCCGGCGCGTCGGCCGCCGCCACGGTGCTGGAGGTACGCGCCCACGACCGGCCGGGGTTGTTCCACCAGGTCTGCGCGGCGGTGGCCGCTGCCGGGTGCTCGGTCCGGTCCGCGCACGTGAGCACCTGGGCGGACAACGCGGTGGACGTCTTCTACCTGACCCGGCCCCTGGGCGGCCCGCTGGAGGAGGCCGTCGCGGCGAGGGTGGCCGAGTCGGTCCGCGCGGCGCTTGATCCAGAGCCCCGATGACAGCGGCCCCGGATGACAGGGGCACGACGCGGTGACACAGTGGGGACGACCTACCGAAACCGGGTGAGATCAACGCCAAACCTCCGGCGCCGCCGACCGCGGGCGCCCGGACGGCTACCCTGGCCAGGACCCCACCACGTCTAACGAGGACCAGACTGCCACCGTGTTCGCCACCCTTCAGGATCGCCTCGAGGCGACGTTCAAGCGGCTCCGCGGCAAGGGCCGGCTCACCGACGACGACATCGATACCAGCGCGCGGGAGATCCGGATCGCGCTGCTGGAGGCCGACGTCGCGCTGCCGGTCGTGCGTGCCTTCATCGCGCAGCTCAAGGAGCGGGCGCGGGGAGCCTCGGTCCACCAGGCCCTCAACCCGGCCGAGCAGGTCATCAAGATCGTCAACGAGGAGCTCATCGAGATCCTCGGCGGCGACACCCGTCGCCTGCGGTACGCCAAGACCCCGCCGACCGTGATCATGCTGGCCGGTCTGCAGGGTGCTGGTAAGACCACCCTCGCCGGCAAGCTCGGCCTGTGGCTGAAGGGCCAGGGCCACACCCCGATGCTGGTCGCCGCCGACCTGCAGCGCCCCAACGCCGTCGAGCAGTTGCAGGTCGTCGGCCAGCGCGCCGGGGTCGAGGTCTTCGCGCCCGAGCCCGGCAGCGGCGTGGGCGACCCGGTGGAGGTGGCGCGGCGCAGCATCGAGCACGCCCGCTCCAAGCTCTACGACGTGGTGATCGTCGACACCGCGGGCCGGCTCGGCATCGACGCCGAGATGATGCAGCAGGCCGCCGACATCCGGGACGCGGTCTCGCCCGACGAGATCCTGTTCGTCGTCGACGCGATGATCGGCCAGGACGCCGTCACCACGGCCGAGGCGTTCCGCGACGGCGTGGGCTTCGACGGCGTGGTGCTGTCCAAGCTCGACGGCGACGCGCGCGGTGGCGCCGCACTCTCTGTCCGGCACGTGACCGGCCGGCCGGTGATGTTCGCCTCCAACGGCGAGAAGCTGGACGAGTTCGACGTCTTCCACCCCGACCGGATGGCCTCCCGCATCCTCGGGATGGGTGACGTACTCACCCTCATCGAGACCGCCGAGAAGGCCTTCGACGAGGAGCAGGCCGCCCGGGTCGCGGACAAGCTCAAGACCGAGCGCGGCTTCACCCTCGAGGACTTCCTCGCCCAGATGCAGGCCGTCCGCAAGATGGGCTCCCTGTCGAAGATCCTCGGCATGCTTCCCGGCCTCGGCGACGTCCGTAACCAGGTCGAGCAGATCGACGACCGGGAGCTGGACCGGATCGAGGCGATCATCCGCTCGATGACGCCGGCCGAGCGGGACGACCCCAAGCTGATCAACGGCTCACGCCGGCTGCGGATCTCCAACGGTTCGGGCACCACGGTCTCCGACGTCAACCTGCTGGTGGAGCGGTTCCTCGAGGCCCGCAAGATGATGAGCCAGCTCAGCCAGGGCAAGGGCATGCCCAACATCCCGGGGATGCCCAACATCCCGGGCATGGGCGGCGCGATGGGCGGTGGCGGCAACCGCAAGGGCAAGAAGGGCAAGAAGGGCAAGGGCAACCAGCGCGCCGGAGGACGCTCCGGCAACCCGGCCAAGCGGGCACAGAAGGCCGCCGACGCGGTGGCCGTCCGTGAGCAGGGCGAGGAGCAGGGTGGCGTCCCGGCCGCGTTCGGCGGCAACGGGCTGCCCGACCTCAACTCCCCGGCCGACGTGCCGGAGGGCTTCGAGCTGCCGAAGGAGCTGCGCGACCTGTTGCCGAAAGACGGCAAGTGAGCGGCACGCGCTCTGAGGGTGCGTTGCGGGTACGCGGTGTCGTCCTGCCCGAGGGCGAACACCGCGACCTGTACGTCGTGGACGGGCGGATCAGCCACACGCCGGTGCGCGACGCCGACCTGATCGGCGAGGGCTACGTCGTACCCGGCCTGGTGGACGCCCACTGCCACGTCGGCCTGGACGCCGACGGCGCCGTGCCGCCGCCGGTGCAGGAGCAGCAGGCGGTCGCCGACCGCGACGCCGGCACGCTGCTGATCCGGGACGCGGGCAGCGCCGCCGACACCCGCTGGATCGACGACCGCGACGACCTGCCCCGCATCATCCGGGCCGGACGGCACATCGCCCGTACCAAGCGCTACATCCGCAACTACGGCACCGAGATCGAGCCGCTCGAACTCGTGGACACCGTGGCCGAGCAGGCCGCGCGCGGCGACGGCTGGGTCAAGCTCGTCGGCGACTGGATCGACCGGGGCGTGGGCGACCTCGCGCCCTGCTGGCCCGGCGACGCGCTGGCCGCCGGGATCGCGAAGGCCCACGAGCTCGGCGCCCGGGTGACCGCGCACGTCTTCGGCGAGGACGCGCTGCCCGACCTGCTCGCCGCCGGGATCGACTGCCTCGAACACGGCACCGGCCTCACCGACGGCCTGATCGCCGAGATGGCCCGCCGGCAGGTGGCGCTGGTGCCGACCCGCCGGCAGATCGACAACTTCCCGGAGTACGCCGCCCAGGGCGAGGCGAAGTTCCCGGCGTACGCCCGGCACATGCGCGACCTGCACGCCCGGGTCGACGGCACGCTGCGGGCCGCCTACGAGGCCGGGGTCCCGATCTACGCCGGCACCGACGCGGGTGGCGTACTCCCGCACGGTCTGGTGGCGACCGAGATCCGGATGCTCGCCGAGTACGCCGGCATGTCGGCGTACGACGCGCTGGCGGCGGGCTCCTGGCGGGCTCGGGAGTGGCTCGGCCGGCCGGCCCGGCTGGAGGAGGGCGCACCGGCCGACTTCGTGGTCTACGCCGACGACCCGGTGGCCGACCTCCGCACGCTGGCCGATCCCGTCCGGGTGGTGCTGCGCGGCCGGGTCGTGGCGTAGGGCCCGAGCCCGGCGAAGGTGCGGGGGAAACGTCCGGTTCACCCCGATCCGCGGCGTCCGGGCCACTCGTCGTTCCGCTCGGTGCACCCGTGCGGGCCACGCCGGGCGTCCCGTCTGGCACAATGGGCGGCCGAGTCCGTCAGTCGCGTAGCCCTCTCACCTCCGCGGCCGGCCGGCTCCCTTCGAGAGGTCGGTTCCGCACCCCACGCGGCGCCGCCCGATCACCCTTTCGTCCACACAGGGAGACTCCACACTCGTGGCCGTCAAGATCAGGCTGAAGCGCATGGGCAAGATCCGTGCGCCCTACTACCGCATCGTCGTGGCCGACTCGCGAGTCAAGCGCGACGGCAAGACGATCGAGCAGATCGGCAAGTACCACCCCAAGAGCGACCCCAGCTTCATCGAGGTCGACTCCGAGCGTGCACAGCACTGGTTGTCCGTGGGGGCGCAGCCGTCCGAGCCGGTTCTCGCGATCCTGAAGCGCACCGGTGACTGGCAGAAGTTCAAGGGCGAGCCCGCCCCGGAGCCGCTGAAGGTCCCGGCGCCCAAGGCCGACAAGCGTGCGCTGTTCGACGACGCGTTGCGCGACGCTCACTCCGAGCCGCAGGGCGAGGCCGTCAGCAAGAAGTCCGCGGCCCGCAAGCCCAAGGCCGAGGACAAGCCCGCCGACCAGGCCGAGGCCACCGGCGAGTCCGCCGGCACCGAGGCCGCGCAGGGCGAGAGCGAGGCCTGATCCATGCTGGTCGAGGCGCTGGAGCATGTCGTCCGCGGCATCGTCGCCCACCCCGATGACGTCCGGGTGAGCACGCGGGAGCTTCGGCGCGGTCGCACGTTCGAGGTCCGCGTACACCCGGAGGACTTCGGCCGGGTGATCGGACGTCGCGGCCGCACCGCGCAGGCCATTCGCACGGTGGTCGGTGCGCTCGACAAGGGCCGCAGCCCGCGCATCGACTTCGTCGAGGTCGGCGCGCGCAGCGGCCGCGGCCGCTGACCAGACAGCAACGCCTGGGGCCGGCAGCGTCCCGTTCGGTTCGGCCGAACGCGGCGCCGCCGGCCCTTCGCACGTCCTGACCCCTCGCGCCCGCGCCCCGGCCGCGGTCGTGACCCGCTCGTCCCGCCCCTCGGAGGCTGTCTGATGGAGTTGCTCGTCGGCCGGATCGGCCGTGCCCACGGGCTCCGTGGCGAGGTCGCCGTCCAGGTGCGCACCGACGCGCCGGAGGAGCGGTTCGTGCCGGGCGCGTCGTTCGCCACCGACAAGGGTGAGCTGCGGATCGACGCGGTGCGCTGGAGCAGCGGCCGGCTGCTGGCGTACTTCCACGGCGTACACGACCGGACCGGCGCCGAGCGGCTGCGCGGAACCGACCTGGTGGCCGAGGTGCCCGACGACGAGCGCCCCGAGGACCCCGACGAGTTCTACGACCACCAGTTGGTCGGGCTCGCCGCCGTGACGGTCGCCGGGGAGAACGTGGGGGAGGTGACCGAGGTCGTGCACCTGCCGATGCAGGACCTGCTCGCCGTCCGCACGCCGGACGCGGGCGAGGTGCTCGTGCCGTTCGTCGCCGCGATCGTGCCGGAGGTCGACCTCGAGCACCGGCGGGTGCTGATCGACCCGCCGCCGGGACTCCTGGGTGATGTCGAGGACGACGACGTGCCTGGCGACGAGCTTGACGGCGTGCCCGACGTGCCCGACGTGCCCGACGTGCCCGACGTGCCCGGCGGGGGACCGGAGGGTTCCCGGTGAGGCTGGACGTCGTCTCGATCTTCCCCGACTACCTCGCCCCGCTGAGGCTGTCGCTGGTGGGCAAGGCGGTCGACAGCGGCATCCTCGACCTGCGCGTCCACGACCTGCGCGACTGGACCCACGACCGGCACCGCACCGTCGACGACACTCCGTACGGCGGCGGCGCCGGCATGGTGATGCGGCCCGAGCCGTGGGGTGAGGCGCTGGACACCCTGGCCCCGCCCGACGGTGCCCAGCCGCGGTTCGTCGTACCCACGCCGGCCGGCCGGCCGTTCACCCAGGACCTCGCCACCGAACTCGCCGCCGAGCCGTGGCTGGTGTTCGGCTGCGGGCGGTACGAAGGGATCGACCAGCGGGTGGTGGAGTACGCCGGCAGTCGCATGCGGGTCGACGAGGTGTCCCTCGGCGACTACGTTCTCGCCGGCGGCGAGGTGGCCGTCCTGGTGATCGTCGAGGCGGTCGCCCGGCTGCTGCCCGGGGTGCTCGGCAACCCGGAGTCGCTGACCGAGGAGTCCCACGGCACCGGCTCCATGGCCGGACTCCTGGAGTACCCCGTCTACACCAAGCCCCCGAACTGGCGCGACCGCGAGGTCCCGCCCGTCCTGCTGTCCGGCCACCACGGACGGATCGCCCGCTGGCGCCGGGACGAGGCGCTGCGGCGGACGGCGCGGCGCCGGCCCGACCTGCTGCGCCGGCTGGCCGCGGGAGGGCTCGACGCCCAGGACCGGAAGGTGATCGCGGAGCAGGCCCGGGAGGATGCCGAACCGGATCAGGGGCCGGACCACGAGCCGGGGCACGAGCCGGGCGGCTGATCCCGGCCGAGACCCGCCCAAGCCGGGCGGACCGGCTCGGCTTTCCGGGTCGCTGTGGGCGTTCCCAGCTCGGTATGCCACACTTGGCCGCTGGCTGCCCACCTGCGGGTCCAGCCACACGCGTTCCTGCCTCAGGGGGAGCGCCCGGGCACTGGCCCGATCGCATCACCACGTACCAACCATCTACCGATGGTGACCTGTGGCACCACGAGGAGAAGACATGAGTTCGCTCGATGCCGTCGACGCCGCCTCCCTGCGCAGCGACGTTCCCGCGTTCCAGGCCGGCGACACGCTGAAGGTGCACGTCAAGGTCGTCGAAGGTAACCGCAGCCGGATCCAGGTCTTCCAGGGCGTCTGCCTCAGGCGTGCCGGTGCCGGGCTCAAGGCGACCTTCACGGTCCGCAAGGTGAGCTTCGGCGTCGGAGTGGAGCGCACGTTCCCCGTGCACACCCCGATCATCGACAAGATCGAGGTCGCCACCCGCGGCGACGTGCGCCGCGCGAAGCTCTACTACGTCCGTGGTCTGCGCGGCAAGGCCGCGAAGATCAAGGAGAAGCGCGAGTCCACCGCCGCGCACTGAGCCTGTCGGACTAGGCTCGACGGGTGGATGAACGGGAGATCGCTGCCGGCCGCGAGCCGGCAACCGGGAGGGCGTCGACTGTGGGGTCCAACGACGGGTCGGACAAGGGCGAGGCCCGGCGTAACCACGGCAAGGAGCGCTCCTTCTGGCGCGAGCTCCCCGTCCTCGTGGTCCTGGCCCTCGGTCTCGCGCTGCTGATCAAGACCTTCCTGGTCCAGGCGTTCTACATCCCGTCGGAGTCGATGGAGAACACCCTCGTCCCCGGCGACCGGGTGCTCGTCAACAAGCTGTCGTACCGCCTGGGCGAGATCCAGCGCGGCGACGTGATCGTGTTCAACGGTGCCGACTCCTGGGAGAGCGAGGTCGACCTCGCTCCGCCCAGCGGGTCGGTGCAGAAGTTGCTGCACCGGGTGGGCGAGCTGTTCGGCTTCTCCACCGTCGGCGAGAAGGACTTCATCAAGCGGGTGATCGGCCTGCCCGGTGACCACGTGGTCTGCTGCGACAAGCAGAACCGCGTGACGGTCAACGGCAAGCCGATCACCGAGGGCGGCTACCTCCACCCGGGCGACCCGCCGTCGGCGATGGCGTTCGACATCCGCGTCCCGGCGGACCGGCTGTGGGTGATGGGCGACCACCGCTCCGCCTCCGCCGACTCCCGTTCCCACCTGGGTGACCCCGGTGGCGGAACCATCCCGATCGACCACGTGGTCGGCCGCGCGTTCGTGATCGTGTGGCCGCTGGACCGGGTCGACCTGCTCACCCGGCCGGGTGCCTACGGCGACGCCGGCCTGGCCAGTGGTCCCCGTGCGCCGGCCGGCTCGCTGAGTTCTCCCCCGACTTCTCCGTTGACCGATGCCGTGCCCGTCCTGGCCGGTGCAGGTGTCGTGTTCCCGCTCGCCGGGTTGCGGCGCGGGCTGGCGCGACGCCGCCGCCGGTCCCGGGCGGATCGCTGACCGGGAGGTCAGGCCATGCCAGCCGTACGCCGAGTGGTGGTCCGGCGAGACTCCGGCCTCTACGCGTACGAACGCGCCCTGGTCCGTGGCGGACTCACCCCCGTGGCCGGCGTCGACGAGGCCGGGCGGGGTGCCTGTGCGGGCCCGCTGGTCTCCGCGGCGGTGATCCTCCCCGAGGGGAGTCGCGGTGAGATACGCGGGCTCGCCGACTCCAAGCTGCTGACCGCCGCGGCCCGCGAGCGCTGCTACGCCGAGATCGTCCGGCGGGCGGTCGCCTGGTCCGTGGTGGTCGTACCCCCCGCCGAGTGCGACCGGCTCGGCATGCACCGGGTCAACATCGAGGCGCTGCGGCGGGCGCTGTTCGCGCTGGACACCCGGCCGGCGTACGTCCTCACCGACGGCTTCCCGGTCGACGGGCTCGGCGCCCCGGGCCTCGCGGTCTGGAAGGGCGACCGGGTGATCGCCTGCATCGCCGCCGCCTCGGTGATCGCGAAGGTCACCCGCGACCGGCTGATGTGCGAGCTGGCCGAGCACTATCCGGCGTACGACTTCGCCACCCACAAGGGCTACTGCACGGCCGACCACCAGGCAGCGCTCGACCGGTACGGACCGTGTCCGGAGCACCGGCTGCGTTACATCAACGTCCGGCGCGCCGCGGGAGCCGCCCGCAGCGGACCGGTTCCGGCCTCGCCGGACGAGTGGGAAGCCGGGGACGAAACGGACGGATCGGCCCCGGCCGGGTCCGTGCCGGGCGGGTCCAGCGTCATGGGCCAGAATGGTGCCGGGACGGCCTCCGTTCCGGGCGGCGACCGGCCGGCCGACGACCAACCGACCGACTGCGAGGACCTGGTGAGCGTGACGACGGGGAACCGAGCTCGGGGAGGGGAGCGCGCGCGATGAGCGCCGAAGACCTCGAGAAGTACGAAACCGAGATGGAGCTCCAGCTCTACCGCGAATACCGCGACGTCGTCGGGATCTTCAAGTACGTCGTGGAGACCGATCGCCGGTTCTACCTCGCGAACCACGTCGACCTGAAGGTCCGCAGCGAGGGCGGGGAGACCTATTTCGAGGTCACCATGTCCGACGCCTGGGTGTGGGACATGTACCGCCCTGCCCGGTTCGTGAAGAACGTCAAGGTGGTGACGTTCAAGGACGTCAACGTCGAGGAGCTGGCCAAGAGCGACTTCGACGTGCCCAAGGACGACGGCCCCTTCGGCGGCGACCGGTGACGGACCCGAGCGGTTTCCAGGCCAGGTTCGGATCCAACGATCACTTCGAGGTACGCCAGCAGCTGCGGCTGACCGTCAACCGCTACGAGATCTGGACCGACGACGTCCTGGTCGCCGTGGCCCAGCAGAAGCGGATGGCGTTCCGGGAACAGGTCACGCTGTACGCCGGCGACGGGACGGACACGCCGCTGTTCGGCTTCAAGGCCCGGTCGGTCGTCGACCTCGGCGCGACCTACGAGGTGACCGCCGCGGACGGCTCGCCGGTCGGGTCGTTCCGCAAGGACTTCCGCCGGTCGCTGCTCCGCTCCACCTGGCACCTGTCCCAGCCGGGTGTGGGGGAGTGCGTCGGGCGCGAACGCAGCCAGCTGTTCGCGATCCTGCGCCGGGTGCAGGACTCCCTACCGTTGCCGTACCACTTCGACTTCGCCGCCGAGGACGGCCGGCCGGTGATGTCGGTCGAGCGCCGGTTCGGGCTGCGCGACCGCTACGACGTGACCGTGCGCGACCCCGCACTCGACCGGCGGCTGGCGTGCGCGATGGCGGTCGCCCTGGACGCGCTGCAGGACCGCTGACCGATGACCGACGTCCGCGAGTCCCGGCCCGCCGGCACCGAGCCACTGGCGCCGGAGACGCTTGCCGCGCTGCGCCAGGTGTCGACCGCGACCCTGACCACCCAGCTGATGTCGCGCGGCCTGCGCAACACGTTCCTCGCCGGCCTGCGGCCGCTGAACCCGCAGGCGCCGCGAATGGTCGGCACCGCGTTCACGCTGCGCTACATCCCGGCCCGGGAGGACCTCGACGTCCTCGGCGTCTTCGCCGACCCCGAGCACCCGCAGCGCAAGGCGGTCGAGTCGGTCGGGCCCGGGCAGGTGCTGGTGATGGACTGCCGGGGGCAGGGCCGGGCGGCGTCCCTGGGCGGCATCCTCGGCACCCGGCTGCTGCGCCGCGGCGCGGCCGGCGTGGTCACCGACGGCGCGGTCCGTGACTCGCCGACGTTCGCCACGCTGGGTCTTCCGGCGTACTCCGCGGGCGTGTCGGCCACCACCAACCTCGTCCAGCACCACGCCGTCGACCTGCAGGTGCCGATCGGCTGCGCGGAGGTTCCGGTGTATCCCGGCGACGTACTGGTCGGTGACGGCGAGGGCGTGGTGTGCGTCCCGCGTGAGCTGGCCGCTGAGGTGGCCCGCGACGCGGTCGCGCAGGAGCACCTGGAGGAGTTCGTCCAGGCGGAGATCGAGGCCGGGGCGGCGCTGCCCGGGGTCTACCCGCCGAACGAACAGACCCGGGAGCGCTACCGCGCCTGGGCGAAGGACCACCCGCCCCAGGTCTGAGCTCCTGCCCCGCACTCAGTTGGCCACCTGCCCGGCACTCAGTGGGCCTCCGGCGCGGCGACCTCGCCCTCGCGGGCGAGGAAGTCGAAGTCGCAGCCCTCCTCGGCCTGGGTGATGTGGGAGAGGTACAGCGCGCCGTACCCCCGCCCGTACGCCGGTGCCGGCGGCGTCCACGTGGCCCGGCGTTCGGCCAGCTCGGTGTCGGAGACCTCCAGGCTCAGCCGGCGTCCGGCCACGTCGAGGGTCACCAGGTCACCGTCGCGGACCAGCGCGAGCGGCCCGCCGACGTGCGACTCGGGCGAGACGTGCAGAACGCAGGCGCCGTAGCTCGTCCCGCTCATCCGGGCGTCGGAGATCCGCAGCATGTCCCGCACACCCTGCTTCAGCAGCCGGTCGGGGATCGGCAGCATGCCGTACTCCGGCATACCGGGCCCGCCGTGCGGCCCCGCGCCGCGCAGCACCAGCACCGTGTCCGGCGTGATCGGCAGGGACTCGTCGTTGATCCGGCGCTGCAGGTCCTGGTAGCCGTCGAAGACCACGGCGGGGCCGGTGTGCCGGTGGAAGCGCGGGTCGGCCGCCGCGTGCTTGATCACCGCGCCGGCCGGGGCGAGGTTGCCGCGCAGCACGGCCAGGCCACCCTCGGGCCACACCGGCTTGTCCAGCGGGCGGATCACGTCCGCGTCGTACACCTCGGCGCCTTCCAGCACCTCGGCCTGTGTCCGGCCGGTCACGTTGATCCGGTCCAGGTGCAGCAGGTCCCGAAGCTGGGCGAGCAGGCCGCGCAACCCGCCGGCGTAGAAGAAGTCCTCCATCAGGTAGGCGCCGGTCGGACGGATGTTGGCCAGCACGGGCACCCGGCGCGACAGCTCGTCGAAGTCGTCCAGCGTCAACTCGGCCTTGCTCCGGCCGGCCATCGCGATCAGGTGGATGACGGCGTTGGTGGACCCGCCGAGCGCGAGCACCGTGGTCACCGCGTCGAGGTAGGCGCGCCGGTCCAGGATCCGGGACGGCTTCCGGTCGTTCCACACCATGTCCACCGCGAGCCGGCCACTGGCCGCGGCCATCCGGGCGTGCGCGGAGTCCGCCGCCGGGATCGACGCCGCGCCCGGCAGCGTCATGCCGAGCGCCTCCGCCGCCGAGGTCATGGTGGACGCCGTACCCATCGTCATGCAGTGGCCGGGCGAGCGCGCGATGCCGTCCTCGAGCTCGCTCCACTCCTGGTCGCCGATCACACCGGCCCGCTTGTCCGCCCAGTACTTCCACACGTCGCTGCCGCTGCCCAGGACCGTGCCGCGCCAGTTGCCCCGCAGCATCGGCCCGGCCGGGACGAAGATCGAGGGGACGTCCATGCTGACCGCGCCCATCAGCAACGCCGGGGTGGTCTTGTCGCAGCCGCCGAGCAGGACCGCACCGTCGATGGGGTAGGACCGCAGCAGCTCCTCGGTCTCCATCGCGAGCAGGTTGCGGTAGAGCATCGTGCTCGGCTTCTGGAACGGCTCCGACAACGAGATCGCGGGCATCTCGACGGGATAGCCGCCCGCCTGCCACACGCCGCGCTTGACCTCCTCGGCCCGCTGGCGCAGGTGGGTGTGGCAGGGGTTGATCTCGCTCCAGGTGTTGATCACCCCGATCACCGGCTTGCCCAGGTGCTCATCGGCGCTGATGCCCATCTGGCGGGTACGGGAACGGTGGCCGAAGGCGCGCAGGCCGGGGTCGCCGTACCACGCGTGGCTGCGCAGGTCCTCGGGGCGAAGGCGGGTCACGGTGTCTCCCTTTCTGCGGTGGGCTCTGCTGGGTGCTCTGCGGTGTGCTCTGCGGAGGGTGTGCCGGGGTCGAGCAGGCCGGAGAGCCGCCGTCCCGGTGCGATGACGTCGGGGTCGGTGCGTACGTCCACCACGCAGGGCCGGCCGCAGCCCAGGGCCTCGGTCAGCACGGCCTCGATGCGCGCGGGGTCGTCGAGGACGAACCCCGCAGCACCCAGGCCGCGGGCCCAGGTGGCCAGGTCGAGCCGGCCGATGTCCACGCCGGCGAGTCGCCCGTGCGAGGTCGCCTGGTGCATGGCGATGGTGCCGTACATGCCGTTCTGGAACGCCAGGACGACGATCGGCGCGGCGTACCGCACCGCGGTCTCGATCTCCTGCCCGGTCATCAGGACGCCGCCGTCCCCGACCAGCGCGACGACGGTGTTCCGCGGGCGGTGCAGCTTGGCCGCGACGGCGGCTGGTACGGCGTACCCCATGGCGCCGTTGCAGGGTGCCAGCAGCCGGTGGGAGGTGCGGAACCCCCAGTGCCGGTGGAGGAACGCGGAGAAGTTGCCGGCGTCGTTGGTGAGGATCACGTCGTCCGGGGCGAGCCGCCGCAGCGCGGTGACCACGTCGGTGGGGTGCACGGTGCCGGGCCGGGTGGCCTCGCCGGTCGGCCGGGCGTACCGGACGGCGGCGGCGTGGTGGTGTTCCCACACCGTGGCCCGTGGGCCGGTCGGGGTCGGGTCCGGGTCGGTGGCGTTTCGGACGAGGGCGTTGCGGTCGGTGGCGCTGCGGACGAGGGCGGACAGGACGTCGTGCGGGTCCGCTTCCAGGACGGTGGTGAGGCCCGGGTGCCTCGGCCTGGGCAGGCCGGTGCCGACCAGGACCAGGTGCTGGTGGGGCAGTGGGTAGCGGTGGTCCTGCGCGGTGATCGCGTCCAGCCGGGTGCCCAGGACCACCACCAGGTCGGCGTCCTCCAGCGCCAGGCGGACGTCCTCGGGTACGCCGAGGCCGAGGTGACCGAGGAAGTGCGGGTGGTCCTCGTCGAAGCAGTCCTGCCGACGGAACGCCGAGTAGACCCCGAAGCCGGCGACCTCGCAGGCGGCTCGCAGGGTCTCCCGGCCCACCCGGTCGCCGGGCCCGCAGATCGCCACCGGCCGGTGCGCCGACGCCAGCAGGTCCGCGAGGTGGGCGGCGGCCCGGCCGGCCGACTCGTCGGTGCGGCCGGCTGCCTCGTCACGCCGGTCGGGTCCGGTCGAGAGCGGCACCGCGCCGTCGTACGCCGCTGTCCAGAAGTCCGCGGGCACCGCGAGTGCCACCGGTCCGGGCCGCGGTCCGGTCGCCGCGCGGTGTGCCTCGGCCAGCAGGGAGGGCACCTCCTCGGCGGTACGTGCCTCCTGCGCCCATCCGGTGAGCGGGGCGTACATCGCGGCGAGGTCGACTTCCTGGAACGACTCCCGGCCCCGCGCCCCGGACTCCACCTGGCCGAGGATCGCGATCAGCGGCGTCTGGTCCTGCCGTGCGGTGTGTACGCCGATGGCGAGGTTGGCCGCACCGGGGCCGCGGCTGGCCAGTGCGAGCGCCGGCCGGCCGGTCAGCTTGGCCTCCGCCTCCGCCATGAAGGCCGCACCGGCCTCGTGCCGGGTGGAGACCAGGCGGACACCGGGCTCGGCCTCCCAGGCGTCGAGCAGGGGGAGGAAGGACTCGCCCGGAACCGTGTAGGCGGTCCGGACACCGGCCTCGACAAGCTGCCGAACGGCCGTACCGGCGACGGTCTGGGCCACGGGCTCCTCCCTCCTGCGCCTTTCGGCACGGAGTCCCGTCATATCAGCCGTCACCCACGACACTCGGGTGGCGACCGGTTTCTGTCCACAGTCGGTACGCCGGCGGCCTTGTCCACAGCCCACCTCTCCGCCCCGAAACCAGCCCGCCCACCCGGCCACAGTGGTCGCGGAGGTGAGCACCGATGCGAGTGAAAGACCTGGTCGGACGCCACGGCGAGGAGCTGGCGGTCCGGCATCTGCAAGCCGCCGGGTTCGTCGTCCTGGTCCGCAACTGGCGCTGCGACATCGGCGAGATCGACATCGTCGCGCGTGACGAGCAGACCCTGGTCGTGTGTGAGGTCAAGACCAGATCGGGCGTGATGTTCGGGACCCCGCTGGAGGCGGTGACGGCGGAGAAGGCCGCGCGGCTGCGCCGGCTCGCCGCGCGATTCCTCGCCGACCACGACCTTCGGCCGCGCGCGGTCCGCATCGACGTGGTCGGTGTGCTGCGCCGAGGGTCCGCACCCGCGCAGATCGAGCACGTACGGGGGATCGACGGATGACGCTCGCCCGAGCCCGATCGGTGTCCCTGTCCGGGGTCGAGGGCCACGTCGTCGACGTGGAGGCCCACATCGGCAACGGCCTGCCCGGGTTCAGCTTGGTGGGCCTGCCCGACGCCGCGCTGGCCGAGGCGCGGTCGCGGGTGCGCGCCGCCGTCGCCAACTCCGGGCAGGGCTGGCCGCAGCGCAAGCTCACGGTGGCGCTGTCGCCGGCCACGTTGCCCAAGGCCGGGGCCCATTTCGACCTGGCCATCGCGATGGCGGTGCTGGGTGCTGCCCAGGCAGTTCCGCAGGATCGGCTCGACGACGTGGTGCTGCTCGGTGAGCTCGGGCTCGACGGCCGCCTCAAACCCATCCGGGGCACCCTGCCCTCCGTGCTGGCCGCGGCCACGGCGGGCCGGACGCGGTTCGTCGTTCCCGAACCCAACGTCGACGAGGCCAGGCTGGTGGCCGAGGTGGAGGTCTTCGGTGTGCGGTCACTGCGGCAGGCGCTGGCTTTGCTGTGCGGGGACGAGCTGCCCGACGAGCCGCCCTATCCGGTCGAGGACGATCCCGCGGGCGCCGAGCACAGTGTGCTGCCACGTTCGGACCGGCTGGCCGGCCTCGACCTCGGCGAGGTGCTCGGGCAGGCCGGCGCCCGGAAAGCGGTCGAGGTGGCCGCCGCCGGTGGACACCATCTCGCGATGTCCGGCCCGCCCGGCGCCGGCAAGACGATGCTGGCCGAGCGGATGCCCGCGTTGCTCCCCGACCTCGACCAGCGGGAGGCGCTGGAGGTGACCGCCATCCACTCCGTGGCCGGACTGTTGCCCTCACACGCTCCACTGGTGATGCGGCCGCCGTTCTGCGATCCCCACCACTCCGCCTCACTGCCGGCGATCGTCGGTGGAGGTGCCCGGATGGCCCGGCCCGGCGCGGTGTCGCTGGCACACCGGGGCATCCTGTTCCTGGACGAGGCTCCCGAGTTCAGGCCCACGGTGCTCGACGCGCTCCGCCAGCCGCTCGAGCACGGCGAGGTGGTCATCGCACGTGCGGCCGGGACGGCCAGGTTCCCGGCCCGCTTCCAGCTGGTGATCGCCTCCAACCCGTGCCCGTGCGGCCGCGCCTACGGCAAGGGCCTCTACTGCACCTGCACCCCGCAGGCCAGGAGCCGCTACCAGCATCGGCTGTCCGGCCCGATCAAGGACCGGATCGACATCATGCAGCTCGTCGAGCCGGTCGCCCGGGCGGAGATGGTCGCCGACCAGAGCCTGGTCGAGCCCAGTGCCGTCGTCGCGGAGCGGGTGCGGGCGGCCCGGCAGCGCCAGGCCGACCGCTACGCGCACGACCCGTGGACGCTGAACGCCCATGTGCCCGGTTACGAGCTGCGGCGGCGCTGGCCACCCGAGCCGGACGCGTTGCCGGCGGTGGAGAGTCAGCTCAGCTCCGGTTGGATCACCGCCCGCGGTGCCGACCGCGTACTCCGCCTGGCCTGGACACTCGCCGACCTGGCCGGACGCGACCGCCCCGGACGCCAGGACGTGTTCACGGCGCTGACCCTTCGGCTGGGCAGGGAGCCCTTCCGCCGGGACGCCGGACGCCGTCGCGGAGCATCACCCGCCGCACCGGCGCCGCCCGCGGTGGCGGGGGAGCCCACGACGAGACGATGGAGCCGGTGACATGACCCATCCCACTGGTGAAGCGGCCGGTCAACGGGGTCTGGACGGCACAGGTGAGTTCGGCACAGGTCCAGCTACTCCGGGCACCCCGAACTCCGCGAGTTCTCCGGATCTGGGCGCGGCCGGCTATTCGGCACGAGAAGGTGGCGCCGGGGTCTCCCCGGCCGAACGCCGGGCCCGGGCCGCTCTGACCCGCCTCGGCGAACCCGGTGACCTGACCCTGGCTCGCTTCGTCGCCGAGCAGGGCGCCGAGGCCGCCTACGACGCCATCCGTACGAGCCGGTTCCCGGGCCGCAGGCTCGGCGACTACCAGTCCCGGCTCGCCTCCTTCGACCCCGATCGCGATCTGGAGACCGCCGCCGCCGTCGGCGCCCGGCTGGTCTGTCCCGGCGACGCCGAGTGGCCGCCGTCGCTCGGCGTTCTGGACGTGGCCGGCACCATCGACGGGCGAGGCGGTCCGCCGCTGGCGCTGTGGGTGCGCGGCCGGGCGGACCTGCGGGCCGTGACCGCACGGTCCTGCGCGTTCGTGGGAGCCCGGGCGGCCACCGAGTACGGCCTGTACGTCGCGGCGGAGCTTGCTTCCGGCGCTGCCGACCACGACGTCACGATCGTGTCTGGCGGGGCGTTCGGGATCGACGCGGCCGCCCACCGCGGCGCGCTCGCCGCCGGTGGCTGCACGGTCGCCGTGCTGGCGTCCGGCGTCGACGTTCCCTATCCCAGGGCGCACGAACAGCTCATCGGCTGGATCGCCGACGCCGGACTGGTGATCAGTGAGGTGCCACCCGGGTCGACTCCACGTCGTCCCCGGTTCCTCATCCGCAACCGCCTGATCGCGGCACTGACCCTCGGCACGGTCGTGGTGGAGGCGGCGCTGCGCAGTGGGGCACTCAACACCGCGAGCTGGGCCGAGCGGTGCCATCGGGACGTGATGGGCGTGCCGGGCCCGGTCACCTCGGTGGCGTCTGCCGGAGTGCACCGGCTGGTCCGCGAGGGCGGTGCCGTCCTGGTCACCGATGCCGAGGAGGTGGTGGAGCAGATCGGGCGGCTGGGCGTGGACCTCGCCCCACCGAAGACCGGGATCAGCCGATCGCGGGACGGACTCGACCCACGGGCACGCCAGGTCCTGGAGGCGGTACCGGTACTGCGGGCAGGAGGTGTGGCGTCCATCGCCCGGTCAGCGGGGGTGGCCGCCGACGAGGTGCTCGCGGCTCTCGGGGAGCTGTTCCTGCTCGGGTTCGTCGAACGCCAGGGAACCGGCTGGCGGCTGTCGGCCAGGGAGCGAGACACCCGTCGGCACCAGTCGAGTGGGCCCTGACATCGGGGACCACGCGCGGATGAGCCGATCGTCCCCGGCTGTCACTCCAGGATCCCCGCCGGCCCGACCGCTGATCCGAGTTCGCGACTCGGCGGGTTGCTCAGCTGGGGCCACCTGCTCGGCCGGCCGCTCAGCTGGGCCCCCTGCTTGGCCGGTCGCTCAACCGCTCACGCCTGCTCGGCCGGTCGTTCACCCGAGAAGACCTCGGATGCGGCATGGTCGTAGACGTGAACGCCGAACGCAGTCCCGGTCGGTCCGGGCCCGACTGGGCCGAGTCCACACTCGCCGCCTTCGCCCGCCACCTCCAGTCCGAGCGCGACCTGTCCGAGCACTCGGTTCGCGCGTACCTCGGCGACATCCGGAGTCTGCTCGACCACGTGCAGTCGATTCGGGGCGACACCGACGACGCGGACCTGGACGGCGGCGAGTCCGCGGGTGCCACTGCCGAGGACGAAGCCGGTGGCGTGCACGACGGAGCTGCCAGTGACGACGCCGAAGCCGAGCCCGGCCCGCTCGGCCAGCCCGGCCCGGCCGGCGTGCTCGGCCCGGCCCACCGGCTCGGCCCGGCCGCTCGGCCCGGACCGCTCGGGCTGATCGACATTCACCTGCTGCGGGACTGGCTGGCCGGGATCCAGGCAGGCGGGCGGGCTCGAACCACCCTCGCCCGCCGCGCGGCGGCGGCCAGGACCTTCACCGCCTGGGCGCACCGGACCGGACTCCTGGCCGAGGACCCCGGGCTGCTGCTCGGCTCGCCCAAACCGCACCGCACGCTGCCCGGTGTGCTCCGCCAGGAAGAGGCCGGCCAACTGCTGCGGGTCGCCGCCGTCGCCAGTGACGACGGGTCACCCGTCGGATGCCGCGACCGCGCAGTCCTCGAAGTCCTCTACGCGACGGGTGTACGCGTCGGCGAACTCGTCGCCCTGGACGTGGACGACATCGACCAGGGCCGCAGGTTGGTGCGAGTGCTCGGTAAGGGACGCAAGGAGCGTTCGGTGCCGTTCGGGGTCCCGGCGGCAGAGGCGCTGAACGACTACCTGCGAACTGCCCGAGGTGAACTGCGCACCGAAAGAAGCGGTCCCGCGCTGTTCCTCGGGGTGCGTGGTGGCCGGCTCGACCAGCGCGCGGTCCGCAGGCTGGTGCACGCCCGGCTCGGCGACGTCCCCGACGCACCCGACCTCGCGCCACACGGCCTGCGCCACTCCGTCGCGACCCATCTGCTCGAGGGCGGCGCCGACCTGCGCAGCGTGCAGGAGCTCCTCGGGCACGCCTCGATGGCAACAACGCAGATCTACACCCATGTCTCCGCGGAGCGGCTGCGCAAGGTGTACCAACAGGCGCATCCGCGCGCCTGACGCCCGAGACGTGTACCAGTCCGCGCGTACCCGGCGCTGTCGGGCAGGCGACCGAGCGTGGGACGTACGTCCGGCCTGGTGAGCGTGGCACAATCGCCGGTCGTGACCTGTGACGTGACGGCGATGACCGGTGAGGCGCCGACGGCGAAGTCGGATTCGGCAGGCTCGCCCGACTGGGGAGACGCCCGGGCGGCATGGGACCTCGACCCCGGCCGCGCGCATCTGAACCACGGATCCTTCGGTGCCGTCCCGCGGGTGGTTCGGTCCGCCCAGACCCGGTGGCGGGACCTGTCGGACGCGAACCCGATGAACTACTACCGCGAGGTACGCATCCCCGCCGTTCAGCACGCCCGGGGGCGCGCGGCGGCCTTCCTCGGAGCCGCACCGGACTCCCTCGGTCTGGTCGGCAACGCGACCGCGGGCGTGAGCACCGTGCTGGCGTCGTTCCCGCTGCAATCGGACGACGAGGTGGTCCTGACCGACCACAGCTATGGAGCGGTGACCCTCGCCGCCCACCGCTGGGCGCGCTCGGCGGGGGCACGGGTGGTGACTGCCCCGGTCGGCCTGCTCGCCTCCGACGAGGAGGTGACCAGCGCCGTCGTGGGTGCGTTCACCAGCCGGACACGCCTCCTGATCATCGACCACATCACCTCCCAGACCGCCCGGCTGTTCCCGGTCGCGGCCGTGGCCGCCGCTGCGAGGGAACGAGGTGTCGCGACTCTGGTCGACGGCGCGCACGTACCCGGGATGCTGCCGGTCCAGGTCGACGCGCTCGGTGCCGACTTCTGGGTGGGCAACTTCCACAAGTGGGCGTTCGCCCCCCGCGGGATCGCGGGCTTGTGGATCGCCCAGCCCTGGCGCGACCGGATCCGTCCGCTGGTCGCGTCCTGGAGCGAGGAACAGGAGTTTCCGGCCGCGTTCGACCAGCAGGGCACCGCCGACGACTCCGCCTGGCTGGCCGTTCCCGACGCGCTCGACTTCTACGCGGCCTGGAAGCCGCAGCGGCTGCGCGACCACAACAACGCGCTCGCGGCGTACGGGCAGCAGGTGGTGGGCGCCGCCCTCGGCATCGCCCCGGAGGCCGGTGGAGGCGCGGCCGAGCTGTCCATGCGGATCATTCCGTTGCCGGCGGGGGTGGCCGCCGACCAAGAGGGCGCGCACGCACTGTCCGCCCGCATCGCGCAGGACCTGCGCATCGAGGTGGCCGTCACCTGCTGGCGTGACCGTGGGTTCGTGCGGGTTTCCGCCCAGGCGTACAACGCGGCCGAGGAGTATGAGCGGCTCGCGACCGGCCTCGCCCGGATCCTGGGCTGAGCACCCGCCGGACTTCGCCTGTCAGGCGGCTCGCCGGGATCGGCTGCGCATCGAGGCGAGGTCCACGACCGGTGCCGGTCGCCGCCTTCTCGGCCGGGACAGCCGGCGCGCCGATCCGAACGCCGGGATGGGCGGCGGAGAGGGCGGCAGCGGTGGTCGGCCCATCGGGGCGCCGCTGCGACGGACCAGCAGACCCGCCGCGACCGCGCCGGCGAGGGCGCCCGCCGCGGGAGCCATGACGGTGGTGAGCAGCGCGGGCATCTCGGTAGCCGAGGCGCCGAGCCGGCGCTCCTGGCCATCCGTGTCGCCGACACTCGGGGACGGCGTGGAGAGCGGGGACACCGCCATCGACGTCCCCGCCGGAGAGAACTCAGCCCCTCGGGAGGGCTCGGTCGTTCGGGTGGACTCGGCACGCCGGACTGTCCCTGCCGGTAGGGAGGGCGCGCCCGGCGGGTTCGCCGCCAGGTCAGGGGGCGCCGCCGAAGGCGAGAGGCCGCTGAACGGGGTCCACCGCGCGCCGGTCAGCAACGACGCGGCCGACACCGCGGGCGGGGCCGCCACCAGACCTGCTGGAGTGACCCGCGCTGACGTCTGGCCGCCAGGACCTCGGCTGTCCCCGCTGCCGGATCGGCGAGGTGGCAGTTCCGGCACCACCGGCGCGTCCGAATCGGTGGACCGGTGACCGTCGAGGGGGAGCAGGCGCGGCGGTCCGGTACCGAGCAGGGACAGCGGGTCGAGGTAGTCGTCGCCGCGGAGCAACCCCCAGTGCAGGCACGTTCGCGGCGCGCAGTGACCGCCGGCCGCACGCAGCAGGCCGAGCTCCGTACCCGCGTCGACATGGGCGCCGACCGAGACCTCCGGCCGCACCGGTTGGTAGGTCGTACGGAGATCTCCGTGCCGGACGGTGACCACACCGCGTCCGGCGAGGAGTCCCGCATAGGTGACCACCCCCGCGCCCGCGGCTCGGACCGGCTGGCCCTCCGAACCGAGCAGGTCGACGCCGCGGTGGCCCGGGCCCCACGGAACGTCGGGGGGATCGAAGCGGTGAACGATCTCCGGGCGCGGTGACAGTGGCCACACCCACCGTGACGGCGCCACGGCCGTGGTCGCCACAGGCGGCGCGGTGGACGATGGCGCGGACGGCGCCGCCGCCACGGAGGACGACGCCGTAGCGGACGACGCCGTAGCGGACGCCGCCGTGGTGGTCGACGCCACAGTGGACGACACCGCGAACGCGGTTGTCGCGTCCGTCAGTAGTGCCGCCAGCGCGAGGCCGGCCGTGATCAACAAGGCGATGCCGCGGGGGACCGCCAAACGCGCTGAGCAGGGGTGGGAGGGAGTCATGGGCTGATCGTTTCGGGCGGCGGCAGGCCCTGCCCGGAGGACGGCGGCCGCTGTGGACGGGGCAGCCGGTGAGGGTGCTGTGGACGGAAATCGGCCACCGGGACGCGGGGCCGGGGCCAACTCCGGCGATCGAGTACACTTCACCGGGCAATCCGTCTACCCGCCGTCTCGGAGTACGCCACCGCGTGGTCCGGGCCGGCGCTCGGGCCTGCCGGTCCGGAGGCGGCTTGTCGGCACAGCAAGCACGACGAAGCACCACAATTCGATATCAGCGATACCACCGATATCAGAGCACCACATTACGCACGCCCGCTTTCCAAGTCGTTTCGACGACGCGGGCACACCTCTCGGTCCCTGCGGGCATGAAGCCAGGCGGGGCTTGGGTGTGCGCGGGCGTCAGGGGCAACGACCAACCGGGTCGAGGCCACCGAACCGAGAGCGCGCTCCCACGGAGCGCAGAGGAGGACATACGGCCATGGCCGTCGTCACGATGAGGCAGCTGCTCGAGAGCGGCGTTCACTTCGGACACCAGACCCGGCGCTGGAACCCGAAGATGAAGCGCTACATCTTCACCGAGCGCAACGGTATCTACATCATCGACCTGCAGCAGTCGCTGTCGTACATCGATCGTGCGTACCAGTACGTCAAGGACACCGTGGAGCACGGCGGTTCGGTCCTCTTCGTCGGTACGAAGAAGCAGGCCCAGGAAGCCATCGCCGAGCAGGCGACGAGGGTCGGAATGCCCTACGTCAACCAGCGCTGGCTCGGCGGCATGCTCACCAACTTCCAGACCGTCTACAAGCGGCTGCAGCGCCTCAAGGAGCTCGAGGAGCTCGACTTCGACGACGTGGCCGGCTCGGGCATGACGAAGAAGGAACTCCTGCAGCTTCGCCGTGAGCGGGACAAGCTCGACCGCACGCTCGGCGGTATCCGCCGGATGCAGCGGCTGCCCAGCGCGGTGTGGATCGTCGACACCAAGAAGGAGCACCTCGCCGTCGACGAGGCCAAGAAGCTCGGCATCCCGGTCATCGCGATCCTGGACACCAACTGCGACCCGGACGAGGTCGACTTCCCGATTCCGGGCAACGACGACGCGATCCGTTCGGTCTCGCTGCTCACGCGGATCATCTCCGACGCGGTCGCCGACGGCCTGATGGCCCGTGCCGGTGGCGGCGAAGAGACCCAGGTGGGCGCCGAGCTCGGCGCCGAGGAGCCGCTGCCCGAGTGGGAGCGGGAGTTGCTGGCGCGCTCGGAGGCCGAGCAGGCCGCCAACGGCGAGCAGGCTGCCGCGACCCCCGAGGCCGCGAGCACCGAGTCGGCGACCCCCGAGGCTGCGACTTCCGAGTCGGCGACCCCCGAGGATGCGACTTCCGAGTCGGCGACCGAGGAGTCGGCGAGCCCCGAGGCCGCGAGCACCGAGCAGGCCGCTCCGGCGCAGGCCACGGCCACCGCTGACGCTCCGGCCGGCGAGTCCGACGGCAACGCCTGAGCCAGGCAGCGCAAGCGCCTTCAGTTCGAGGCATTTCCACTGACGCCCACTGAGCAAGAGAGCGATCCACTTCAGATGAGCAACGTCACAGCAGCCGACGTGAAGCGGCTCCGGGAAGCCACCGGAGCCGGGATGATGGACTGCAAGAACGCCCTCCAGGAGGCCGACGCCGACTTCGAGCGTGCCGTCGAGATCCTCCGGGTCAAGGGTGCGGCCAAGGCGGCCAAGCGCGGAGCCGAGCGCACCGCCGCCAACGGCATCGTCGTCGCCAAGGACGGCGCTCTGGTCGAGCTCAACTGCGAGACCGACTTCGTGGCCAAGAACGAGCAGTTCCAGGCACTCGGAGCCGACCTCGCCGCCGCGGCGGCCGGGGCGAAGGTCGACTCCGCCCCGGCGCTGGCCGCGGCGACGCTTCCCGACGGCAAGACCGTCGGCGAGGCCGTCGACGCGCTCGCCGCGGTGATCGGTGAGAAGCTCGCGATCGGCCGCGTCGCGTTCTTCGACGGGCCGACCGCCGTCTACCTCCACCGGCGCGCCACCGACCTGCCGCCGCAGGTCGGCGTCCTCGTCTCCTACGAAGGTCCCGACGAGGAGGCCGCCAAGAGCGCGGCGATGCAGGTCGCCGCGATGCGCCCGCAGTACGCCTCCCGCGACGAGGTGCCCGCCGAGGTCGTCGACAGCGAGCGGCGGATCGCCGAGGAGACCGCCCGCTCCGAGGGCAAGCCCGAGCAGGCGCTCCCGCGCATCGTCGAGGGCCGGGTCAACGGCTTCTACAAGGACGCCGTTCTGGTGGAGCAGCCCTCCGTGCACGACCAGCACAAGACGGTCGGCCAGGTCCTCAGCGACGCCGGGGTGACCGTGAAGCGCTTCGTGCGCTTCGAGGTCGGCCAGTCCTGAGCTGATCCGCCCGCCGGCGGAGTGCGCAGCCCGCACTCCGCCGGCGCGACGGACAGCCAACCCTCAGCTGGACAGGAGGCGGGATCGTGAAGGCCGTACCAGAGGACGCGTGCCGATGACGGCCGCAGCGATCCCACCCTCCGCGCCGCAGGAACGTCCGTTCGACCGCGTACTCCTCAAGTTGTCCGGCGAGGTCTTCGGCGGCGGGCGGCTCGGCGTCGACCCGAACGTCGTGGCGAGCATCGCCAAGCAGCTCGCCGACGTCGTACGCAGTGGCGTCCAGGTCGCGGTCGTGGTCGGCGGCGGCAACTTCTTCCGTGGTGCCGAGCTCCAGCAGGGCGGCATGGACCGGGTCCGCGCCGACTACATGGGCATGCTGGGCACGGTGATGAACTGCCTCGCGCTCCAGGACTTCCTGGAGAAGGAGCACGTCGACACCCGCGTGCAGACCGCGATCACGATGGGACAGATCGCCGAGCCCTACATCCCGCGGCGGGCGATCCGCCACCTGGAGAAGGGCCGGGTCGTCATCTTCGGCGCCGGATCCGGCATGCCGTACTTCTCCACCGACACCGTGGCCGCGCAGCGTGCGCTCGAGGTCGGTGCCGAGGTGCTGCTGAAGGCCACCTCCGTCGACGGCGTCTACGACGCCGACCCCAAGAAGGTGCCGGAGGCGACGAAGTTCGAGCGGATCACCTTCGGCGAGTGCCTGCGCAGGCGACTGCGGGTCGCGGACGCGACCGCGTTCAGCCTGTGCATGGAGCACCGGCTGCCGATCATCGTCTTCAACCTGCTCGAGGACGGCAACATCGCTCGGGTCGTTCGGGGTGAGAGGATCGGAACGCTCGTCTCGACCGACTCCTGACGGAGCGGCTCGGGACGCAGTGAGCAACGTGGTCGGCCTCGCGGCGCGTGCGCGGTTCCGTCCACGAAGCGAACGACGTGCCGAACGCGCCACCTGACGCACGAAGCACTCGTGTACGCCAAACCCCTGCCAGAGCACCCCCGGGGCCGCAGGCCGGGCAACCGAGGACGAAGGAGACCGCGACCGTGACCATCGACCAGACTCTCCGCGACGCGGAACAGAAGATGGGCAAGGCCGTTGACTTTGCCAAGGACGAGTTCGCCGCGATTCGGACCGGCCGTGCACATCCGGCCATGTTCGCGAAGATCCAGGCGGAGTACTACGGCACGCCCACGCCGATCCAGCAGCTTGCCTCCTTCCAGATCCCCGAGGCCCGGCTCGTTGTGATCTCTCCGTACGACAAGAACTCCATGTCCGCGATCGAGAAGTCGATCCGCGACTCCGACCTCGGCGTCAACCCCGCCAACGACGGCAGCGTGATCCGGATCGCGCTGCCGGAGCTGACCCAGGAACGCCGCAAGGAGTACGTCAAGCTCGCCAAGCAGAAGGCTGAGGAGGCGCGGGTCTCGGTCCGCGGCGTCCGCCGGCACGCGAAGGAGACGCTGGACCGCCTCTCCCGGGACGGCGAGGCCGGCGAGGACGACGTGGCTCGCGCGGAGAAGCACCTCGACTCGCTGACGCGCAAGTACGTCGAGCAGGTCGACGTCGTTCTCAAGCACAAGGAAGAAGAGATCCTCGAGGTCTAGGCGTGGCTCCACAACCGCACGACCTGCGAGGAAGTTGCCGGTGCAGGACATCGTGACCCATCCCAATTCCGGCTGCGACGCGTCCCACTCCGACTCCGGGCCGGACGTCCTTCCGGCGACCCCTCGTCCCCGTCCGGGCCGCAACCTGGTGGCGGCGATCGGTGTCGGGCTGTTGCTGGGCGTCGTGGTGCTCGCCTCGCTGTTCATCGTCAAGGCCGTGTTCGTCGGCTTCGTCGTGGTCGCCGTCTGCATCGCCGTCATCGAGCTTTCCCGCGCACTCCGGCCCGCCGGGGTGCGCCTTCCTTTGGTGCCACTCCTGGCCGGGGTGGTCGGGATGCTGGTCGGTGCGTACGTCGGGCAGACCCCGGCCCTCGTCGGTGCGTTCGGGCTGACCGCGCTCGCGCTCTGCATGGGCCGGTTGGCCGGCGGACGTGACGGCTTCGTCCGCGACGTCACCGCCGGTGTGTTCGTGGCGATGTACGTTCCGTTCCTCGCCGGCTTCGCGATGTTGATGCTCCGGCCGGAGGACGGCCCGCTCCGGGTCGTCGCCTTCGTCGCCGTCACCGTCGCCAGTGACATCGGCGGCTACACCGCGGGCGTGCTCTTCGGCCGCCACCCGCTGGCGCCCTCGATCAGTCCGGCGAAGACCTACGAGGGACTGGTCGGCTCGGCGGTCTTCTGCCTGGCCATCGGCGTCGCCAGCGTGATGGTTCTGCTGGATGGTCCCTGGTGGGCCGGGCTGATCCTGGGAGCGGCGGCGACGATCACCGCCACCCTGGGCGACCTGGTGGAGTCGATGCTGAAACGGGATGTGGGGATCAAGGACATGGGCAGCCTGCTGCCCGGGCACGGCGGGGTGATGGACCGCCTCGACTCGCTGCTGCCGACCGCGTTGGTGAGCTGGCTGGTGCTGAGCCTGCTGGTGCCGGTGGTGAGCTGACCGTGGCCCAGACGATCCATCTCGTACGCCACGGCCGGTCCGCGCCGGACGAGACCCGCCCGGCGGAGGAGTGGCCGCTTCATCCCGACGCCGGTGCGGCCCTGACCGCGCTGCGCGACTCCGGAAGGCTTCCGGTCCGCGCGCGGTGGTTCTCCTCCCCGGAACCAAAGGCACGCGCCACCGCCCGGACGCTGACCGGCACCGCCGTGGGCTTCGTCGACGGCCTGCGGGAGATGACCCGGCCGGCGGGGCCGTGGCTGGGGGAGTCGGCGTGGTCGGCGCTGGTCCGGCGATGCATGACCGAGCCGGATGTTCCGGCGGCTCCCGGCTGGGAGGCCGCCGTCGACACCACCGACCGGGTGGTGGGTGCCGTTCGGCGGATCGCCGAGAGTTGCCCGGACGACGACGTGGTGCTCGTCGGTCACGGGACGGCCTGGACTCTGGTGGTCGCCGCCCTGACTGGTTGCCCGCCCGACCTGCAGGCGTGGGACCGGCTGCGGATGCCGGACCACTGCGCCCTCCGGGTCGACGGCGAGGTCGCCGAGATCGTCTCACCCTGGGGAGCCGGCGAGCCCGCCTCCCGTTCCTCCTGACCGGCTGGGCTCAGGTCAGGTGCCGACGGGTACGAACCCGGTGCCCGGCCGGTAGTTCGGCGACTGGTGGCGGAAGTAGGTGTTGTAGACCTCGCAGTACTGACCGCCCCGGCGCATCAGCGACAGGTGGTCGCCTTCCTCGACGATCCCGCCGTCACGGAGCACGACGATCCGGTCGGCGTGCTGGATCGTGGACAGGCGGTGGGCGATCACGATCGACGTACGTCCTTCCAGCACGACGTCGAGCCCTTCCTGGATCTGCGCCTCGGTGAGCGGGTCGACGCTCGCGGTGGCCTCGTCGAGGATGACGATGGCCGGATCCTGGATCAGCAGCCGGGCAAGCGCGACGAGCTGCCGTTGCCCCATGGACAGTGCCTGTCCGTGTTCGCCGACCTCGGTGGCCAGACCATCCGGCAGCGCGGCCAGCCAGTCGCCGTTGCCGATGTGCCGTGCCGCCTGACGGACCTCCTCGTCGTTCGCCTCCGGGCGGGGGTAGCGGATGTTGTCGGCCACGGTGCCGGCGAACAGGAACGGCGACTGCGGGACGACGCCCAACTGACGGCGGTAGTCGTGCAGGTCGAGCGACCGGATGTCGCGGCCGTCGAGGTAGATGTGGCCGCCCTGGAACTCGTAGAAGCGGGTGATCAGCTTGCCGAGCGTGGACTTGCCCGCGCCGGTGTGCCCGACGAGCGCGATCATCTCCCCGGCGCGGATGTTCAGTGAGAAGTGGTCGAGCACCGGGTGGGTGGGCTCGTAGCCGAACGTCACGTCCGCGAACTCGATCTGTCCGCTGAGCCGGCCCACCGGCGCGGGGTTGGTCTGCAGCACCCGAGGGGTGGCGTCGATCAGGGCGAAGACGCGCTCGGCGGCGGCCAGGCCCTGCTGGAACTGCGACCAGAACGACGCGATGCTGGTCAGCGGGAACCAGAACAGCGCCACGGCCTGCAGGAAGAGGTACCAGTCACCGGCCGACACCGTGCCGTCGAGCACGCTGTGCCCACCGACGTGCACGAGCATGGCCGTGCCCAGCCCGGCGACCAGGAACAGCAGCGGGAAGATCGCCCCGAAGACCATTCCCTGGCGCAGGGTCACTCGGTAGTTCTGGTCGTTGATCGGCCTGAACTCGTCGTAGATGGTTTGTTCCTGGCGGAAGTTCTTGGCAACCGCGATGCCGCCCATCGTCTCCTGGACGTTGGAGTTGACCCGAGCGAGTGAGCGCTGGGCCCGGCGCGTGGTGTCGCGGGCGATCCGCCGGAAGGCGAGCGCGAGCACGATGACCACGGGGGTGAGCGCGAGGGTGAGCAAGGCGAGGTTGACGTCGCGGGAGAACAGCAGGCCGGTGATGACGCCGACCAGCAGCAGCTGGCTGAGGAGGTTCATCGTCAGGGTCACGACGTTGGCGAAGTCGTCGGTGTCGGAGGTGACCCGGCTGACGATCTTGCCGGAGGGGTTCTCGTCGTAGAAGGACAGGTCGCGCTTGAGGATCGCGGCGAACGCGTCCTCCCGCAGCCGCAGCACCACGTCACCGACGACCCTGGCGCTGAACGCCTGGCGGACGAAGTTGGTGACCCAGGCGAAGACGCCGGAGAGCAGGATGAGGCCCACGAGGACCGCGATGAAGTTGGCCGAGTCGTCCTTGACCACCCGGTCCAGGCCCCAGCTGATCACCAGCGGAAGCACCGCCTGCAGCAGCGAGGTCAGCACCAGCATCGCCGCGACCACCGACATGGCCGGCAGCTTGGGCCGGAAGTAGCCGAGGATGCGGCGGACGAGGTCGCCATCGGAGTAGGTGCGGTCGTAGTCCTCGGCCGAGAGGCCGTCCATCAGGAAGCCCATTTACAGTTCCTCGTCATCGTGGTCCGGGCCGGCCGTGCGCCCGGGGCCGCCCGCGGGGGCCGGCTGCAGGACTCCGTCCGTGAACGCCTCGCCGGGCTCCGCGATCCTGTCGGCTCCGACCTCCGCGGGCACCGCCTCGGGGTGGGCCACCTCGTCGTAGTGGGCGAAGATCCGGCGATACAGCGCGCACCGCTCGAGGAGCTCCTCGTGGGTTCCCTGGTCGACGAGGGCGCCGCGCTGGATCAGCAGCACCTTGTCGGCCCAGCGGATCTGGGACAGCCGATGGGTGATGAGCAGGGTGGTGCGGCCCTGCAGGATCCGCCGGATCGCCTGCTGGATCTCGTCCTCGGTGGCGCTGTCGATGGCGCTGGTCGAGTCGTCCAGGATGAGGACGGCGGGGTCGGTGAGCAGGGCCCGGGCGATGGCCAGCCGCTGGCGCTGACCGCCGGAGAGGGTGACGCCGCGCTCGCCGATCACCGTGTCGTAGCCGTCCTCGAGTTCCTCGATGAACGAGTGCGCCTGGGCGTCCTTGGCCGCCCGAACCACGTCGTCGCGGTGCGCGCGCTGGCCGAGGCTGAACGCGATGTTCTCCGCGATGGGCCGGGAGAACAGCACGATGTCCTGCTCGATGGTGGAGATCTGGGACCGCAACGAGTCGAGGTTCCAGTCGTGCAGGTCCACCCCGTCGATCAGCACCCGGCCCTGGTCGGCGTCGTAGATCCGGTTGACCAGCTTGGTGAGGGTGCTCTTGCCCGAGCCGGTCTCCCCGACGATCGCCACCGTCTGGCCGGGCTCGGCGCGGAAGCTGAGGTCGCGTACGACCGGCTCGCCGCCGTAGCCGAAGGAGACGTTCTCGAAGACGATCTCGCCCCGCATCCTGCCCTGGTGACCGGCGGTGTTCTGGTCGAGCTCGGTCTCCTCCTGGATCAGGGTGAGGATGCGGCGCGCGCTGACGATCCCGATCTGGACCAGGGAGAACGAGAAGATGGAGATGCCGGTCGGGAACCCGAGCAGGCCCATCAGGCCGAGGTAGGCGACCAGGTCACCCAGGGAGAGGTCGCCCGCGCGATAGAGCACCAGGCCGTGCAGGAGCGCGCCGCCGGTGGCGACCGCGAGCAGCAGGGTCGGGAGATAGCGCGCCTGGATCATGCCCTGCTTGACGAAGGAGTCGCGGTAGCTGCGGGCGTTGGTCTCGAACCGCCGGGCCTCCTGCTCCTCCTGCGCGGTGACCTTGACCACCTCGATGCCGCGTACGGCCTCGCTCAGGCCGGCGTTGAGGTTGCCGAACTGGTCGCGCATCGCGGTGGAGACAGGGCTGAGCCGGTGCATGTAGTGCCGGATCGCGAAGTAGAACGACACCGCGAACAGCACCGGCGCCAGCAGCAGCCGGGGGTCGATGAGCGCGATGAAGACGATCGGAACGAGCCCCTGCAACATCGAGTCGACGATCAGGTCGAAGCCGGGAGAGATCATCGTGCTGAGCTGGCGGACGTCGTTGGCGGCGCGTGCCATCAGGTCGCCGACCCGCTGCCGGTTGTGGAACGTCTGGCTCTTGCCGAGCAGGCTGGTGTAGAGCTCCTCGCGCGCGTCGCGCTCCATCCGCTTGGCGAGCACCTCGGTGCAGAGCCGGGCGATCAGGTCGAAGACGCCGCGCAGCAGAACGAGGCCCACGAGAGCGACCACGACGCCGGCGAGCTTGCGCCGCCCCTCGTCGCCGCCGGTCACCACCGCGTCGAAGGCCGTACCGGTCAGCCCCGGGATCGCGGAGTTGAGCACGACCATGATCAGTGAGCCGAGCAGGAATCCGGCGGCGTAGCGGCGGTGCCGCAGTGGATGGGACAGGATCCAGCGAACCGGACCGCGTAGGTCGGACCGGCGCTGGTCGGCGACGGTGAACTCCGATCTGGGCGTGGCCACGAGCTTCCTCCGACGAACAACGGGGTGGGGGGTCGCACGATCGTGTCCGGTGCCGGCGCCGCGCGTGAGACCAGGACTTTCTAGCACGAAACCTGGGCTGTCCGCCAAGGGGATTCTTGGGAAAATCAGGCTGTCGGTGGTCGCTGGTAAGGTGCGCCACACGAATTCTCTGCCCGGCGTAACACGAATTCTGCGTCCGGCGGAAAGAACGAATTCCGGCGGTCCGTTCACGGCAATTCGAACGTGGACCGGAAATCCCGCAGCGACACCGATAGCACCGATATCACTGATATCACCGCTGCGGAAGTCGGCGCCGGCTCATTCGGTGTACGCCCAGCCGGTCCAGCGCTCGACGTGGACTCTGATCACCGGGCCGGCCGGCGGCGTCTCGGCGTACTGCGCGTACTTCCCGCTCAGCAGCCGGACCGGCTCGGCGCGTTCGGCCGCTTCGGTCACCACCTCGGCCCGGCCCTCGGCCCGTGCCCACCACAGCCGGCTCCAGTCGCCGTCGTCGTAATGGTCGGCGAGCAGTGACACGTGCGGATTCTCCGTCACCAGGCGAAGTCGGTGCAGGCGCTGCGTCGTCTTCGGCTTGTGGTCGACGGCTGTGAGAACCAGGTCGCCGGCCACGGCGAACGTCACCACCACCACGTGGGGCCGGTTGTCCCCGTCCACCATGGCCAGTGCGGCGGTACGGCTCGCCGCGAACCGCCGTCGCGCCTCCTCACCGGTCAGCCGCATCGGCGCCGCCTCCTCCTGCCGCCCGCTCCTGCCGCCAGGTCCTCCGCCGGAGCGTATCCCGCGCGGTCGGCGCGGCGGGGGGCCCGCACGGATTCGTCCACCCGTCACGGCGCCGAGCCGAAACTCCGTACCGCCGTACGAAATGACACCCGGTGACCGTGGAGGGTGCCGCCTGCGAATTCCCGCAACGTCCGCAGACGTCAGGGCGGATCGGTCGGGAGCTCTCGTCCGAGAACTCATTTCCGAAATTCAGTTCCGTTATTGAATTCGCTGGAATGGCCCGGCCCGAATTCTCGGCTGGTATCGGGCCCGGAATTCAGCCGGACGCTCCTTGCCCGGCCTTTCCGCACCTCAGGCCCGGTGCGCCTCGCGGTGGGCGACCTCGGGACGCCCCGGCCACCAGAATCGCCGCCCGGTCAGCAGCACCAGGGCAGGTACGAGCACCGTCCGCACCAGCAGGGTGTCGAGGAGTACGCCGACGCCGACCACCACGCCGATCTGGGTGAGCGTGATCAGCGGCAGTACCCCGAGCACCGCGAAGACCGCGGCCAGCAGGATGCCCGCGCTGGTGATCACACCGCCGGTGACGGCGAGTGCCCGCAGGACGGCCCGGCGGGTGTCGTGCCCGCCGACGGTCTCCTCCCGGGTCCGGGCGATGAGGAAGATGTTGTAGTCCACGCCCAGCGCCACCAGGAAGAGGAACGACAGCAGGGGTACGCCGACGTCCAGCGCCGGGAAGTCGTACACCGTGCGGAAGATGTACCAGCTCGCTCCCAGCGAGGCGAAGTACGACGCGACCACGGTGAGCACCAGCAGGATCGGCGCGACCAGGGCGCGGAGCAGGATCACCAGCACGGTGAACACGATGGCCAGGACGAGCGGCACCACCACCCGGGTGTCGCGCGCGGTGGCCTGGGCGACGTCGTAGGTGCCCGCGGTCTGCCCGCCGACCAGCGCGTTCGCGCCGTCGATCCCGGCCAGCCGGTCCCGCAGCCGTTCGATGGTGGCGTCGGACTCCGCGGTGCCGGCGCCCGCCTTCAGGACGACGGTCGTACTGGCGTACTTCGCGGTCCGGTCGGCCTCGGTGGCGTCGGCGACCCCCGGAACGCCCGCGGCGGCGTCGCGGACCTGCGGCCCGGTCCCGGCGCGGGAGATCACGGTGAGGGGTTCGACGGCGCCGGCGGGCAGCACCGACTGCAGCGTTCGCTGGCCGAGCACCGCCTCAGGGGTCTTGCGGAACGACTCCGCCTGGGAGAGCCCGGTCTGTACGCCGAGAACGCCGGAGGCCAGCGCGACCAGGACGAGTACGCCCCCGACCGCCACCATGCTCGGCCGGCGCGCGACCAGCCGGCCCAGCCTGGCCCAGCCGCCGTCGCGTTCCGCGGCCGCCGGGGAACCGGCGCGGGGGACCAGCGGCCAGAACAGCCAGCGGCCGGGCAGCACCAGCGCGGCCGGCAGGACGACCAGGCCGAAGAACATCGCCGTCACGATGCCGACCGCACCGGCGAACCCGAGGCCGCGGTTGCCGGTGAGCTCGGCGGCCAGGAGGGTGAGCAGGCTGAGCGTGACGGTGGTGCCGCTGGCCAGGACGGCGGGCGCGGTGGCCCGCAGTGCGCGGCCCATGGCGGCGAACCGGTCCTCGTGCCGGTGGAGTTCGTCGCGGTAGCGGGAGACCAGCAGCAGGGCGTAGTTGGTGCCCGCGCCGAACACCAGCACCGACAGGATGCCGCCGGTGGACGCGTCGACCTGCACGTTCGCGATGGGGGCGAGGATCCCGACCAGGACGGTCGCCAGCCGGTCGCCGGCGCCGACCACCATCAGCGGCACCAGCCACAGCACCGGACTGCGGTAGGTGATCAGCAGCAGGACCGCCACCACGGCGGCGGTGACCAGCAGCAGCCTGGTGTCGGCGCCGTCGAAGACCTTGGCCAGGTCGGTGGTGAACGCGGGCGCGCCGGTCACCTGAGCGCGCAGCGGCTCGGTCAGGTCCTCCGACGCGGTGCTGCGGATCGCGGTGATCTTCGCCGACGTCTGCTCGGTCCCGAGCTCGGTGGAGAGGGGTACGGCGACGGTGGCGAGCTTCCCCTTGGGGTCGAACTGCGGCTTGGCCGGCCGGCCGCCCAGGCCGAGCTTGCCCAGGTCCTGGGCGGCCCGCTGGATCCGGGTGCGGTCCTGACCGGTGAGCGAAGTGCCGTCGGAGTGGCTGTAGACGACGATCGCCGGTGCCACCGCGCCGGACGGCAGGCCGTCGACGATCTTGGCGACCTTCGCCGACTGGGAGTCCTCGGGCAGCCCCGATCCCGCGGTGTCGGTGGTGGTGGCGTCGGACGGGCCGAGGGTGAACGCCGCCCCGAGCCCGGCGAGGGTGAGCAGGAGAACCAGGACGGGGAGCGGTGCGCGCCGTCGGGCCGGCGTCCGCGAGTGCTCGCCGTGGTGGCCGTGCCGGTTCTCGTGGTTGTCACGCTCGCCGTGCCCGTCGCGGGTGGTGCGCTGTCGGCTGGTGGCGGCGGCAGCGGCAGCGGTGTCCTGGTGCGCGCCGGATCCACGGTCGGTTCGAGACAAGGTGCCCTCACGGTCGTGCTCGCCCGGTCACCCCTGGAGGTGGGCCGGCTCCCATTGATCGCTAAGTTACTTAGCGACCGCTCAACCATGTCAGACTTGGCTCCATGGGGCAACCGCACACCGGCCAGGCCGGCCGGCCTGACGCGCCCGGAGCGCCCGATCGGCCTGACGCGCCCGGCCGCTCGGGTGACGCCGAGGACCAGTCGCGCCCCGACCGGCCCCGCGACGACCTCTCGCTGGCCCTCCGGGACGTGCTCGACCTGAACCTCCTCGTCCGGGGCGCGCTGGCGCGGCGCCTCGGGATGCCCCTCACCGACGTGGAGGCGGTCGAGCACGTGATCGCCGCGCAGGGCCAGACGCACCTGCGGGCGAAGGAGACCGGCGGCGCCGGCCTCGGCCCGGTCGAGCTGTCCCGCCGGCTCGGGATCACCTCCGCCGCGGCCACCCAGACCGTCAACCGCCTGGTCGCCGACGGGCACGTCCGGCGTACCCCTCATCCTGGCGACCGGCGCCGGCAGGTGCTCTCGGTCACCGAGTCCGGGATGCGCGACGTGATGCGGGAACTGCTTCCGCTGCTGGACCTGGTGTCCGCGGTCACCGCGGAGCGCTCCCCGGAGGAACGCGAGATCATCCTGAGCTATCTGCGGGACGTGGCGACGGCGTTCCAGGCCTATCTCCACCAGGAGGGGCCACCGGCGGGGGAGTGAGGGACTCGGGCCCGGTTGGCGTGCTGTGTGACACTGGGATCCGTCATGGCTGCTCCTGTTGATCTCGTCTTCGCCCCGCCGCGCCGCGGCCGGCCGCCCCGCCACCTCGCCGACCTCACTCCGGCCGAACGCCGGGATGCGCTGGTCGAGCTCGGCGAGCCCGCCTACCGCGCGCGCCAGCTGTCCACCCACTACTTCAGCCGGTTCGTCGACTCCGCGGAGGAGATGACCGACCTGCCGCTGGCCAGCCGCGAACGCATCGCCGCCGGCCTGCTCCCGGACCTGCTGACCCCCGTACGCACGCTGACCTGCGACGGCGGAGCGACGGTCAAGACCGTGTGGCGGCTGTTCGACGGCGCTCTGGTGGAGAGCGTCCTGATGCGCTATCCCGGCCGGGTGACGATGTGCGTGTCCAGCCAGGCCGGGTGCGGGATGGCCTGCCCGTTCTGCGCCACCGGCCAGGCGGGCCTGACCCGCAACCTGTCCGCCGCCGAGATCGTCGGGCAGGTGGTCGCCGGCGCGCGGCTGCTCGCCGACGGTGCCGTGGCCGGCGGTCCTGGCCGGGTCTCCAACGTCGTGTTCATGGGCATGGGCGAGCCGATGGCCAACTACAAGACGGTGATCTCGGCCGTACGCCGGCTCACCGACCCGGCTCCGGACGGCCTCGGGATGTCCCAGCGCGGCGTCACCGTCTCCACCGTGGGGCTGGTCCCCCGGATCCGGCAGCTCACCGAGGAGGGGCTCGCGGTGACGCTGGCCCTGTCGCTGCACGCGCCCGACGACGAGCTGCGCGACGAGCTGGTGCCGGTCAACACCCGGTGGAAGGTCGGCGAGGTGCTGGACGCCGCGTGGGAGTACGCCGACCGCACCAAGCGCCGGGTCTCCATCGAGTACGCCTTGATCAAGGACGTCAACGACCAGGCGTTCCGTGCCGACCTGCTGGGCCGGCTGCTGAGCGGACATCTGGTGCACGTCAACCTCATTCCGCTCAATCCCACGCCCGGGTCGAAGTGGACCGCCTCCCGGCCCGAGGACGAGCGGGAGTTCGTCCGCCGGCTGGAGGCGCACGGCGTGCCCGTCACCGTCCGAGACACCCGCGGCCAGGAGATCGACGGCGCCTGCGGGCAGCTGGCGGCGAAGGAGTCCTGACGGCGGCCCTGGGGACCGGCCCAACCAGTGCAGGATTACAGCGAGTGTAGGAATACAGCTGGGGTAACGTGTCCGCATGTCGGACGGCACCGGACTCCGCGAGCGCAAGAAGCGGCGAACCCGCCAGATCCTGATCCAGACCGCGATCAGGCTGTTCGACGAGCAGGGGTACGACCAGACCACGGTCGCCGCCGTCGCCGCGGCCGCCGACGTCTCCACCAAGACGTTCTTCAACTACTTCCCGAGCAAGGAAGCCGTGCTGTTCGCCGACACCGGCGAGCGGATCGACCTCGCCGTCCGGCTCATCACCGACCATGCCGACCAGGAGGACGTCGGCGACCTGCTCGCCCGGGTCGCCGAGGGGGTGCTGGCCCTGATGGGCGCCGCCGAAGGCTCGGGTGACGAGGCCGAGGAGGCGCACGCCGAGCTGATCTACACCGTGCGGGCGCGGCTGGTGCTGTCGGTGCCGGCCCTGCAGGCCCGGGCGCTGCACGTGATCTTCGACGCCCAGCGGCAGCTGACCGACGCGTTGTGCCGGGCGTACCCCGACCGGCTCGACCGGGTGAGCGCCGCGGCGTTCGTGGGCGCGCTCACCGGCGGTGCGCAGGCGGCCGCGCTGACCGCGATCGCTCAGGGTGAGTCGCTGGCGGAGGTACGGGCAGCCGCCCGGCGCGGCATCGACGTCGCACTGCTCGGCATCCGCACGGCCGCGGAGTAGCGTCTGCGGTCATGCCCGATGATCATCCCGAGCTGGCACCCGTACGCCGGCTCGACCCCGCCCACCTCGTCGCCCTGGTCAACGAGCACACCGACGCCGGGCTGACCCTGCTCGGGCCCGCGCCCGGTGGAGAGGTCGGGGCCGCCTTCGTCCGCTGGCCGGACGGCCGGGACGGCGTGCTGACCATGGGCCCGGGGTCCTCGGCCGACGTTCTCCGCACCACTGCCGAGATCCTGGCGACCGCGCGGGCGCAGGGCCTGCCCGTCCCGGCGTACGACC
Source organism: Actinopolymorpha cephalotaxi (assembly GCF_013408535.1). Lineage (NCBI taxonomy): Bacteria > Bacillati > Actinomycetota > Actinomycetes > Propionibacteriales > Actinopolymorphaceae > Actinopolymorpha > Actinopolymorpha cephalotaxi. The sequence continues at coordinate 1,228,829 of NZ_JACBZA010000001.1, forward strand.
TGATCGCGGAAGTGCCCGATGCGGTGGCGATCGTGCAGGAACGGCTGCCGGGTTCGCCGCCGGCCCGGGTCGACCGGGCGGTCGTCGAGGCGATGGTCGAGCTCAACGAACGATTCGCGGGCCTACTGGCCGACCGTCCCGACGTGGAGCCGCCCGATCTGTACCTGCGGCACAGCGGGCCCGGCTTCTGCCTGCACGAACCTCTGGCGCGTTACGACGACCGGACCCGGCGACTGCTGGCGTGGATCCGCGAGGTCGGCGTCGGCGACGGCGCACGGATGACCGGCGACGATCTGGTGCACCTGGACTTCAACGTGGGCAACGTGCTGGTCGACGGCGCCGGTGGGATCAGCGGCATCGTCGACTGGGACGGCATCGGGCGGGGTGACCGGAGGTTCGGACTGGTGACGCTGCGGTTCGACGTCGCCTCCCGCAACGGTGACCCGGACACCGCGCGGTGGCTGGACGACGTGCTCGACCGGACCATCGAGCCGGAGACCCTGCGGCTGTACTGGGCGGCGATGAGCCTGCGGATGGTCGACTGGATGATCCGGCACTACTCCGCCGCCGAGGTCGACCTCATGCTCGACTTCGCCCGCACCCGCGCGGACTACTAGGCGTTGTGGGGCAAGCCGTCGTTGACGGCTGGGCTGGTGCGCGCCTTCGCCCGCACCAGCCGGTGACCTGGCCCAGATCGTGTCCAGCACGCGCGCGTCAGGAGCTCTGGCAGCCGCCACCGAGGGACGTGCGGCAATCTCAAGTCCCCGTGCTGTTCGTAACGACGTTGTTGACCGGGCAGTCGCCCTCGTCACGGCCACACGCGGCGAAGTCGCAGAGGCGGCACAGCCAAGGCTGTGAACGCTCGTTGGTGCGGGCGGAACGTTCCTCGACTCTGGTGAGGGTGACTGTGGTCAGCATCGCATCCAGCGCTGCCGCAAGAGTCTCGACATCATCGGCGGACAACCCGGACAGCGCGCGGGCCAGTGACTCCTGGCGCGCCTGAAGTATCCGCGCTGCCGTGCGGTGGCCGGTGCGCGTCAAGACGACAGACACGGCCCGTCCGTCCTGCGCTCGGCCCCGCTCGACGAGGCCCTCGACGGCAAGGCGATCGACGAGACGAACGGTGCCCGAGTGAGTCAAGCCCAGAACGGAACTCAGCTGGGTGACCGACCCGCCGTCGAGGAACTCGTGCAACGCGGCAAGTGCGGCAGGGGCCGACGGGCCGAGCCGTGTGACCGCCTCGACGGCGCTGTTCATCCGGTCAGCGACCACGAGGCTCAACGCGCCCAGGACGTTGGCTGCATGCTGACGGCTTGACTGGGTTGGCGTCATGTCTCTAATTTATATGCATGACTCACACACAGTCCATGGAAAAGCAAGACGAGTCGATGGCAGCTCTGTCGATGTTCAACATCGACAGCGCAGAGCCGGCGAGGATGGCTCGGTTCTACGCAGCCGCGCTCGGCTGGGTAGTCACCTACAGCGACGACAGCTACGGGATGGTCGAAGGCAACGGCATCAAGATCGGCTTCGGCAAGGTCGAGGGATTCCGGGCCGCACAGTGGCCAGACGAGGCTGGCGCCAAGCGATTCCACCTCGATCTGCAGGTCGACGACCTGGACGAGGCGACCAACAGCCTGTGCGCGATCGGCGCCAGCCAACCCGAGTTCCAACCGGGCGCCGGCCGTTGGCGGGTGCTGCTCGATCCAGACGGCCAACCGTTCTGCCTCAGTCCCCGTTCCGCGGTGACACAGTAGCGCCGCGCCTTGACCGATCTGGCAGATCTGCTTGTCCAGGACGCCGAGGCATGGCGCGCCTGGCTCGAAAACCACCATGCCGACCACCCCGGGGTCTGGCTGGTGCTGCACAAGAAGGGCGGAGAGACGACAGCCCTGACCTACGCGCAAGCGCTTGACGAGGCGCTGTGCTTCGGCTGGATCGACGGGCAGATCGCACGACATGACGACGGCAGCTATCGACAGCGCTTCACCCCGCGCCGGCCGAACAGCCGCTGGTCCGTCAGGAACGTCGAGCACGTCGCCCGGCTCACCCAAGCAGGGAGGATGCGACCAGCCGGCCTCGGCGAGGTCGAACGCGCCAAGGCTGATGGACGCTGGAACGCCGCCTACGAAGGGCAACGGACAGCCTCGATCCCCGAGGATCTGCAACGCGAGCTTGACAACGCCCCGGCGGCAGCCGCGGCATTCGCCGAACTGGACGCCCGCAACCGTTACTCGATCATCTGGCGCATCAACGACGCCAAGCGTCCGGAGACACGCCAACGCCGGATCGCCGGCTATCTGGCCATGCTCCGTCGCGGAGAGCGTTTGCACCGCTGACTGGCGGGTTGAGGCGTGCTCGGCCGGCGGTATACCCCGACCACGAGGTCACCGTCAGGGTCCAGGGTGAAGCCGACGGGGCAGTACAGCCCGGAGGTCACCTTCTGGACCGAGCCGCGGGGCAGCTGACGCGTCCGTTCTCGACCTGTCTCGAAGGTCTACGGGAGCTCGATGCCGCGCAGGGTACCGTCCTGGTCGCCGGTGACGAGCAGGCCGTCCACGAGCACGGGCGTGCTGAACGTGTTGGCCGGCCCGAGCTGGCGGCGGTGCCGCACGGTCCCGTCGGTGAGGTCGACGCAGGCCAGCAACCCGGTCACCGCGACGTTCCACATCAGGTCGCCGACCACGACCGGTCCGGAGTTGAGCGCGCGAGCACCGATCTCGGCCTTCCAGGTGGCGACTCCGGTCGCCGGGTCGACCAGCTGCACCCGGCCCCACTCGTCGATCAGCACCACACCGCGGTCGGTGACCGGCGAAGGGGAGTAGACGTAACTGCCCGCCACGCTCCACCGGCGTTCGCCCGACGCGCGGTCGAGTGCGGCGGCCGAGGACACGGTGGACACCAGAACCCCGCCGCCGGGAAGCAGTTCGACCGTGTCGTCCCACGGCCCGTAGAGCAGCCGGCCGTAGGAGTCCTGCCGGGTGGTGGCGTCGTAGGACCACGCCTGCGCACCGGTCGCGGCGTCGAAGGCGTACGCCCGTCCGTCACCGCCGCCGACGTAGACCCGGTCGCCGTCGCAGGCCGCGCGGCCGGCGAAGAAGCCGTGCAGGTCGGCCTTCCAGCGTTGCTCACCCGTCTCGGCGTGCACGGCGTACAAGGTCGTTCCGGCGGTGAAGACCGCGGTTGCGTCGCCGCCCACCGACGTCACCAGGGGTGAGCTGAGCACCGGGTCGGGTACGCCGAACACCCAGCGCTCGTGGCCGTCCGCCGCGTCGAGGGCGTACAGGTGATGGTCGGCGGAGGGGACCAGGACGGTCGTGCCGTCCGCGGTGAACGCCGGGCCGCGATGGACCGGGCCGAGAGTTGTCCGCCAGGCCACCTCACGCCCGGCTCGCGTGGGACGGAACGCCTCGACCGCGCCGCTGGTGGTCGCGGCCACCACCAGCCCGTCGTGCTCGGCCAGGGCGCCCTGGATGCTGCCGGGCAGCCGCGCCTGCCACCGGTCGCGGGGTGCGCCACCGGAGGCCGGGACGGTGAACGGCCGGGTCGCGTCCCAGCGGGCGCCGCCGGCGCCGAGCACCCGCACCTGCAGCCGATGCGCGCCGGCCGCCAGCGCGGCCACCTCGACCGAACCGGACCAGCCGCGGCTGGTCCGGGTCAGGTCGGCCCAGGTGCCGGCCGAGCCACCGCCGAAGATCTGCTGCGGATAGACCTGCGCCTGCGTGCCGGTGGAGCCGGTCGAGGGGACCTGGACGTCGACCCGCACCCGGCCGCCCGACGGCGCCCCGACGTCGATGCGTACCGGCCGGAGCTGTCGGGTGGTGCGGTCCTCCTCCAGCGGGATCGTGGTGAGGTCGCGCCGGGTCTCGGTGCCGTCGGCGGCGACCGCGACGGCGGAGACCCGCAGCACGCTGTGCCCGGCGTCGGACACCCGGTCGACCCAGTAGTAGAAGGCGCCGTTCTTCACCGCGTTCGCAGAGACCTGGGTCAGGCCGTTGGTGCGTACGACCTGCTCGCGGTGGATGTGCCCGGCGAAGATCGCCCGCACCGGCAGGTCGGCCACCGTCTCGAAGAAGGCGTCCTGGTCGTTGACGTAGTAGTGCTCGGCGCCCATCGGGAAGTGCAGGAAGAGCACGCTCGGCCCGGCCGCGGCGAGGTCGTCGGCCAGCCAGCGTAGGCCGTCCCGGCCGAAGTGGCCCGGCTCCTGCAGCAGCTGCGTCGGGTCCAGGCCGACGACGTGCAGTCCGCCCACGTCGAAGGAGTACGGCGCCGGGCCGAACAACCGGTGGTAGAGCTCCTTGGCGTGCAGGTCCCAGCGCACCTCGTGGTTGCCGGGCACGTGGTGGAGCCGGTCGCGCAGGCCCGCCGGGATCGTGGACAGGTAGGCCTCGAACTCGTCGTCGGCGCCGTAGTCGGTGATGTCGCCGCAGTTGAGGACGAACGTCGGGTCGGCGGCCTGCACGGAGGCGAAGGTGCGCCGCAGGGTGTCCAGCCCCGCCGTCGCGCCGACGTTGGCGTGGGTGTCGGTGAGAACCGCGAACGACAGCGGCGCGCCCGACCCGGCGGCCGCACCGGCGACACCGGCTGCCGAAGCCGCCGGACCGGTCACCCCCGCGCGGGGCGCCGCCCAGGCGGTGCCGGCCGCGCCCATCCCGCCCCACGCGGCGGCCGCGCCGCCGAAGGCACCTGCCAGGGTGAGGAACCGCCGCCGGCCGAGCGGGGAGGAGGGCACAACCGGGTCAGGGCGAGGCGACATCGGGGCGTCCTTCCGGCCGAGAATGATCTTCGCCGGAACGCTAGCGGCAACCGCCGACATCGCGCGCGGGTAAGCCGGTGAACGGTCGTGAACAGACCTCAACCGGCCGGTGACCGGACGAAGATGCGCCCGGTGCCCCCCCACGTACGTGACGTGGCCGAACGCCGAACCTCAGGCCACGTCGCGTTCGGGTGCGAGCTCGGCCGCCTGCCGCAGCGCCTCCAGCATGCTGCGTTCGTCCGCGTCACCGGTGCCGGCGATGTCGAACGCCGTACCGTGGTCGACCGAGGTCCGCACCACGGGCAGTCCGACGGTGATGTTGACGCCTGAATCCAGGCCGAGCACCTTGACCGGGCAGTGTCCCTGGTCGTGGTACATCGCGACCACCAGGTCGAAGTCGCCGCGTACGGCCCGGAAGAACACCGTGTCGGCGGGCAGCGGACCGCGCGCGTCGATCCCGTCGGCCCGCGCGGCGGCGATGCCGGGGGCGACCTTCGTCTCCTCCTCGCCGTTGCCGAACAGGCCGTTCTCGCCCGCGTGCGGGTTGATGCCGCAGACGGCGATCCGCGGCGCGTCGATTCCCGACCGCACGAGCGTCTCGTGACCGCGCCGGATCGTGCGCTCGACCAGGCCGGGCTCGATCCGCGCCACCGCGTCCACCAGCCCGATGTGGGTGGTGCAGTGGACGACGCGCAGCTGCGGCGCGCTCAGCATCATCGACACCTCGGGAGTGCCGGTCAGCGCGGCCAGGATCTCGGTGTGCCCGGGGTAGCGGTGCCCCGCGGCGTGCAGCGCCTCCTTGTTCAGCGGCGCGGTGCAGATGGCGTCCACGTCGCCGGCGGTGGCCAGCTCGACCGCGCGCTCGATGTAGCGGAACGCGGCGTTGCCGGCGACCTCGGACAGCTTGCCGAACTCCAGGTCGGCCGGGATCAGCCCGAGGTCGATGCAGTCGACAGTGCCCGCGGTGTACGCCGCGCCGGCTGGAGAGTCGACCTCGCGGACGTCCAGGCCGGTGCCGGTGAGCTCCACCGCGCGCCGCAGCCGGCCGGCGTCCCCGACGACGACCGGCCGGAGCAGGTCGTACGTCTCCCGGTGGGCGAGGGCCTTGACCACCACCTCCGGACCGACACCCGCGGCGTCTCCCATGGTGATCGCGATGACAGGACGGTTCATCGTTCTCCTTCGGCGGATGGCGAATGGGCGGACGAGTCGGTGCCCGAGGGGGCGGACGAGTTGGTGAAGGCGGCGAGCCGAGCCCGGGCACGGCGGAGCGTCGCGGCGTCCCCGAACGCGCCGGCCTTGGTGACGACCGGGATTCGCCGGGGACCGGTCGTCACCGACAGGGGCACGCCGGGCTCGACCTCGGCGCACAGCCGCAGCCCGGGCACACCCCAGGCCCGCAGCAGGCCGGTGGCGGTGTCCCCGCCGGTCAGGACGAGCCCGGCCACCAGGTCGGCGCACGGCCTGGTGAGCTCGCCGAGCCGGGCCGTCAGCCGGTGGTCGTCCGGGCCGGCGGTGCCGAGGTCGTCGGAGAGGGTGAGTACGACGTCGGTACCCGCCCGCAGGTGTCGCCGGATCGCCGCGAGGGTCACGTCGACGTGCTGGTCGAGGCCGGCGACCGGCACCTCGACGTGACCCGCGCCGTCGGCCAGCAGGTGGCGGGCCTGTTCGCGGGCGGAGGCGTGCACGCTGCCCACGGCGACCAGGACCGGTCCGCCCGGGACGACGTCGTGTCCGTTCAGGTCCGCCTCGGGATCGACCGTCAACCTGGCCGTGCCATCCCCTGTCAACCCGGCCTTGCCCGCTGCTGTCAACCCGACCTTGTCGTACTGGCCGGCGTCGCCGGTGAGCCCCAGCGCCGCGGGGAGTACGTGGGCCAGACCGGCCGAGCCCACCCACACCACGGGGCCCGACAGCGCGGCGGCGGCCCCGGCGATCGCGGCCAGGTCGGCGTCGGTCTCGGCGTCGCACAGCAGGGCCCTGATGCCGGGCCGCAGCGAACGCAGGAGAACAGCCCGCGGGTCTGCACTTCGTACGCCCGTCAGGTCGACCAGTGCCGGGCGTAACCCGGCCCCGTCCAGCCGGGCCGCGAGGTCGCCGCGTTCGGCGGGTACGCCGTGCACCCGCTGGATGCCGCCGACCGTGGTGCGTCCCGCGGCCGGGAACGCCGGGGCGACCACCGCCACCGCACCGGGACGCCAGGCCCGCAACGCGGCGTCGAGTTCGGCCCCGAGATTACCCCGGGCCATCGAGTCGACCTTCTGGTAGAGGACGCCTGTGCCGGCAAGGCGAAGCGCCCGGAGCAGCCGCCCCGTCGTGGCCGCGGCCTGCTCGGCGGTAGCCCGGCGCGTGCCGGCGTCGACGGCGAGTACGTCGGTGTGGCCATGGGAGGAGCCGGTCACGCCGCCGGCGAGGACTTCCTCGGCCCAGGTGACGGTGGTGCTCAACCGGGCCCGCAGGAAACCGGCGCCGCTGTCGGCCGCACCGGTGAGGTCGTCGGCGACGACGGCCACCCGCGGCGTGAAGGGGCGGTCGGCGCCGGGCTCAGGACTCACGGTCGTTGTCCCCGGGCTCGTCGCGCCCCGCACGGAGCTCGCGGTCCAGGGCCGCCAGCCGCCTGGTCGGCAGGACGTACCACGCCGCCGCGAACAACAACAGCACGAACGCCGCCGGCGCCAGTGCGACGGGCAGGCCGAACACGAAGTCCATCACCAGCAGCACGGCTCCGTCGATGGCGAGCAGCAACACGAGCATGCCTGCCCGCGCGAACCGGTTGGACACCCGTACGATCTCCGGCTTCAGGCCCTTCGCGAACAGCGCGCGGTGGTAGGCGACCGGCCCCATCAGCAGCGCGGTCGCCAGGCAGCACAGGAGCAACGTGACGACGTAGGTGATCCGGCCGAAGGTCGACGTCTCGGCGAACCTCGGCTGCACCGCGAGGATCAGCAGGAAACCGAACAGGATCTGCACGCCGGTCTGCAGGACCCGCAGCTCGCCGAGGATCTCGGCGAAGTTCCGGTCGGCCCGCTGGACCCGGGTCTCACCCGGCCGCAGGGGACGTCGCGGCCCGGACGCTCCGGATCTGTCCTCGCCACCTGTGCTGCCCCTGCTGCCCATGCCACGCATCATGCCCGGGACCGCGATCGATGCGCAGCACCGGGCGACGCCACCGAACGGACCACTGCCGGACCACCGACCGGACCACTGCCGGACATATGTCGGGCCCGACCTGGGAAAACACCACGTGAACCCGCTCCATCCGCACCGCCGGAGCAACGCCTGGAGACCCCATGGAGACGATCGTCCTGCCCGGCCGGACCCGGCCGGTGGGCACGGGCTGGCTGCCCGACCGCCCCGACGTCCGCGACCTCACCAGCCGGTCCACGCCGGTCCTGGACAAGCTGAAGAACTCCTCCTCGGCCAGCCTGCGTGGACTGGCTGACCGGATGACGACCGCGGGGGGTGGCCGGGCGACCAACAAGCTCCCGCCCAAGGCCGACCTGCGCCAGTGGTGCTCCTCGGTCGAGGACCAGGGCGAGCTCGGTTCGTGCACGGCGAACGCCGCCTGCGGGATCATGGAGTACTACCAGCGCCGGGCCAGCGGGAAGTACATCGACCTGTCCCGGCTGTTCCTCTACAAGGTCACCCGCGACTTCCTCGGGGTGAAGGGGGACACCGGCGCCTACCTGCGTTCGGTGATGGGCGCGCTCGCGGCGTTCGGCTCACCGCCGGAGAAGTACTGGCCCTACGACGTGGCGAAGTTCGACGACGACCCGCCCGCGTTCGCGTTCGCCTTCGCGCAGAACTACCAGGCCCTGCAGTACTTCCGGCTCGACCCGGCCGGCACGAACGGCGAGGACACCCTCGCGGAGGTGCGCAGCCACCTCGCCGCCGGCATCCCGGCGATGTTCGGCTTCACCGTCTACGAGTCGATCCAGAAGCCGGCCAGCCCCGGCGACATTCCGTTCCCGAGCGCCAAGGAGAACGTCCTGGGCGGGCACGCGATCGCCGCGGTCGGGTACGACGACAAGCGCAAGGTGACCAACCCGGGCGACAACACCACGCAGACGGGCGCGTTCCTCATCCGCAACTCGTGGGGGGACTCCTGGGGCGACGGCGGCTACGGCTGGCTGCCGTACGAGTACGTCCGGCGCGAGCTCGCCACCGACTGGTGGTCGATGACCCAGGCGGAGATGTTCGACACCACGGCGTTCGACGAGTAGGCACGCGCGCGGGGCGACCCGCGAGAGGACGGCGGGGCCGTCAGCCGGCCACCGGTTGCCCGGCCGGCTCCGCCGTCCTCCGGCGTACCGTCTCCCGCATCGCCGCGATCGGCAGCAACGCCAGCAGGCACGCGGCCGCCAGCATCACGTAGTCCCAGGTGAAGCCGTAGTGGTCGATGATCCAGCCGGACACCGTGGGCACGATGATGCCGGAGACGCCGAGGGCGATCCCGACCACCAGGCCCATCCCCGACGAAGCGGCCCGCGGCGTGGAGTCGACGACCAGCGCGTACGCCACCGGGAACGGCGAGTTGCGGAACAGCCCCCAGGCGATCAGCACCGCCCAGGCCGACGCCGGTGAACTGATCCAGATCATCGCCAGCACGGTCGCGGTCCAGCCGGCGCAGATGATCGCCAGGGAGAACTTCCGTCCCAGGTGGTCCGACAGCGTGCCCCACACGATCTGCCCGATCCATCCGGTGATGCCGGACGCGCCGGACACCACGGCCGCCATGGCCAGGGTGAGCCCGGCGTGCTTGGTGAGCTGGACGGTGAGGAACGCGGTGACCCCGGTCTCCGCCCACAGCAGGCAGAACGCCAGCCCGAGGCCGCACCACACGTTGCGGTGGCCGAACGCGATCCGCAGCTTGGCCAGCGGGTTGCCGGTCGGCTGGTCGTCGGGCAGGGGGACTGCCGGGGTCATCCGGTGGCGCTCGATCCAGGCGTTCACGCGTTCGAGGTTGTGCCGGCGGCCGAGGACGAGCTGGGCGACCATGATCGGTACTGCGATCAGCGGCAGCCACAGGAACGCGTCCCGCCAGGTGCCGACCAGCAGCACCCAGCCGATCAGGACCGGGCCGAGCAGCTGGCCGATCGGGAAGCCGGTGTGGTGGACGCCGACCGCGAAGCCGCGGTTCTCCTTCTGCCACCACTCGCTCACCAGGGCGACGTTCACCGGCTCCATCCCGCCGGTCCCGATGCCCATCACCACCCGCCAGGCGCGCAGCGCCGCGATGCCGTGGGACAGCGCGGTGGCGACGGCGGCCACCACGGTGACCGCGACCGTGACGATCCAGGTCCGCGCCCGCAGGTGCCCCCGGCCGAACAGGTCGCCGACCACGCCGAGCACGACGGCACCCACGAACGTGCCCACGAAGGACAGCGACACCAGCACCCCGCCCTGGGTGTTGGACAGCCCGAACTCCTTCAGGATGTCCGGCAGAACGGTGGGCAGGATCACCCGGTCGATCGAGGTGATCAGGATCGCCAGCGACGACACGCCGAGCATCCACCAGGAGACCGGGTGGGCGCGGGGGAGCCAGCCGCGCAGCCGGCCCGGTGGGCGTGTCGAGGTCTTCGCGGGGGCCGAGGCCATCGGCGCACGCTAGACCCGGCGGGTGGGAAAATCCCGTTCGTCCACATCCCCGGGGCGGATCGGGCAGGTTTCGGTCACCGCCACGGACGCTGACACCGGGCGGCTGACGGGGTCGTGCCGTGCCGGAGGCCGGTGCCCGGGACAATCGAACCCATGAGTAACACCAGCGACCGGCCGGAGTACGTCCTCACCCTCTCCTGTGCCGACCGGCTCGGCATCGTGCACGCCGTGGCCGGGTTCCTGGCCGAGCGGGGCTGCAACATCGTCGACAGCCAGCAGTTCAGCGACCGGCTGGACGGCGGCTTCTTCATGCGGGTGCACGTCCAGGCGGAGTCCGCCCAGACGACGCTGGACGACCTGCAGGTCGGCTTCGCCCCGATCGGCGCCACCTTCGGGATGGACTGGCAGCTACGCGACCTCGGCGCCCGCCAGCGACTGCTGGTGCTGGTCTCCAAGCAGGACCACTGCCTCAACGACCTGCTGTACCGCTGCCGGGTCGGCGCCGTCCCGGCCGACATCGCGGCCGTGGTGTCCAACCACCCCGACGTGGGACCGATGGTGGAGAAGACCGGGCTGCCGTTCCACCACCTGCCGGTGACGGCGGACTCCAAGGGCGCGCAGGAACAGGCGATCCTCGACCTGGTGTCCGCGCAACGGGTCGACCTGGTGGTGCTGGCCCGCTACATGCAGGTGCTCTCCCACGACCTCTGCGAGAAGCTTGTCGGCCGGGCGATCAACATCCACCACTCCTTCCTGCCGAGCTTCAAGGGCGCGAAGCCGTACCACCAGGCGTACGAACGCGGCGTCAAGCTGATCGGCGCGACCGCCCACTACGTCACCGAGGTGCTGGACGAGGGGCCGATCATCGAGCAGGAGGTGGCCCGGGTCGACCACACGCTGACCCCGGCCAAGCTCGCCGCGGTGGGCCGCGACCTGGAAAGCCTCGCCCTGGCCCGGGCGGTCACCTGGCACCTGGAGCACCGGGTCATCCTGAACGGCATGCGGACGGTCATCTTCCGGTGAGCCGCCCCACGCCGTCCGCCCACCGCGAGGTCCGCCACACCCGCCCTGGTAGGAACGACGTACGGACGTGACGAACCTACGTCGACCGACACCTGGCCCCGAACGAGGAGAGCGATGAGCAGCGCACGGATCCTGGACGGCAAGGCGACGGCGGCGGCCATCCGCGCCGAGCTGACCGAACGCGTGGCCCGGCTGCGCGCGCAGGGGGTCGTGCCCGGACTGGGCACGGTGATCGTCGGCGACGACCCCGGCAGCCACGCGTACGTCCGCGGTAAGCACCGCGACTGTGCGCAGGTCGGCATCGAGAGCATCCAGGTCGAGCTGCCCGCCGACGCCACCCAGGAGGAGGTCGAGGCGGAGGTACGCCGGCTGAACGCCGACCCGGCCTGCACCGGGTTCATCGTCCAGCTGCCGTTGCCGAAGGGGCTGGACGCCAACCGCGTGCTCGCCCTGATGGACCCGGCCAAGGACGCCGACGGGCTGCACCCGGCCAACCTCGGCTGGCTGGTGCACGGAAACCCGGCGCCGCTGCCGTGCACGCCGCGCGGCATCGTCGAGCTGCTGCGGCGGTACGACGTGGAGCTGGCCGGTGCCGAGGTCTGCGTGATCGGCCGCGGCATCACGGTCGGCCGGCCGCTCGGGCTGATCCTCACGAGGCGCTCGGAGAACGCCACCGTGACTCTGTGCCACACCCGTACCAAGGACCTGGCCGCGCACGTGCGCAACGCCGACATCGTGGTCGCGGCCGCCGGGGTGCCCGGGCTGATCCGGGCCGACATGGTGCGGCCGGGCGCCGCCGTGCTCGACGTCGGCATCACCCGGACCGACGCCGGCCTGGTGGGCGACGTCGACCCGGGTGTGCGCGAGGTGGCCGGCTGGCTGGCGCCGATGCCCGGCGGGGTGGGCCCGATGACGCGGGCGATGCTGCTGACCAACGTGGTGGAAGCCGCCGAGGCAGCTTCGGCCGGCTGAGTGACTGATCAGCCGGGTTGGCTGATCAGCCGAGCAGGGCCGGCGCGAGTTCGCGCAGCTGGTCCAGCCCGAGCCCGTGTTCGGGGGCGACCGCCTGCAGGAGCACGTGGTCGGCGCCGGCGTCGAGGTGCGCGCGCACCCTCGTGCGTACGGCGTCGACGTCGCCCCACGCCACGATCGCGTCCACCAGCCGGTCGCTGCCGCCGTCGCCGAAGTCCTCGTCGGTGAAGCCGAGGGTGCGCAGGTTGTTCGTGTAGTTGGGCAGCCTGAGGTAGTACGACGTGTGCTCCCGGCCCAGCGCACGCGCCTTGTCGGGGTCGGTCTCGACCAGCACCGCCTGCTCGGGGATCAGCAGCGGCCCGGCACCCAGCACCTCCCGCGCCCGGGCGGTGTGCTCGGGCGGGACAAAGTAGGGGTGCGCGCCCTGCGTGCGGTCGCGGGCGAGCTCCAGCATCTTCTGCCGCAGCGCGGCGAGCACCACCGGCGGGTCCTCCGTACCGCGGTTCGCCTCGTAGGGCGCGCCGCCCTCCAGCTGGTCGAGGTAGTCGCGCATCTTGGCCAGCGGGCGTGCGTACTGTCCGCCCCTCGCCTCCACGGCGGGCAGGTGGCTCACACCGAGGCCGAGCAGGAACCGGCCGGGGAACGCCTCCGACAGCGTCAGCGTGGCCGCCCTGGCCGCGGTCGCGTCCCGGGCCCACACGTTGGCGATGCCGGTGCCCATCGGGATCCGCGCCGTCGCCGCCAGCAGGACCGCGGTGTTGGTGAACGGCTCCTTCGATAGCGGGGTCTCCGAGACCCAGAGCGAGCCGTAGCCGAGCTCCTCGATCTCGGCGGCCGCCTCGCGGGCCGAGGCCGCGGACGCCCAGTTCAGGGAGCTGCTCCAGACGCCGACGGCGCCCAGCCGCTCCTTCCAGGTGCCGGGCTTGGGGGCGTTGCCGGAGAGGGGTGTCATGGGGGTGACCTTTCGTCGGTGGGTGGTGCGTACGTGGTCAGGTCGTCGGGTCCGTATACCCGGATTCCGGGTTCGCATCGGACGGTGCCGTACAGGTCCGGGCGGTGAGAGTGGTGAGGGCGACGTCCGCGACGCCGAGCAGCGTGCCGGTGTCGTTCGTCGTACGCCCGAGCTGCCACATCCCCTCGACCACCACGAAGAGGTAGCGGGCCAGCGCCGCCGTCGGGCCCGGGCCGGTGAGCTCGCCGGCCGCGCGCGCCTCGTCCAGCGCCCGCGCGACCCGGGCCGCCATCCGCCGCTGGTACTCCTCGATCTCCCGCGCCACCTCGTGGTCCCCGGGCAGCAGCTCGAGCGTGGTGTTGGCGACCAGGCAGCCGCGCCCGCCCCGCTGCCCGTCTGGTTGCCCACCCGGTTGCCCAGCCAGTTGTCCGGCGGCGCGTTCGGCCTGGTCGCGGACGAACCGCGCGACGCCCTCAAGCGGCGAGGGTGCTCCGGTGACCGTGGCGTCGAGCGCGGCCAGGCTGCGCTCGGCGTGCCGGCGCAGTGCCGCCAGGAACAGGGCGTGCTTGTCGCCGAACGCGGCGTACAGACTGCCCCGGTGCAGCCCGGTGGCGGTGGTGAGGTCGGTCAGCGAGGTCGCGTGGTAGCCCCGGGCGAGGAACGCCTCGACGGCCGCGTCCAGGGCCGCTCCGGGATCGAAGCACCGCGGCCGGCCGGGTGGCCTGCCCCGCGTGCGGGTGGGTACCGGGGCGATGTCCGACATGGGGTGGAGTATATGACCGATCGGTCAAAAACCCACCGAGACGCGACCGTACGCCACCCGGCCACTCCGATAGGGGACACTGGTGCTCATGCGTGAGGTGGTGCTCCTCGGCTCGACCGGCTCGATCGGAACCCAGGCGATCGACGTCGTACGCCGCAACCCGGACAGGTTCCGCGTCGCCGGCCTCGCCGCCGGTGGCGGGCAGGTCGACCTGCTCGCCCGGCAGGCGCTCGACCTCGGGGTGGACGTGGTGGCGGTGTCCCGCTCGACCGTCGTCCAGGATCTCCAGCTGGCGTTCTACGCCGAGGCCCAGCGGCAGGGCTACTCCCGCGGGGACTTCAGCGTGCCGAAGATCCTCGCCGGCCCGGACGCGGCCGCCGAGATCGCCACCTGGCCCTGCGACACCGTTCTCAACGGCATGACCGGCTCCGTGGGGCTGGCGCCTACTCTCGCCGCCCTCAACGCCGGCCGCACGCTCGCGCTGGCCAACAAGGAGTCGCTGATCGCGGGCGGCCCCCTCGTGCGGGCCGCCGCGAAGCCCGGCCAGATCGTCCCCGTCGACTCCGAGCACACCGCCCTCGCGCAGTGCCTGCGCTCCGGCAGCCGGGCCGAGGTGCGCAAGCTGGTGGTCACCGCCAGCGGCGGCCCGTTCCGCGGCCGGAGCCGGGCCTCTCTCGCCGACGTCACGCTCGAGCAGGCCCTCGCCCACCCCACCTGGAACATGGGCCCCGTGGTCACGATCAACTCCGCCACCCTGGTCAACAAGGGGCTGGAGGTGATCGAGGCGCACGAGCTGTTCGACGTCCCGTACGCCGACATCGAGGTGGTGGTCCACCCGCAGTCGGTCGTGCACTCGATGGTCGAGTTCGCCGACGGGTCCACGATCGCCCAGGCCAGCCCGCCCGACATGCGGCTGCCGATCGCGCTCGCGCTGGGCTGGCCGGACCGGGTGCCCGACGCCGCGCCCGCCTGCGACTGGACCAGGGCCGCCAGCTGGGAGTTCGAGCCGCTGGACGACGAGGCGTTCCCGGCCGTGCGCCTCGCCCGCGAGGCGGGGGAGCGGGGCGGCCTCGCGCCGGCCGTCTACAACGCCGCCAACGAGGAGTGCGTCGCGGCGTTCACGGCGGGTCGGCTGCCGTTCCTCGGCATCGTGGACACCGTGGCCGCGATCGTCGGGGAGTACGCTCACCAGGCGGGCCCCGGAGCCGGCGGGAACCCCCGTACGCTCCCGGAGGTTCTGGAGGCGGAGACCTGGGCACGCGCCCGCGCCGCCGAACTCATCGAGGGCCACGCCGCATCGCCTGACCGGGAGGGCTCCTCCGCATGAACCTGGAACTCACCTGCCACGGACCTGAGCTGGACGTGAAATGGACCTGATCGCGATCATCGGTGCCGTCGTCTTCTTCGTCGGCGTCCTTGCCTCGGTCGCCCTGCACGAGATCGGCCACTTCGTCCCGGCGAAGTTGTTCGACGTCCGCGTCACGCAGTACATGGTCGGCTTCGGCCGCACGGTCTGGTCGCGCCCGCGCGGTGAGACGGAGTACGGCCTGAAGCTCATCCCGTTCGGCGGCTACGTCCGGATGATCGGGATGTTCCCGCCGGCCCCCGACGGGCGGATGCGCAAGGCCAGCACCGGGCCGTTCCAGACGTTGATCGAGGAGGCCCGCAACTCCTCGGCGGAGGAGACGCCGCCCGGTGAGGAGCACCGCCTCTTCTACACCAAGAAGTGGTGGCAGAAGCTGATCATCATGAGCGGCGGCCCGCTCATGAACATCATCCTGGCGGTGCTGCTGTTCGGGATCGTGCTGATGGGCTTCGGCACCGACGTGCCCAAGCCGACGGTCAGCGCCGTCCCCGACTGCGTGGTTCCCGCCGCCGACGGCGCCCGCAAGTGCACGGCCGCGGACCCGCTGTCCCCGGCGAAGAAGGCCGGCCTGCGGCCCGGCGACCAGATCGTGGCCTTCGACGGCACCCCGGTCGGCTCCTGGGACCAGGCGTCCGGGCTGATCCGCGAGGCCGGCGCCGGCCCGGTCACCATCGGGGTGGAGCGGGACGGCGTGCGGCGCACCCTGCACGCCACCCTGATCGCGGCCGACCGGCCGGACCCGAACAACCCCGCGCAGCTGGAACGCGTCGGCTTCCTCGGCGTCAGCCCGACCGTGGTCCGCGAACGCCAGGGGCCGGTCGCGGTGGTCGGTGAGATGGGCCGCCTCACTGCGGCGACCGCCCAGGCGATGCTGCACATCCCCGAACGCATGGTCGGGGTGGCCAAGGCGGCGTTCGGTCAGAAGCGGGCGATGGACAGCCCGATGAGCGTGATCGGCGCCAGCCGGGTCGCGGGCGAGATCGCCTCCGCGTCCCAGGTGTCGGTCGGCGACCGGATCGCCACCTTCCTGCAGTGGCTCGGTGCGCTGAACCTCTTCGTCGCGTTGTTCAACCTCGTGCCGCTGCTGCCGATGGACGGCGGGCACATCGCCGGCGCGCTGTACGAAGCGGTGCGGCGCGGTGTGGCCCGGCTGCGGCGCCGGCCCGACCCCGGCTACGTCGACGTCGCGCGGGCCCTGCCGGTGGCGTACGCGGTGGCGAGCGTGCTCATCGTGATGGGCGTCCTGCTGCTGTACGCCGACATCGTCAATCCGGTACGGATATCGAACTGAGGTGCCGTACCCCGTGACCCAGCCAGTGACCCAGCAGTACGCGCGCGAAGGCGTGCGACGAGCAGCGAAGGGCAACTCGTGACCAGCATCGACCTCGGCATGCCCGCAGCACCTCCGCCCGTTCTCGCCGAACGCCGCCGGACCCGGCAGATCCGGGTCGGCAAGGTGCTCGTGGGTGGTGACGCGCCGGTCTCGGTGCAGTCGATGACCACGACGCCGACTACCGACATCAACGCGACGCTGCAGCAGATCGCGGAGCTGACGGCGACCGGGTGCGACATCGTGCGGGTCGCGGTCCCGAGCCAGGACGACGCCGACGCGCTGCCGGCGATCGCCGCGAAGTCGCAGATCCCGGTGATCGCCGACATCCACTTCCAGCCGAAGTACGTCTTCGCCGCGATCGAGGCCGGGTGCGCCGCGGTGCGCGTCAACCCGGGCAACATCCGCAAGTTCGACGACCAGGTGAAGGAGATCGCCCGTACCGCCGCCGACGCGGGCGTGTCCCTCCGGATCGGCGTCAACGCCGGCTCGCTGGACCCCAGGTTGCTACAGAAGTACGGCAAGCCCAGCCCCGAGGCGCTGGTCGAGTCGGCGCTGTGGGAGGCGAGCCTGTTCGAGGAGCACGGCTTCCACGACTTCAAGATCTCGGTGAAGCACCACGACCCGGTGGTGATGGTGCGGGCGTACGAACTGCTGTCGGAGCAGTGCGACTACCCCCTGCACCTCGGCGTGACCGAGGCCGGCCCGGCGTTCCAGGGCACGATCAAGTCCTCGGTGGCGTTCGGCGCCCTGCTGGCGAAGGGGATCGGCGACACCATCCGGGTGTCGCTGTCGGCCCCGCCGGCGGAGGAGGTCAAGGTCGGCATCAAGATCCTCGAGTCGCTGAACCTCCGCCCGCGCAAGCTGGAGATCGTGTCCTGCCCGTCGTGTGGGCGCGCGCAGGTCGACGTCTACAAGCTCGCCGACGAGGTGACCGCGGGCCTGGAGGGCATGGAGGTACCGCTGCGCGTCGCCGTGATGGGCTGCGTGGTGAACGGCCCGGGCGAGGCGCGCGAGGCAGACCTCGGCGTGGCGTCCGGCAACGGCAAGGGCCAGATCTTCGTCCGGGGCGAGGTCGTGCGCACCGTACCCGAGAGCGAGATCGTGGAGACCCTCATCGACGAGGCCATGCGGATCGGTGAGGAGATGAAGGACGCCGGAGTAGCATCCGGGGCACCCGAGGTCGAGGTGCGCTAGGCCAGGGACGAGGATCGTCGGGACCGGTCAGTTCTCTCCGGGCGGCCGGTCGGTGACGATCACGAGGAGGCGGGGGATGCTCGACACCACCGAGCGGGTCCGGCTCCTGCGCACGTCCGACCTTCGCGCGGTCCGGCGGCTGCTGGACGCCGATCCGGTGACCAACGTGTTCATCGACGCCCGGGTGCGCGCCGCCGGCAGCGATCTGCGCCGGATGGGCGGGCAGCTGT